>DATFVF010000208.1:0-4425 GCA_035260465.1 Pseudolabrys sp. | reverse complement strand
GCAGATTGCGGCGCTGTCGAGCACCCAGGTCCATGGTCTCACCACCACCCAGCTCAACGGCATCTCGACCACCAACCTGGATTCGCTCAGCGTCGCCAACCTGACCACCACGCAGGTGGCCGGTCTCACCACGACGGCCTTCGGCGCCCTGACGGCGACGCAGATCTCCAACCTGACGGCGACCGAGGTGGCCCGGCTTTCCTCCTCGCAGATCGGTCAGCTGACCACCACCGAATTGCATAACCTGTCGACCACGCAAGCCAATGCACTGACCGCAACGCAGGTCGGCGCGCTGACCACGACGGTGCTCAACAACCTGACCACCACGCAGATTGCGGCGCTGTCGACGACGCAGGTGGGCGGATTGACTTCAACGCAACTCAACAACCTGACGACCACCAACCTGGATTCGCTCGTCACATCCAAGTTAACATCGACGCAGGTAGCGGGCCTGACGACGACGGCGCTTGGCAACCTGACTGCGGCGCAAGTCCACATATTTAGTGCCGCGGACTTCGGCGCAATGTCGACATCGCAAATCAACAAATTGACGACCACCGAAATGGCCGCGTTGACCGCGGCTCAGGCCGGGGCGTTGACGAGCGACCAAATCAACGCCATGTCGACGGGCAACTTCGATGCGCTGACCAGCACGACCGCCATACCCGCGCTTGGCATTGCTGCGATCCCTGGTCTGACGACAACTGAAATTAGTTCCTTGACCACGACGCAGGGTAATGCATTCACACCGGCGCAGATCGAGGCTATGTCGATCGCTCAGTTGGATGCCTTGGTAACTCTCGTTGCGTAACGAGTAGGTCCGAACAACTGCCTGGGTACCTGTGTTGGCCCCAGCACCGGACGTCGAACACGTAAGGCGTACTGTAACGCGTAGTGTAATGCGCTTCCTAATGCGGCTTTGGTCGCCGCAATTGGGTTAGCACCTTCAACGCTTATGGGACGTCATCATGCTATCCGAGCCAGTCGACGTGAAAGCCGCAACGGATCTATTCAACGATTCGGTAAGTCGGGCGATAGGCCATCAACTTTCGATCGTAGATCTCATTGGTTGCGCGACACAACTTGATTCCCTCGGTCAAAAACAATTCGCCGCCGATCTATACAAGACCTGGATCGCCCACAATTCAGGCGACGGTCTTTTGCATGCGGCCTACTTCAATTTCGGTGTTGCCCTGGCAGCGATTGGAGATCAGGCAGGGGCGATAAATGCTTTCCAAGAATGCATTCGCCTCAAGCCGGATTTTCATCCTTGCTATATCAATCTTGGTCGAGTGTTTGAGGACAGCGGGCAGGCCGGCGCGGCGGTCACACAATGGCTCAAACTCGTTCAGGATCTCTCCGCTATCAATGGTGAATCCGTAGCCCATAAAGTCAGCGCACTGGAACAGATCGCGCGCGTCTTGGAGAGCGCAAACAACGATGCTCCGGCCGAGGATGCCCTTAAGCAGAGCCTTGATATCAATCCGCGCCAGACGAAGGTCTTGCAGCATTGGATTTCGTTGCGCCAGCGGCAATGCAAATGGCCAGTGATTGCCGAGTGGGATCGCGTCAGCCGAAAAGACCTTTTGGACGGGATATCATCGTTGTCGCTGCAGTGCCTGGCCGACGATCCAATGTTTCAGCTGGCAAAGGCCTATCAGTACGCGAAAAATGCAATCGGCATGCCGAGGGTCATGCAACATATGCCGGCGAGCCGACGCGATCCGGACAGGCTACGCATAGGATACGTATCGTCCGATTTGCGCGAGCATGCCGTTGGCTTCGCTATGACCGACGTCATCGAGCAGCATAGTCGCGAGAACTTCGAGGTTTTTGCATATTATTGTGGGATCAATCGCACTGATGGTACGCAGCGGCGGGTCATAAAGGCTGTCGACCATTGGGTCGACATTAACAGCCTTGATGACGACCAGGCAGCTGCGAAGATTGCGGCCGATGAAATAGACATTTTGGTCGATCTCAATGGTTACACAAAAGACGCGCGCACCAAAGTATTCGCCCGGAGGCCAGCGCCTATCGCAGTGAACTGGTTCGGGTTCCCAGGCACGTTAGGGACGCCGTATCACCACTATATAATTGCCGATTCCAACATCATTCCGCCCGACCACGAGATTTATTATTCGGAGAAGGTGTTACGGCTTGCGTGCTACCAGCCCAACGACCGCAAGCGTGTCGTGGCTGCGCAGCGCCCTTCGCGCGCTGACGCCGGACTCCCAGAAAACGCATTCGTTTTCTGCTCATTGAACGGTTCGCAAAAGGCGACACCGCGGACATTCCGGCGCTGGATGATGATCCTTGGCAGCGTACCTGACAGCGTCCTTTGGTTGCTGAGCGCCACGGACGATGCCAATGAACGGCTTCGCCAGGCCGCGGCGGCATCCGGGATTGACCCAAATCGTATCGTATTCGCGCAGAAGCTCCCCAATCCCGAGCATCTCGCGCGCTACCCGCTTGCGGATCTGTTTCTCGACAGCAGCCCTTATGGCGCACACACCACCGCTGCCGACTCTCTCTGGATGGGTGTGCCGATCGTGACGTTTGCCGGTCGGACATTCGCCGCCAGAGTATGTTCCTCCGTAGTCCAAGCGGCCGGTGTCAGCGAGCTGAGTTGCCCGACGCCGGACGCATACGTGTCGAAAGCAATCGAACTCGCACACAATCGAGAGAAGCTGGCGGAGACGAAGGCGAAGTTGATTGCCGGCCGAGATAACGGGTTACTGTTCAATACGCCACGGCTTGTTCGCGACCTCGAGGATTTGTACCGGCAGATGTGGAGCGATTTCCGACGCGGAAGTTTGCCAGTACCGGATTTGCACAATCTAGATGTCTATCACGAGATCGGCCTCGGCCTCGATCTCGACAACATCGAAACGCTTGCCGATGACGCTTACGTTTCGCTCTATCGAGAAAAGCTTGAGGAGTGGCACAGTTCATATCCGCTTCGGCCGGACAGCCGTTTGTGGCGCGCAGCGGAAAAGCAAAGCCATCTTCGCGTCGGCCGGTTGGCAGTCGCGTAACGCGCCTCAGCCTCATTTATCTAGCCTTTTCCATCGATAGCGGCTCCCTTTTGCGCCTCTGCGGTTCCCGGGTTGATAATTGCGCCGGGGTTGCCTCGCATCAACGTGATAGATTGGTGATGACAAGTTGAATAGCGTTTACGCGTAAAACCTGTATCTCCATGTTACAGAACTTGCGAGTTGGAGAAGGTTAGATGACGAACCGACGCGCACTGTTGATGGCGGGCATCGCGCTTTCCGCGCTCGCTCTCACGACCAAATTTGGTGAGGCAGAAACGATGACCGCAAGCGGCACCGTCGATTATCGCAATTTGTCCGATATGGATTGGCGCCAACGCCTCACGGCGGACCAATACACGATACTGCGTCAGCACGGTACAGAACGCGCCGGAAGCAGCCCGCTTAACAAAGAAAAGCGCAAGGGCACCTTTGCCTGCGCCGGGTGCGATTTGCCGTTGTTTTCGTCCGAAACCAAGTTCGAAAGTGGCACGGGTTGGCCCAGCTTTTATCGACCATTGGCCAATGCGGTTGAGACAAAAACGGATCGCTCATTTTTCATGGCGCGCACGGAAGTGCATTGCGCGCGTTGCGTTGGTCATCTCGGTCACGTGTTTGATGACGGACCACAACCGACCGGTTTGCGCTACTGCATGAACGGCGTTGCACTGAAGTTCACGCCAGAGTCTGGCGGCGCGTCTTGAGTTTGCTGGCGAGCACCCACTTTTTCCAAACATCCTTAGCTGCCTGACCGGAAACCCGCCCCCGGCAAAATCTGCCGCTCGACGGAAGAAAGAACCGCTTCGCTGCGGTTCTTCCAAGCCGGCTCAACTCATAACTATTTGATATTATTGTATTAAATCTGTGGCACGCCTATTGCCACGGACTATCCAAGAATTCGTTTTCAGAGCCCCAGTGGGGCGAAGTGTGTCTCGTTTGCGGAGATGAAGTCATGGGTTTGTTCGACGCTCTTACAACTGCAGTGAGTGGATTGCAGGCGCAGTCCTTCGCCATGCAAAACATATCCGGCAATATCGCGAACTCTCAGACGACGGCTTACAAAGGCATCGACACGAAGTTTTCGGACTTAATCCCGGGGGATTCGGAGCCTTCGCACCAAATCGCGGGCGGTGTGATCGCAAGCTCGGTTGCCACGAACACGGTGCAAGGGACAATCCAGAGCACGAACTCGACCACGGACATCGCCATCAATGGCAATGGCTATTTCATCGTGCAAGCTCCGACCGGATTCACCGGCAATCAGCCGCTCTTCGGCGGCATTGACAGTTATACGCGTCGCGGCGACTTCAAGCAGGATGCCAATGGCTACCTCGTGAATGGCGCCGGCTACTATCTTGAAGGCATTCCGATTGATCCCACGACCGGTAAT
>DATFVF010000207.1:0-8532 GCA_035260465.1 Pseudolabrys sp. | reverse complement strand
AGCGCGAGAGAGGTAACGGCGACGACCCCCGATTTCTTCGTCATCCATCCCGCCCAATTACCCCGAACGCTATCCGAGGTCTCTACGACGGTCAACGCGAGCAAAAAACGCGCCAAAAATGCCGGGGGCTTGTTATCCGCGGGCTAAATCAGGCGGCTACGTGGGTTGCTTTCACGCAAAGTGCGCGATCAAAGGACGCTGCTACCGACTTGTTGCCACAAAAATTACTCTCGCGTTGCAAATTTGTCGCAGCGGGTTTTGAGGCCTGAATGAGCGTTAGTGCGCTAAACAGCCTTAATATTGAGCAGCTGTTCACTGAGCGTGTCACCCGGATGCGGGCGAGAGGGCAATCTTCCAGCTGCACGACTAAACGTCGGCCGCGTTTATGTCGTAGGTGCCTCTTCTGCCCCGCGCGTAAACTTTCGCGGCCATGGCATAGATGCGGTCGCGATTGCTATCGAATGCCCGTAGCAAATCGACCGCGTCTGCTTTCAAATCCGGTTGAATGAATCGTAAGGCATCCACGGTCACAAAAAACGAACTCTCCATGGAGCGGTCATATCCCCAGAACCGGACTGCCTGCCGCGTCGCGTCGTAACTGCGGCTTCGGTTCGGAAAATTGATTGTCATGTGCGACCCAACATATCGGCTAAGGCAAAAGAAGCATCATGTGGATGTGCGTCATTCAAACAATGCCTTAATATGGTGACGAATTGCCGTAACCACAGGTGCAAACGATCAGTTGCTTGAAATAAAGATTGCCACACCGGCGGTGGTAAATGAGCCCATGACCAGCCAATTAGGCGCATAAGTTCAGTACCGGTCAGCTCGTCGAGCTTGCGCCGAGGCTTCTTCGTTCATCAGCGCCGGGTCCATACGAATTTCGTCACCTCAATCCCGCCTCGGATCGAGATCCAGGTGAGCCGTGCTACCGCATCAAGAGTACCGCTGAAAAATATGAACGGGTGGCCCCTGAAAGCGATCTCACGCTGTCCGGCAGCGTTTGCATTTGAAGCGAAAGCGCGTAGCCATCGACTCCGTCGACGCGGTCCCGCTAACGCAGGACGTCGAGGATAGTCGCTGCTAAAACCAATGACCCCATGCCGGCGAATGTGACAAACGCCGAGGCCCGGCCGACAACTTCGCAACAGTGATTGAACTTGGATCTGAACCGCATAGGGGCAAATTAGGCCGCCCAAGCGCAAGTCCTGCGTGACGCAGCTCACACTGATAAACTATTTCTTTTCGCAGGCGAGTAAGAAGGATTTGCGTTCGCGGGGCGCGATCTTTTCGGCTATCGCTTGTTTTCTGCAAGCGTCGCTCTTTTCTTTCGCTTTCAATCGCTTGTCGGCAGCGGCTTTTTCCTGCGCGCGTAACTTGGCCGCAGGATTTGCCGGAGGTCCGATTGTGAAGCTTTGGTTTTGCGCAATGGCGGCGATCGGCCACGCCGCCGCCGCGATACCGAGAAGGGCAATGAAATTCCGCCGTTGCATCCGTCCCCGCAAGAACCAGCCCCAGTGTATGGGCTTAAGCCTACCACAATTCCCCGTGACAGTCAGGTCGTCGGCGATATCGGACGTGGGCCGTATTTTTCCAGTGCCGCAATGGCATCCTGCAACAGGGCTCTAATTCGCTCTGCCGAACCGACGTTGACCATGCTGGGGTCCAGATAGAAATCAAGCCCGGTCATATGTTCGCTGAAGATTTCGACTTTCTGACCCGTCGCATCCATCATGCCCTCGACCACATAAGGGACAACTTCTCGACTGATCCCCTTCATCGTGATCGGGGGCAGCGCGTGCGCGACCAAGATTTCCCGCACCAAGGCATACGTTTCAAAACTGACGACGATGTGCCCAGGTTCGGCGATTGATTGCAGGCGGGCCGCGAGGTTCGCTTCCGCGCCGATGATCGTATAGTCCATTCGATCGGCGCTGCCGAAATTGCCGACATTGCAATAGCCGGTATTAATACCCATCCGGACGCGGAATGGATGTTCGACACCTTCCTTCCGCCATTTCACGTTCAGTTCGGCAAGCCGATGTTGCATGTCGGCCGCCATGCGCAAGCACGCCTTTGCGTCTTCAGCTTCGCCTTTGGATTCCGGATCGCCGAAAAAAATCAAAATGGCGTCGCCGACAAATTTGTCAATTGTGCCGCCATGCTGAAGCGCGATGTTGGACATTTCGGTAAAATATTCATTGAGCAGTGAGGTAATCTGCTCCGGCTGCAAGCGCTCCGTGGTCGCCGTAAAATCCTTGATGTCGGAAAAGAAGATCGTAAGTATTTTGCGCTCCGTGTGAATGGTTACGTCCTTCTGACCGCTGAATATGCTCTTGTAAATCTGCGGCGAGAGATAGCGCGAGATCTTCAGTGCTAGCGTGGCTAGGAAATCATTCGCGGTTTCGAGCTCCCGGTTCATGCCGCGAATCGTCGCCGCCTGGCGTCGTTGCACGGATATGAATGTCACCCCGGACGCGGCCATAAAGACGAAATAGGCCAACAGGTATTTAAAGCTAAATATATTGGCGGCGATTGCCTGGCTGATGGTGATCTCCTGTATGCCCCGGACATCGCCGACCTTCCAATCCCGTTTCGGACTCTCCGGGTGCGAGTTGTGGCAGCTCACGCATGCGGGCCCCATGATCACGGGCGCAATCAGACGAACATGGTCGCTAAATACTGATGCCGACACTTCGGTCAATTGCTGATCGGGACGATTGCGCAAGTCTGCGAGAGCGCTGGTCTCAAAACCGTCGAGCGCATGGAGGGTACGGTTCTTGAATGGAAAATCGGACACAAATCGGTAGGTGATGTTTTGCTGCTGCTCGCTGATGACTCGCCCAAGTTCGAGCGAAAGCGTCGCTGGAATCGGTATGGCGCCCGGGATGGTTTGGTAATTGTGCACCACCTGGGTCGCCCCTGGCGAGGCCAGCACCCGGCCGACCACATTGCTCGCGTAGTATGCGCGCACGCTGCTGACGACTGAATTGAGATCCCGTGCCTGACGAAGCAAGGAGGTCTCGGTCAGATTTCGCAAATCCAGCCAGACCGCGAGGGGAAGGCCCGCGAGCATCACAAGGACAAGCACGACCAACGCCAAGCTGCGCGAGTCGGCCGTCGAAGGAAGAACCCGATCATGCTCCATCCGCTGTTCCTTTCCAGATCGCAGCAATGGCCTGCCGAAGCCTGCCCACACCTCGGGGCTAGTTCGATACCACTACGCGATTTTCCAGCGGAGTGTGGTCGTAAAGGTAAATCACGTCGTCGTTGACGAGCCGGATACAGCCCTCACGTGCGAATCGGTCGGTCGTGGCCGATGCAATTGAGCCGTGGATACGGTAATCGTCGTTTAGGTACAGGACGCGGGCGCCGAGCGGGTTTTTTGCCGGGTCCGAGGTGGCATCGACTGACTGCTGGGCCGGTTGATTGCCGCCAGGCCGTTCTTCCTTTCGCACAACGTGATAGAGCCCCGTCAATGTGATGCATTCCGCGCCAACGCCAATGCTGTAGCGCAAGGCAGATACATTTGGCCGGACGACGTAGAGAAAGGTCTGTGTTTTATCGACGATGATCGTCCCGACTGGCTGGTTCGTTCGGTAGAAAACCAGCTGCCGCAGATGGACATAGTTTGTCTTGGAATCGGGAAGGTCCGCAACCTCTGTCCTCACCGTTGCGCTTGGCGTGACGCGCACGCCGGAAAGAACGCGCGGCCAGAAGGTATATGCCGCACCGACGATGAAAACGAGTACGGCGGCGAACGCACCGACGACAACGCGCCATCGCGTTCGGACATCCTTCAATGGCGGCCTATCCTGATAGCCTCCGCCCGGTGCACCATAGGTTTCATAGGCCGGATTTGGCTGTAGCGGCGCGGCGTGGCGTACCGCATCCCTTTCGACACGCTGGATCGCTGCTTCAAGCGCTGCCCGTTCTGCTTTCAAGTCTGTGTGAGCCAATGTCGGGTCGCTAACGCGAAGCTTGTCGACCAGAGTCTTGCGAGCATGATCGTAGAGAACGTGGCGTCGTTCACGGGTATTGGGATTAAGCGACGCGACTGCGCGCGCTATCAGCGGAATGTAATCGACCATCGGTTCACGCTACCTCTACATGGCTCGATCGCGACCTAGTCCTCCAGCTTGACGCTGGCTTCAACGATTTTAGCGGATCGGCGGAGCATAGAGAATGCCACCCTTGCTCCACAGCTGATTGATCCCACGTGGAATGGCTAGTGCAGAGCCAGCACCTACGGTCCGCTCATAGACTTCGCCATAATTACCGACGAGCCTAACGACGCGGGCTGCCCAATCTGTGGTTAGGCCCATTCGCTCGCCATAGTTGCCTTCGGTACCGAGCAGACGTTTGATGTCGGGCTTTTCTGACTTCAATGCTTCGTCAATATTTTTAGAGGTGACTCCGAGCTCTTCGGCGTTGACCATGGCGAAGTAAATCCACTTCACAAGGTTAAGCCACTGCATATCGTCCTGGCGCACCACCGGGCCAAGCGGCTCCTTAGAGATAACATCCGGCAGGATGACGTGTTCGTCAGGCTTCGACAGCAATAGCCTGATGGCAAAGAGCTGAGAGACGTCCGCAGTGAACACACTACATAACCCGGAATCGTAACCTTTAATTGCCTCATCCGCGGTCGTCGAAGCGATAACCTCGTACTTCATTTTGTTGGCACGGAAATAATCGACGAGATTGAGTTCGGTCGTTGTTCCTGACTGCAAACAAATTTTCACGCCGTCGAGATCGAGCGCGGTTTCCTTGTTCATGGCCCTACGAACCAAAAATCCCTGGCCGTCGTAGTAATTCGTCGCTGGAAAGGTTACGCCGAGCTCAACCTCACGCGACATCGTCCATGTGGTGTTACGCGAGAGTACATCGATGCTGCCGGATTTTAGCGCCTCGAATCGGCGACTCGCCGCAAGCGGGATGTACGTGACCTTGCCAGCGTCATTAAAGACCGCCGCCGCAATCGCGCGGCACAGATCGACATCAAAGCCACTCCAATTGCCGCTGTTGTCGCGAGCGGAGAATCCATAAAGGCCCTCGCTAACGCCGCAATTAAGTGCGCCTCGATCCTTAACCGCCTTCAGGACCTGCGCATTCGCCGTCGTTGCAATAAAACTCGCCGCGAGTGAAATCAGAACAACTACAAATGTAGCGACTGACCTCCAACTATTCATACGCATTTTGCTTCTCAATATTTGCCATCGAATGGAGTCGGGCTGAAATCGTGACGGAGTCGCGCCGCCACGTCGCCTACGCTTGTGGTCAAGACCGGGCATCGTACCAACTCGAACCGACGCATTGGAAGGGGATCACGGTACCGGAGACGTAACTATATGCCGCTTTTGCCCGCATGCGTATCGCAACAATATTCCGCAAATGAAGAACGGCCCAACATACGGGGCGGCATTCACAGGCCGTTTTCGTAACTGATGTATGGCCCCGGATATTATTGCTTCAGCTCTAGTTCGCTCGTCGAGTTGGCCTTTCGGCCAAGGGGACTTCGCGACAGATCCGGTTTCTATTGGGAGGCTGAATCAATAGCGGACAAACCGGTCGTCATCGCTATGTTTGCTTTGCCCCAACAATGGGTATGGGGAGCTACTTTTTCTTGGCGCCGGCGCGGGCAATGCTCTTGATCGCCAACGGCGCGCGGCCGGATTTCTCTGCGATCTCGCGATCCTGCTCGATTATAAAGCCGCGCGCGGGCTCGTCCTTTTCCAGGCCCCCGAGCAGTTCTGCTGGCACGCGCCGGTTGGAGCGCTGCGAGCCGTCTTCATAGACGACGTCGAAGAACACGAATTCGCCCTTGGGGTTGGTGCCTGGTTTTTTCGGCATGCCGGGTGTCCTAGCACAAAAGAAAACGCCAGCGCTCGCGCGCTGGCGCAGTCATCAAAAGGAAAATTAGACCGCTTGCAGATTGGCAGCAGCGGACTTGCCGCTGCGCGGATCGGCCTGCACGTCGAACGAAACCTTCTGCCCCTCGTTGAGGTTATGCATGCCGGCGCGCTCAACTGCCGAGATGTGAACGAACACATCGGGGCCGCCGCCGTCCTGCACGATAAAGCCGAAGCCCTTTTGGGCGTTGAAGAACTTAACGGTACCTGTGGCCATCATGGCCTCCTTATAAAAACGCGAAAAGGCGTTTATGCCCCATGCAAACCATTCGCATGGGCCTCATATCCGGATTTTGCGTGTTCCTAGGAAAAGGCCGTTAAGGCCGAAACTGCAAGGGCAGGCGCAATCGCGAACGCGCCTTATATAGGCCTGCAGCGCCTTTATTGCAATCGCCGGGGCAAGATGAGTCGCGAGAGGCTTCTGCCGCACATTTCATTCGTTAACGAATGCTTTCGGCTTTGCGGCGGAGATGTGGCGCGATTGCTGGATTGCCACAAACGCAGGCATCGCGCGCCGCATTTGGAATCAGTTGCACGCGTTTGCGACATCAGCACGACATACTGCATGAATCGCGCGCATGGAACGTATGTCGCACGACGTATGGTGGTGGGTGCGAATGACGCTTATGTAGATGACAACAAAAAGAAAAAAAGTGGGAAGCGCCTATGGAGTCGTCGAGCCCAAAGAAAGGGACATGACCCATGGCTTACGCTCCAACCACCGTCGCTTCGCGCGACTTGGCGATCAACGAAACTCCCACCAAAACTCGCCCCGGATTATTCCGCTGGCTTGCGAATGCGATGATGCTTTCGCGACAGCGTCAGGCCGATCGCGAGATCGCACGCTATCTTCAAAATAGCAAATTCACCGACGAATCCGAGCGTGAGATCGAGCGTCTCTTTCTGTCCACGCCGCCGCGCTTCTAGCATTCTTCAAAGGAGACGATGACTATGACGACGCTACCCGTTCGCGCACCGATCCTGCCGACCCTTGTCGGGTTCGGACGCGTGGTCGTTTTT
Source organism: Pseudolabrys sp. (assembly GCA_035260465.1). Taxonomy (GTDB): domain Bacteria; phylum Pseudomonadota; class Alphaproteobacteria; order Rhizobiales; family Xanthobacteraceae; genus Pseudolabrys. The sequence continues at coordinate 1,600 of DATFVF010000207.1, read as the reverse complement.
TTCGCGGCATTTTTCGAAGTGATTGCCGACGCGCAGCTTCAGGCTTCGGCTGCCCACAAGCGTTATCCCTTCGCGGAGTGGTGAAGCGAGCGCGGTTACGCCGCGCCCTCGACCGCCCGTGCTTGGCGTAGGCCTTCCAGGCTTCCGGGTTTTTTACCGAACGATAAGTCACCACCCCAATAGCCTTTCGGCATGTCACGCTCCCTGTTCATTTGTACGGAAAAGCTACGGCGCAATTGCCCGCCGCAGCAAGGCCCGGGCTTCGTCGGTGCCATCGAGCGGACGTAGCGTACGCCGCGTCACTTTCCAGCCTTTCTTCCCGCGCTTGAGCTCCCAGCGGTTGGCACCTGCACGGTGGATGCGAAAGCCAGTCGTTGTACCATGACCGGAAACCTCGCGCGGCGCGGCCTGCCTGTCCGGTGTGATAATCTGCAAATATGACGTCGCGACCGCCGTGTCGCCGTTAAGTTCGACTCGCGGTAATCCGGCAAAATGGCAAAGACCTCCGGCAATGGCGGCCTGGTGCTCGGGCGTCTTCACGATCGCTGCAATCGCCTCGTTGCCGGCCGCGCCTTTTCCGCCGCCGAGATCGATCTCGCCATCGACCTCGAATGCATCGCGATAGTAGCGGTCGGTGCCGGTGTCCGCGGCGGGCGGGTGACTCGCGATTAAATGATAAATCGCAAGCGTGTCCTCGACCGCGCGCAGGCGGTCCTCCAACGTGTCGTGCGGCGTGCTCATGTCGAGATCCCCTGGCGAAAAATCTGGATCGAGAATCCTACACAAGCTGATGGCCCGCCGCGACTGGCATGACGGCGAGAATTCTTCGCTCGCTTGATTCGTGAATCGGAAGCCAGGTTTAAGCGAACCGGTCGGCAGCGACTGTGGAGAGAATTAAATGCGCCTTCGGCGACAGAAGTGGTGGGTTGGGGCAGGCGTTCAGAGGTACTTGGGGACAGTCTGAAGCAATTCGTGATGGAACCAGTGGGGATTAATTCAGTTGCGCCACAAAGTTGCCGGAGTTTCTCACGAAAAGCCGCACTTCCCAGCCCCCAATTCGCACCTGCAAACCCGGAGTCGCTATGATTCGCAAATTCAGCTTTACCACGCTTCTGATTGCGCTCATCGCCGCGGCGGCGCCAGCGTTCGCCCAAAATCAGCGTTTCGCGAGTATCGATGCGAACGGCAATCTTGATTCACTAATCGCCCGCCACGCCGCCGCAAACAACGTGCCGGAGGATCTGGTGCGTCGCGTGATCAAGCGTGAGAGCGGCGGCAATCCACGCGTCGTCAGCGCCGGCAATTACGGGCTGATGCAGATCAAGCTCGCGACAGCGCGTTCTATGGGTTACACCGGTAACGCCGCCGGTTTGCTTGATGCCGACACCAACATGACCTATGCGGTGAAATATCTCGCCGGTGCCTATCATGTTGCGGGCGGAAACCTCAGCCGCGCGGTGCATTATTATGCCGCCGGCTATTACTATGCCGCCAAGAACAAGGGCGTAGCGATGACCGCCAACGATCAGGCTCTCGACTCATTTGCTGCCTCCGTTCCTGCAAGCAGCGTTAAATTCAGTTCAGAACAAAAATTGCACGG
>DATFVF010000206.1:0-3156 GCA_035260465.1 Pseudolabrys sp. | reverse complement strand
ACACGTGAGCTACATCAGCCGTCGGAGCGCGACTTGGAAAAGTTCGGCAGGCCGTCGCCAAACTTGATCCACGCAATGTTGTGACTGAGCCAGGAATGGTGCGTGGGCGGGAATGCGTCCGGATCGTCGAGGCTCGCGGTGGTAACGTCGATCTCGTCGGGCGCGCGTGCGTAGGTGAGCTGTGTGCCGCACGCGGCGCAGAAATTGCGAGCGATGCCGGGCGAAGACGCGTAGCCGGCGGGCTCCCCTTTGGTGACGCGATAGTCATCGGCCGCGACGCTCACCCACGCGAGCACCGGCGCGCTGGCGACGCGCTGGCACGTGCGGCAATGACACACCATGCTCGCCCGCACCTCGGTGATCGCATAACGCACGGCGCCGCAATGGCATCCGCCTTCGATCTTCCTCTCCAAATCATCTCTCCTCGTCGTCGATCTTTTGCAATCTGTTGCGTCCGATCAAGCACCATGGACGATACACATCATTTTGGCCGGCTCGTCGACTACGTGCAGCTGCGCGTGCGCGCGCAACCTCGCGGCGTCGAAGCGCTTCTAGGGCTTCGCGGTCCGAGTTCCCAATTTAGCAACCCCACGCGCGCGCCGAACACCAACTTAAGGCGCTACGCCGTGTGTTGTGGTAGCAGAAGAACCATGGACATGGACAAAGCTAAAGCAGAACTCGAAGTCCTGCGAGCATTCATCGATTTCGTGAATCGCCAAGTGGGCGTCTACAGTGATTGTCTCGCCGGATTTCAAGGTAACGTCGTTCGGGTCGAGCGCCAGGTTGCTCGGGTCAGTCGTCCTACTGTGCATCGAATCGAAAATGGGCAACCTGTCGTAATGTGGGCAAGTGTAGAAGACCCCGCGCGCCCGGATATCATTCAGCACCGTATCATCCGGGCGGACGAATTCATCAACGTGAATTCTGAGCGTGGCTTCAATGAGCAGCAAGTGTGTTGGTCGATAATCGTTTTCATATTTGCCTATTGGGACGAAGAGATAAGACCAAGAATCGCCGCTATCCGTGAAGTCAAGCCGAATGACATACTTATCGACGCTCTAGGTGACCTCCGCATATTGCGAAAGAGCATCATTCACAATGGTGGAGTCTTATCGGCAGCCGAATACGCGAAACTGAGATTGCTAAAGGACGTGTGCGAGCCGAGTGCCGCGATCTCTCCAAGTCACGATCAGATGCACCGTATCTTTGTAGCGGTGAAGCAGGCTATCTCGGCGCTGATTTTGGAATACACGGGACATCTTCCGGGAGCACCCAAAGCCGGCGAGGTCGTCGAGATCGCGATTCAAAATGTCCGGAAGCCATAGAAATCGGGTGGCCTAATCTTGAAACCCTGCCTGTTTGCGTACCTCGGCGCGCGAACGATAGTCGCCAGGATAGGCCGTGTAGATTGGCATGATCGGCATTCGCATTGTCATCCCGCAACGCCAGTCTCTGTAACCTAACCCAGCGAACTCCGTGATGTCACAAAGCCTTTCATCGTAGCGAAATCGGGGTCAGAGTAAGATTTCTTCCCGCGCACCGCTAGGGGCGCATGCCGACGGCGCCGCCGATGCGCTCCGCAGCGAGCATGCGATCTATCGTGCGCTCGGGGCGCGGCGGCGAGGCGCGCCGCAAGGAATATCGCGCGCTGTTCCGCGGCGCGCTCGACGGCGAATTCGTCGCGGCGCTCAGGGCGGCGACCAATGGCGGCTGGGCGCTCGGCGACGCCCGCTTCGCGCAGCAGATCGCCGATGCAGTCGGTCGCCGCACGGCGAAGCTGGCGCCGGGCCGCCCAAACAAGGACCGGCCCGAAGAGCGGCGGCAATTGAAGCTGCTGTAGCGGCGGGTAATCTTACTCTGACCCCGATTCTTGCTCGATTCTTGCCGCGCAAATTTCATTTTGGCAGCAAGGCAAGTCGATTTACAGCAACCCCGCCAAATCCATTTCTCGGCACCGGCGTAGACTCTACCGGTCCCGGCGCGCCGGGTTGTAGCCATAGAGCCTGAAGATGTCCGAATTGCCAGCCATGACGTTTTCTCCAGCGCATGCTGAGACCACTTCCGAGATGAAGAACACAATGCCGTCGAGAGTGAAACGGCAGGGACCCTTCGTTCTTGTCGTCGCCGCTGCCCTGGCAGTGGCGGCCTGCACAGGCGGTGCCGGCATTCCGATCGGGCCCGTCGATCATTCCTGCCACGTCAACAACTCGGACACGGCGCTGGGATCCGGCTGCTCTTAGTGAAGCTGTTCAGGTTAGACGGCTGAGTGCGGGCGGCGCGGAAAATGTGGATTCGCGCGCAATGACCCCACCAATGCCGCGCGCAACTGGTTGATCATTCGGGTAAATGCTGTTTCTGGGCGGTATCAGGTTTCGGGCGATATGTGATCCCACTGCATTCCAAGTTTTCTGAGCGATGTCATTGTACTAGGCGGCTTCGGAGGTGGGGTCAACTCCGCCTTGAGCGTTGAGCGGGGGCTTGAGTTTAACCGCGCCGTGATGTCCATTTTACTCTTGACATTATATCCATAAGAGACATATAGTGCGCCTTTGCCACCGGTAAGAGGCGCTCTGTGTCTTTGATTTCTTCCGCTCCGTCCCAATTCTGGTCAGTCCCAAAAAGGAAAGATTCGACGACTCCGCCCGCTTTGCTGCGCGACTGGCGCGACGCTGTTGGGGCAGCAGAGGGGCGCGGCGGTCTAGATTCTCTCGTTAGGGGAGTGATCGGGAGAGCGATACCACCATGCTCCTGTATTTTTCCTGTTCTTTACAGGAGCCGCGAAAGAAAATTTCACGAAGGAGCGCCCTCACAACGCAGCGGATCGGCTTGCCTCGGTGCCCGCAGAACCCAGATCTACAGCACCGGGTGCGTTCAATGGACGCTTCGCGCCGGCGGGCGGTATAATTGGCATCGCTCTGGCGAGCGGTGCGAAGGGAGCGCGTGATGGCCGAGTTTCCGCCCAAGACGATCGAGGAGTGGCAAGCGCTCGCCGCCAAGGAGCTCGGCGGCAAGAAGGCCGATACGCTCGCCTGGGAGACGCTCGAGGGCATCGTCGTCAAGCCGCTCTACACGGCGGCGGATCTCGAAGGGCTTGACCTCGCGGGTTATGACCTCAAGGGGGCCATGCCGGGCTTCCCGCCCTATCTCCGCGGCCCG
>DATFVF010000205.1:0-3091 GCA_035260465.1 Pseudolabrys sp. | reverse complement strand
GCCTGGTCACGAAATAGGGCGACACAGCGCGGCGGCACGCGTAAGAGGCGGCGGCCCGCCGGGCGCAGCTTGCCCCGGCCGCGCACCGTTGATACCTAGACCCAGACTCGTCATGGCCGGGCTTTCCCGGCCATCCACATTTTGACCAAAACTATCAAAGCCGAAGCCATGGCTAAAAGCGCGAAATCAAAGACCAAGAAACGTAAAAGACGTGCGTCAGCGAATCGCGGCAAAGGCAAGCCGGCCTCGCCGGCGACGAACCGAAATCGCAAGAGAGGCTTGCAGCGAAAAAAGAAGAAAAGAGCCACAACCAAAACCAAAATTCGTAAACCTGCCGCCAGGGACACGAGGCGCGGTTCGACCGGGGCAAAAGCCGCGGGGCGAAGCAAGAAGCTAAAGAGCACCGAACACCAGTCCGCAAAGCCCCTGATTAAAGTTGCGTCGAAAGATGTAAAACAACCCTTTTACATCACTACTGCGATCTCATATCCGAATGGCCCGCCACATATCGGGCACGCCTATGAAGTGATCGCGACCGACGCCATCGCGCGCTTCATGCGGCTTGACGGCTACGACGTCTATTTCCTCACCGGCACCGACGAACACGGTCAAAAAATCCAGCAAACCGCGGTGAAGGAAGGGCTGACGCCGCGGCAGTTGCTCGACCGCAACGTGCCCCGCTTCGAGGCGATGGTGAAGCGGATGAATTGCTCGAATGACGATTTCATCCACACCACCGAAGAACGCCATCACCGCTCGTCCGAGGCCATCTGGCAGCGGATGCAGCAGAATGGCGACATCTATCTCGGCAAATACGCCGGCTGGTATTCGGTGCGTGACGAAGCTTACTACGCCGAAGACGAGACACAGCTGAACGAGCAAAAAGTACGTGTAGCTACGAAGACTGGCACGCCCGTCGAATGGGTGGAGGAAGAGAGCTATTTCTTCAAGTTATCCGCCTATCAGCAGAAGCTGCTCGAACTCTACACGCGGCCGAATTATGTATTGCCGAAGGAACGCCTGAACGAGGTTGCGAGCTTCGTGCGCGGCGGCTTGCAGGATTTATCGATCTCCCGCACCACATTCGATTGGGGCATTCGCGTGCCCGGCGCCGATGGCCACATCATGTATGTGTGGGTGGACGCGCTGACCAATTACATTACCGGCGTGGGTTTCCCGGATACTGGCAGTGAAAAATTCAAACGCTACTGGCCGGCATCGCTGCACGTCATCGGAAAAGACATCGTGCGCTTCCACGCGGTCTACTGGCCGGCCTTCCTGATGTCAGCCGGCATCGAGGTGCCGCAACGGATTTTCTCGCACGGTTTTTTGTTTAACCGTGGGGAGAAGATGTCGAAATCGGTTGGTAACGTGATCGACCCGTTCACGATGGCCGATACTTATGGCGTCGACCAGTTCCGCTATTTCTTCCTGCGCGAGGTGCCGTTCGGACAGGACGGAAACTACAGCCATGAGGCGATCGTCAATCGCACCAATGCGGATCTGGCAAACGATCTCGGCAATCTCGCGCAGCGCTCGCTGTCGATGATCGGCAAGGCATTCGGCGGCAAATTGCCGGAGCCGGGGCCTTTCAGTGATGCGGATAAGACCATTCTGGCGGCTGCGGATGCCATGATCGGCACCGCGCGCGAGCATATGAAAACGCAGCAGCTGCACCAGGTGCTCAATTGCGTCTGGGCCGTGGTGGCGGACGCCAACCGCTATTTCGCGTCGGAGGCGCCCTGGGCGCTGGCAAAGACGGACCCGAAACGGCAAGGGACCGTGCTGTACGTGACGGCCGATGTCCTGCGCCAGGTTGCCATTCTGGCGCAGCCGTTCGTGCCGTCCTCGGCGGCGAAATTGCTCGAGCTTCTGGGTCTCGGCCCCGAGGAACGCGGCTTCTACGAGCTTAAACAGGGGTCGCGGATTAGGGCGGGCGCCACATTGCCGCCGCCATCGCCGGTGTTCCCGCGCTATGTCGAACCCGAAAAAGTGCCTGATAATGCTGGTGGATAGCCATTGCCACCTCGATTTTCCGGATTTTGCGTCGGAGATCGACGCGGTGCTGGCGCGCGCGCGCGCGGCCGGCATCGGCCGCATTGTCACGATCTCAACGCGCGTTAGGAAACACGCACAGGTGCTTGCGATCGCTGAAAAATACCCTGACGTCTTTTGCTCGATTGGCACCCATCCACACAATGCGGCTGAGGAGCCCGATGTTGACGCCAAAATACTGGTCGCGGCCGCAAAGCATCCGAAAATTGTGGCAATCGGCGAAGCTGGCCTCGACTACCACTACGACAACAGCCCGCGCGACGCGCAGGCCAAAAGCTTCCGGCAGCACCTTGCCGCAGCGCGCGAGACAAAACTGCCGCTGGTCATTCATTCGCGCGACTGCGATGCGGACATGGCGCAAATTCTGCGCGAGGAAAGCGGGAAGGGTGCCTTCCCGGCGGTTCTGCATTGCTTCACCGGCGGGCGTGATTTGGCCTTCACCGCAATCGAACTCGGCCACTACGTCTCGTTCACCGGCATCCTGACTTTCAAACGTTCGGAGGATTTGCGCACAATCGCGGCCGCACTGCCGGCCGACCGCATTCTCGTTGAGACCGATGCGCCATATCTTGCGCCGCTACCGTATCGCGGAAAACGCAACGAGCCTGCCTACGTTGTCGAAACCGCTAAAGTTTTAGGTGAGGTGCGTGGCGTGACCGCCGACGAAATCGCACGCCAGACGACCGAGAATTTTTTTCGCCTGTTCAACAAAGTGCCCCGCGTGGCGGCGAACGCGGCATGAGCTTGACCTTCACCATCCTCGGCTGCGGTTCGTCCATGGGCGTCCCGCGGGTGGCGCTGGGCTGGGGTACGTGCGATCCAAACAATCCAAAAAATCGCAGGCGGCGCTGCTCGCTTTTGGTTGAGCGGGCAAATGCGCACGGCGGCCGAACGCGCGTTCTTGTCGATTGTTCGCCCGATCTTCGCATGCAGCTTTTGGACGCCGAAGTCGACTGGCTCGACGGCGTACTCATCACGCATGAGCATGCTGACCACACCCATGGTATTGACGATTTGCGGCCGCTATTCGTACACA
>DATFVF010000204.1:0-2563 GCA_035260465.1 Pseudolabrys sp. | reverse complement strand
CTGCTGAAAGACGAACGGCTGACGCCAACGCAACGATCGCTGTGGTTGATCGGCGGCGGCATTATCATGGTGGCCGCCGGCTATTTGTGGGACCTGCAATTTCCCATCGTGAAGGCGATCTGGACGTCTTCATTCGTGTTGGTCGCCGGCGGATACAGCGCGATCCTCCTGGGCACCTTGCATCAGGTGATTGATGTGTGGGGCCGGAAGGCGTGGGCGACGATCTTCGTGTGGGTCGGCGCCAATGCGCTTCTGCTCTATCTCATCAATGGCATTGCCGGCTTCGAACCTTTTGCGCTGCGCCTTGTGGGCGGCGACGTGTCGGCCTGGTTCGACCGATCGCTGACGCCGGGCACCGGCCTTTTCGTTGCGCACTTGCTGGGGCTTACCCTGGCCGTCGCGCTCGCGGGATACCTCTATCGGCGCAAGATTTTTATACGGGTCTGAGTGCGCGAAATGCAAACGACCTCAAGCAGCGTTACTCAAGCGACCTCTTGAAGGAATGATTCAATCTTTGTGCGGAGGACCGCGGCAGAAGCGTCGACGGTTTCCGAAGCTTGGAGGACGGTGTTCGCCGAATTGAGGGTTTCCGCGACGACGGCTGCAACACTCCTAAGATTGGAAAGGGCAGCCTGTGTGCCATTCGCGGCGTTGTTAACGTTGAGTGATATGTCTCTCGTTGCAGTGTTTTGCTGTTCAAGAGAGTTGGTAATTGCGGACGTAAATTGATCGATCTTGGTCATGTTCTCCGAATTGCGTCGGATTGCCGCGATTGCAGCGTTGGTGGAGTTTTGTACGGCCAGGATTTGCGCTCCAATTTTTTTCGTTGCATCAGCCGTCTGAACGGCAAGCGACTTTACTTCCGACGCGACAACTGAAAAGCCACGGCCTGCTTCGCCGGCTCTCGCGGCTTCAATCGTCGCATTCAGCGCGAGAAGATTTGTCTGGCCCGCGATGCGGTTGATGAGTTCAACAATTTCGCCGATTTCTTGAGCAGCACGTCCGAGGCCGGCGATCTCGTCATTCGTGGTTTGCGCTTCCTCGGTTGCGCGCCGGACGAGTTCCGTCGTTTGGCTAACACGTTCGAACGCCTCGATCAGCGTGCTCGTGAGATCGCTTGCTGCCGCGGTCGCTGTGTTGACGTTCGACGATGCACTGCCGGCTGCGGTTACCGCGCCCGCGGCCTTTTTCGACGTCTCGTCGGAAGACTTTGACAGCGAAACAGCGGTTAATTTCATGAGGGTCGAGCTATCCCACATGCTCTTTAGTGCAGATTCGACGTCGCCGCGAAATGATTTAATGGCGGTATCAACTTTTGCACGGTGCTGTTCTTGTTCCACCAGAGAGGCCCGCTCGGATTCCGCTTTGCGGTGCTCGGTGATGTCTTCGTGTGTTGATACTCTCCCGGCATTGGCGAGCGGCTGGCTTAAAATACTGATCGCGCGGCCGTCGATCGTTTCGATGATCTTGCTTACCAGTGTGCCGCCCGCAACTTCCTTCAAAGTTTTTGAGATGTAAACCTCCGGATCGCCGGAGAACAGGCCGTTTTTGAAATATTGACGAATGAGATCGGGGATCGTGCTGCCCAGCTGCACTTGCCCGGGCTTGAACCGGTACATTTGTCGATAGCGCTCATTGTAAACTCTGAGTCTGCCGGATGCATCGAACAGGCAAAGGCCCTGCGGCATGTTGTTGACGGCGGTCACCAGGAATTCTTTGCTCTCATCGAGCCGGCGATCGACAGAAGCGCTCAACAGACTGAGGCCGAGCACCGCGAGCGCAACGCTCGCCACCGCCACGGCGAGATATCCAGGCGGGATCGCAAGCGTATTGAACGCCCGTGTCGGATCCGGGACAATTAACACTGCGCCCATTGCCGTAAAATGATGCGACACGATCGCGAGCGTGAGCAGGATCGACGCAATGAACATGCCTCGCCGATCCGGGATGCGGATCGCGGTCACGAGGGCGGCCATCCCGAGCAGAACTCCCAAGATGATTGACGCAGCAACCAGATCGAGCGACCAGGTCACATGACCCGGAACCTGTAACGCTGTCATCCCGACGTAGTGCATGCAGGCAACGCCGCCGCCGACAAGACCGCCTCCGGCCGCCGCTGCCCACGTGCGCGGGACGTAGACGGCGATCGCCAGGCCGATACCAGTAATCGTCGCCGCTGCCGCCAGTGAAAGGACCGTCAGCGCGACATTGTATGAAACCGGAACTCCCGGCTCGTAGGCCAGCATGGCAATGAAGTGTGTTGCCCAGATGCCGCAACCCGTAGCTGCGCCGGCCGCAACGATCCACATCGTCCGCAAGCGGCCGACGGTGGCCGATGCCCGCCTGAACAAGCTGATGGCGGTGGTACTCGCTACGAAACAGACGAAGGCCGCGACAATGACGAGCCGCCAATCATGTTCGGTCGCAAGACAATTGAAGACCTGGAACATGCTGGCGCGCCCCAAATATGAATGCGCCTACGATGGTAGCGATCGTGAATTTCGTTACCGTTAATGTATTGGTTAATTTTCCAATATCGCTCGGCTTTCGCTGCGGCTGCATG
>DATFVF010000203.1:0-4180 GCA_035260465.1 Pseudolabrys sp. | reverse complement strand
GCCGAGGAATTGGCGGAAGCGGGCATCGACGCGGAGGTGATCGACCTGCGCACGCTCAAGCCGATGGACACCGAAACAATTATCGCATCGGTCCAGAAGACCGGACGCGTTGTAACTGTGGAAGAAGGCTGGCAGCAGTCTGGCGTGGGTGCGGAGCTCGCGGCCCGCATTCTTGAACGTGCGTTCGATTATCTCGATGCGCCAGTTGCACGCGTATCAGGGAAAGATGTGCCGATGCCATATGCCGCCAATCTCGAGAAGCTCGCGCTGCCGTCGGTCACCGATGTGGTCGAGGCCGCCAAGGCCGTTTGCTACCGGTAGGCCAACGCGATGCCCACCAACATCCTCATGCCGGCGCTGTCGCCCACGATGGAGAAGGGCAATCTCGCGCGCTGGCTGAAGAAGGAGGGCGACAAGGTCAAGTCGGGCGATGTGATTGCCGAGATCGAGACCGACAAGGCCACGATGGAATACGAAGCGATTGACGACGGCACGCTCGCCAAGATCGTTGTGCCCGAAGGCACGCAGGATGTCGCCGTAAACGCGATCATCGCGGTGCTTGCAAATGAAGGCGAAGATGTGAAGGCCGCGGCTGCGGGAGTGGCCAAGAGCGCTGCCTCGCCTTCCCAAGCCCAGCCTGCGCCAAAGTCCGCGCCTATCGCGCCGTCCGTCGAGACGCCGCCTGCAGCCGCTTCTCAGGATGAGGCTAAGAAAGCGGCGCAATCAGTTTCAAAACCAATTCCTCATTCTGAGGAGGGCGCGAAAGCGACCGTCTCGAAGGACGAGGGCACGCACGGGGCCGGTGCAAACAGGGTTTTTTCATCTCCACTCGCACGTCGTCTAGCTAAGGAGTCCAACGTCGACCTCAACCGCGTGCAAGGCTCCGGTCCGCATGGCCGCGTGATTGCACGCGATATCGAAGCGGCGAAATCCGGCAAGGGCCTGGGCTCGGCGGGTACCGCATTCGCCGGAGCCGCGGGCAGTCGCACCATCGCGCCATTGATGTCGGACAGCCAGATCCGCGCGCTCTATGAAGACGGCAGTTATGATTTTGTGCCGCATGACGGCATGCGCCGCACGATTGCGCAAAGACTGACCGCCTCGGTGCAGACCGTCCCGCATTTTTACGAGACAGTCGACTGCGACATCGGCCGGCTGATGACGGCGCGTGAGGAAATCAACGAGGCCGCACCCAAGGATAAGGACGGCAAGCCAACCTACAAGCTCTCGGTCAACGACTTCGTCATTAAGGCGCTGGCGCTCGCGCTGCAACGCGTGCCCGACGCCAATGTGAGCTGGACCGAAGCCGGCATGCTCAAGCACAAGCACTCCGATGTCGGCGTCGCCGTCGCACTGCCGGGGGGCCTGATCACCCCGATTATCCGCAATGCCGAAAGCAAATCGCTGTCGGTGATCTCGAACGAGATGCGCGAGCTCGCCGCCCGCGCCCGCGCCCGCAAGCTCAAGCCGCACGAATATCAGGGAGGCACCACCTCGGTGTCAAACCTCGGCATGTACGGCATCAAGGATTTCACCGCCGTGATCAATCCGCCCCAATCGACCATTCTTGCGGTTGGTGTAGGCGAGGAGCGCGCGGTCGTGCGCAACGGCAAGATCGAAGCCGCCACCATCATGAGCGTGACGCTGTCCTGCGATCACCGCGCCGTCGACGGCGCGCTCGGCGCTGAGCTCGTCAGCGCCTTCAAGACGTTGATCGAAAAGCCGGTGATGATGGTGGTGTAACCTAATGCCATTAGTTCGCATCGACCTACGAAAAGGGAAATCGGCAGCTCAAAAAAAAGCGATTGGCGATGGCATTTACCGCGCGCTGCGCGAGACATTCACGGTGCCGGAAGAGGACCGTTTTATGGTTGTGACCGAACACGACGATGACGGATTTTTCTACAGCAAGAGCTACCTTGATATCGAGCGCACAGATGATCTGGTGATAATCCAGATCACCGTTACCAATTCGCGCAACGTCGAGCAGAAGAAGGCGCTATTCGGCCGCATTGTCGAACTACTCGCTCAGCAGCCTGGATTACGGTCGCAGGACGTGTTCATCAATCTCCTTGAAGTTGGCAAGGAGAACTGGTCGTTTGGAAACGGAATTGCGCAATACGTCGCGTGATCGCCCGCTAGGTTCCTTTCGGCGTATCCGTCGGTTTGAGTCCCTTCGCCTTGAACACAGCAGCCGCTGTGCAGCAAATTGATCAGTGCGTTGGCGCCGAACTCGTCAGCGAGTTCAAGATGTTAATTGAAAATTCCGTGGTGATGGTGGCGTGAAAATTACGCCGGGTCGTATCCCTTCGCCTTGAACACGGCCTGTGCCTCCGGCGACTTTAGATAATTGATGAATGCTTTCGCTGCATCGGCTTGCCCGGCGCTTGATTGGACCCCGGCTGCATACACGACAGTAAATGCCATATCGCCGGGCAGCGGCCCGACAACGTCGACGCCCGGGACCGACAGGAGTTCAGGCTTAGAATTGATGGCGATGTCGGCATCGCCGCTGATCAGAAGGGTTCCGGAAAAACCGCCTGACGGCGGGTGCTTGGTCTTGCCTTTCATCTGGTCGGAAATTCCCATCCGTTCTATCTGTTTGGCGATATAGACGCCGCTCGCGCCACCGGTGGCTGGGTCGGAATAACTGATCCCTTTTGCTGCCAACAGGCTTTGTTTCAGGGCATCGGGAGTCGAAATATCCGGCTTCGGCGCGCCGGTCTTCACGCCGATAGCGAAGACAGCCTGCCCAAACACCGTCTCGGTGTCAGGTGCGACCTTCCCGTCTTTGATCAAGGCGTCGACATTACTTTTGATCAGGATCAACGCGTCTGCTTGTTCGCCCGATTGCACGCGTTTGGTCAGCAAAGCGGCCGTGCTCCAGGTCACATCGAGCTTATGGCCGCTGGATTTTTCAAATTTCGGTATTAGCTCATCCAGTACGCTCTTGAGCCCGACGGTGCTGAAAACTTTGATCTCGGCGGCGCTGGCCAACGTCACCTGCATTGCGATAAACGCGACGAAGGCAGCAAGGCGCACCGTGACCCTGGCCATAGCATTTTCTCCCGGGTTTCGGTCTTGTTGCGGGAATTAGATTCCCTAAAGTCATTTGATTCAATGGGGTGGCGGCGGCGCTTGATTGAAGCGCCCCCTTATGGGAGACGAAAGGCGCCAATAATTGTGCAGCGGAGATGCGCGTGGCCGATACTTCCTTCGACGTCCTGATTATCGGCTCCGGCCCCGGCGGCTATGTCACCGCCATTCGAGCGGCACAGCTCGGCTTTAAGACCGCGATCGTCGAACGCGATTATCTCGGGGGCATTTGCCTGAATTGGGGTTGCATCCCCACCAAGGCATTGCTGCGCTCGGCGGAAATTTTTCATTACATGCAGCATGCCAAGGATTACGGCCTGAAGGCCGACAATGTCGGCTATGACGCCAAGGCTGTGGTGCAACGCTCCCGCACAGTATCAAAGCGACTCAACGACGGCGTCGGCTTTTTGATGAAGAAAAACAAGGTGTCGATCATCTGGGGCGAAGCGGCGATCGACGCGCCCGGCAAAGTCACAGCGAAAGCGTCGAAGAACGAAGCGCCGAAAGGCGCACTTGGGCCAGGACAATATCAGGCCAAGCACATCATCATCGCCACCGGCGCGCGCCCGCGCGTGCTGCCGGGCATCGAGCCCGATAAAAAACTCGTGTGGACCTATTTCGAGGCAATGGCGCCGGATCGTGTGCCGAAATCCTTGCTGGTAATTGGCTCAGGAGCGATCGGCATCGAGTTTGCGTCATTCTACCGCACACTCGGTTCCGAGGTCACGGTGGTGGAGGTGCTGCCGCAAATTCTGCCGGCCGAAGACCAGGAGATCCAGACTTTTGCCCGCAAGAGTTTTGAGAAGCAGGGCATCAAGATCTTGACGAACGCAAAAGTGACTAAGCTCGACAAGAAAAGCGACAGCGTCACGGCAACCATCGAGGAAGGCGGCAAGTCGCAGGCGATCACGGCCGAGCGGGTGATCTCCGCGGTTGGTGTTGTCGGCAATATCGAGAACCTTGGGCTCGAAAAATTAGGCGTAAAGACCGATCGCGGCATTATCGTCGTCGACCGGTTCAACAAAACGAACGTTCCCGGTATTTACGCCATCGGTGACGTCTCGGGAGCGCCGATGCTCGCGCA
>DATFVF010000202.1:0-3512 GCA_035260465.1 Pseudolabrys sp. | reverse complement strand
AAGGCAATCGCCGACCCCATCGTGCAAGAAGGGTTGTCGCGGATGGCTGTGAAACCGGGCGGCCCGACCGGCGACGCGTTTAGAAAACGGATCGATGCCGATATCACCAGTTTTGCCGAAGTCGTGAAGGCCGCCAATTTGTCGTTCAAGTAGTTTGCGGCGTTTACAATCCGCAGCCCGATCACCCACGCTTCGGCTAAATCAATTGCCGTTGCGCAAACCGTTGCTATTGTTGGTGGAAGTGGGAGCGGCGTTAAATGCGCTTGGTGGCAATTTTTGTGTTGGTGGCGTCTTTCGCCGCACGGGACGGCGCAAGTGGCGCTTCGGTCGATGAATTGTTCCAGCAATTTGGCTTATTCGGAACCTGGGCGGCCGATTGCGGCCAATCGGCAACGCCCGCTAATCCGCGCGTCAGCATCATCACGCCGAGTGCAGGACTGGTTCTCGAAGACCACAACCTCGGTCCTGATTTTGCGATCAATCGCTACAGTATATTGTCGGCCGAAAAGATTTCGGCCAACAGTTTGTCCGTCGATGTGATTTTCCAACCGGGCACCGAAGTCGAAGAACGGCAAAAGCTGGTTTTCGCCGTGCGCGAGAATACGCGGCGCACAATCTTCAATCAGACCGACGGTGGTGCAGTGCGCGTCAAGGACGGCATCGCGCTAGCACGCGGCACCAAAATGCCGCTGCTAAGGAAGTGCGAGGAGGGCGAGGTTAGCCATTGATATTCCGTGGCCTTTTTCAGCCGCGACGCTGATCACTACTTCCCGGAATTAGACGTCGAGCAAGTCCGCGCTAGCGAATTCCGCGTTTTCCTGGATGAACTCGAAACGCGCCTCAGCCTTGGTTCCCATCAGGCGCTCTACGGCGCGTGCGGTCGGCTTCATCTCTTTTTCTGCCAGGACGACACGCAGCAATGTGCGTTTGCCTGGATCCATGGTGGTTTCTTTCAGCTGCGCCGCCATCATTTCACCCAAGCCCTTGAAACGGGAAACTTCCACCTTGGCGTTGGCATGAAATTCTTTTTTGAGCAGCACTTCCTTGTGTTTATCATCGCGCGCATAGACGATCTTGCCGCCATGCGAGAGCCGAAAGAGCGGAGGGACCGCAAGGTAGAGCCTGCCGCCCTCGATCATCTTCGGCATCTGCCGGTAAAAGAAGGTGATAAGCAGAGAGGCGATATGCGCACCATCCACGTCGGCGTCGGTCATAATGATGACCTTCTCGTAGCGCAGATCCTTCTCGTGGTAGTGGGCGCTCGTGCCGCAGCCTAACGCCTGAATCAGATCGGCAAGTTGCGCGTTCTGCGCCAGCTTGTCCTTGCCAGCGGAAGCGACGTTCAAAATCTTGCCGCGCAACGGCAGCACGGCTTGGGTTCGGCGGTCGCGCGCCTGCTTTGCAGAACCGCCCGCACTGTCGCCTTCGACAATAAAAATCTCTGAACCTTCCGATGCTGATGACGTACAATCGGCGAGCTTGCCCGGAAGCCGCAGTTTGCGGACGGCGCTCTTGCGCGCAATGTCCTTTTCCTGCCGGCGGCGGAGACGCTCTTCAGCGCGATCGACAACGAAATCGAGCAGCTTGTTGGCCTGCATCGGATTGCCGGCAAGCCAGTGATCGAACGGATCCTTGATCGCCTGTTCGACGATGCGCTGGGCTTCGGCGGTCGCGAGACGGTCTTTGGTCTGGCCCTGGAATTCAGGTTCGCGGACAAAAACAGACAGCATGCAGCCGGCGCCGGTCATGACGTCGTCGCTGGTAACGGGCGTTGCGCGCTTTTCCTGTCCGACCCGTGCAGCGTGATCCTTCAAGCCGCGCAACAGCGCCGAACGCAGCCCTGATTCATGTGTGCCGCCGTCCGGAGTTGGAATTGTGTTGCAATAGGAATTGAGGAACCCATCGGTGTCGGCAGTCCACGCCACCGCGCATTCCACTGCGCCGTGACGGCCGGTTTTGCCGGTCGAGCCGGTGAAGATATCCGGATGCACCAGCGTCGCGTCGGTCAAATTGGAAGCGAGATAGTCCTTCAGGCCTTCGGCGAAATGGAACGTGGCCTTTTCCGGCACATCCTCGATGCCCTTGAGCAGCACCTTGTCGCAATGCCAACGAATCTCGACGCCGCCGAATAGATAAGCTTTCGAACGCGTCATCTTGAAAATGCGCTCGGGCTTGAATGCGGCCTTGGGGCCGAAAATCTCTGGATCGGGCCTGAAGCGCACACGCGTGCCGCGCCGATTGGGCGCGCGGCCGGCCTTCACCAACTTTCCTTTCGGCTTGCCGCGTTCGAACGCCATCCGATAGAGCTGCTGCTCACGCGCGACTTCAACCTCCATGCGCTCAGATAGCGCGTTGGCGACCGAGACGCCGACACCGTGCAAACCACCCGATGTTTCGTAGACCTTCGAGTCGAATTTGCCGCCGGCGTGGAGCATGCACATGATGACTTCAAGCGCGGACTTGCTCTTGAATTTCGGATGGGGATCAACCGGAATGCCGCGGCCGTTGTCGGTTACGCTGATGAAGCCGCTCGCCTCCATCTCGACTTCGATCCAGTCGGCGTGGCCGGCCAGTGCCTCATCCATGGCGTTGTCGATGACTTCCGCAAACAAATGATGCAGGGCTTTTTCGTCAGTGCCGCCGATGTACATACCAGGACGGCGGCGGACAGGCTCGAGCCCTTCCAGCACCTCGATGTGCTTGGCGGTATAGCCGGACTCAGCGCTCGACCCGCGCGCACCGGACTTCGCGCGCGCACTGGACTTGGCGCGCGCAGATGCCTTCGGCGCCTTGCGGGCCGACGGTTTGGCCGATCGTGCCGGGTCGAACAGATCAGGCTGTTTTGTTGATTTTTTCTTGGTCGCTGTCTTGGCCATTGAAGCCTTCAGATAGGGTCGCGGCGATTCGCTTGCCAGCCACTATGCCACGGCTGTGCTGAATTGATCGATTCAACCTGCGCCGCATCGCTTAAGAGAGGTTTAAGGGGCGTTTGCCTCATGTCCAGACGCGCCTACCGCCCTGTGGATGAGTTAAGGAGCAACCAATCGGAATGTAGCCCGTTATCAAGGCCATGGAGTTAGGCAGCACCAAGGCCGGTCAGCGACGCATCGAAAAGGATAGGGCGCGCCAAGCGCACTTCGCGTTGACGGTCAGCGATCCCCAGCCGGTCGCCGAGGTCGCGCGCCTTTGGCGGACTGCCGCGCAGTCGGCGACCATCGGCATGTTTGTGATTCTTTCGATCATAGCGTTGAGCCTTGCACGGTCGATCCTGTTGCCGTTGGTGTCGGCCTTCGTGGTGACCATGATGCTCGGGCCGCTTTCCGCACGGGCTGAACGTTATCGCGTGCCATCGCTGCTGTCGGCGATAGTCTTGTGGCTGCTTGTGATTGGCGTCTGCTACGGCGCTATTTCTCTCCTTTCCGCGCCCGCGGTGAATTGGATCGGCAAGGCGCCAGACATCGGCCGCAACATCCAGGAAAAGCTGCACGTGCTCGATCAGCCACTGGCGGCGT
>DATFVF010000201.1:0-3217 GCA_035260465.1 Pseudolabrys sp. | reverse complement strand
CCATCGCGCATGACCAGGCCCATCGTCCCAGCGTAGTAATACGGCCATACGCTTTCGGCGCCGTAACGTTGCTCAGCTTGAATGAATTTTTCGGCGACCAGATCGAGCGCGTCGTCCCAGGAAATGCGCTCGTACTCGCCGAAGCCTTTTGCGCCTTTGCGCCGTAACGGATGCAGCAGGCGCTCGGCGTGGTGTTGTCGCTCCGCGTATCGCGCGACTTTCGCGCAGATCACACCGGCCGTGTAATCGTTATCCTTGGACCCTCGGACGCGTCCGATGGTGCGCTCATCGAGAAGCTCCACCTCAAGCGCGCAGGTTGACGGGCAATCATGCGGGCAAGCGGAATAGCCGACTTTTTTTGCGTCTCGTAGTCGGACGGTTTCGTTCATCGCGCCTCATATTGCGCCAGCGCTCAAGCTTCTTCCAGAGAGACATGGTGACGCCGCCGCCAAACATAGCCCGACACCACCACCAATATCGCCCCCACAATCTGCGCGACCAAATCAACGTGTTCCGGCGCATAATCGGGAAATACGCCAAGCACAATCGGATCGCTGGCGAAGATGTCGCCGGCAACCCAGCCAAGGATCGCAGCACCTCCCCAGACCAGAACCGGAAACCGTTCGAGCAGCGCCATAATCATCGCACTGCCGGCGATCACCATGGGAATGCTGACTGCGAGACCAATCGTCAGTAGCACGTATTGGCCTTTTGCAACGGCGGCGACGGCAATCACGTTGTCGAGACTCATGACGATGTCGGCGATGACCACAATGCGCACCGCGCGCCACAAATCCTGAGCTGCTTCAGGCGTATCTTCAGCGTCATGCGCCTGCGGCGCGAGCAACTTGACGGCGATCCAGACCAAGGCGATCGCGCTGATGAGCTTGAGATAGGGCAGCGTCATCAGCATAGAGATGACGCCGGTGAATACGATGAGCAGGACCGACGCAAAGCCTGCGCCGATCACCATGCCCCACAGGCGTTCGCGCGGCGGAAGCCCACGGCAAGCGAGCGCAATCACTACGGCGTTATCGCCGGACAAAAGAATGTTAATCCAGATAACTTGCAGCACTGAAAGCCAGAACGTCGGCTGCACCATGCTGTCGGTTAGAGCTCCCACGCGAATCCCCCCAAGGTCGTTATTGTCGCCCCGGCCAAAGGCGTTTTTCTAACGATTACGGAGCCGGAGGCGGCAATCTACAGGACCGATGCAAGTCTTGGCTAGGTTGGAAAACGACATTTAAAACGGCAAAAACCACCTCAATAGGCGGCGGCCAACTGTCTCATTCGTGAAAACGGGCTAGACCAATTGGTCCCTCCGCGCCCGCAACAGGCGGCCGCCAAGCACGACCCGCGCAGACCCCAACATCGCGCAGAAAAGTCGGAACTTCTCGTGCGGGATGGGCGCGTTCGGACCCGTGCTTTCGACCACGATCGATCCATAGCAGTGCTGCGCCTCCGACGATCTTGATATAAGGCAACAGCATCAACGATGAGACGATACTCGCAAAGCCAAGCCGCATAACCAGCGCGACTGCCGTACCAATAACCATGCCGCCCAGGCGCTGTTTCGCCGGTAAACTTCGGCACGCCAGCGCAATGACGATTGCGTTGTCGCCTGAGAGCAGCACATTGATCCAGATGATTTCGACGACCGAAATCCAGAATTGCGGCTGCGCATAGTTGGAAAATCAACCCAAAATGTCGCTCACGGGGCAAGCCCATGCTCACGCCGCCAGGCTTTTTGTCGGCTGACTTTCCATGAACTCAGCAGCCCGCTGCCCGTCCCCATCGCGCCAACAATCAGGAGCGGCCATTGCAGCGATTCAGAATATTCCGCCAATTCGACGCTGAGCTCTTCAAGCAAGGTGAGATAGGACGAGCCTAGCCAACGATCTCGTTTTCGGAAAAAAACTGCGCAATTTCCCTGGTCGCCGTCTCGGGCGCATCGGAGCCATGGACCGAGTTTTCGCCGATCGACTTGGCGTGGGTCTTCCGGATGGTACCGGCAGCGGCCTTGGCCGGATCGGTCGCCCCCATCACTTCGCGATATTTGGCGATGGCATTTTCGCCTTCCAGCACCTGCACGACCACGGGGCCGGAAATCATGAAATCGACCAGTTCGCGAAAGAATGGCCGTTCGCGGTGCACGGCATAGAATTTTTCGGCCTGTTGGCGGGAAATATGCACGCGCTTCTGAGCAACGATACGCAGACCCGCCTTCTCGATGATGGCATTGATCGCGCCGGTCAGATTCCGTTCGGTCGCATCGGGTTTGAGGATCGAAAAGGTGCGCTCGATCGCCATCTGATATTCCTTCACTGAGACTGATTGGAGAGGTTACAGAGTTTCATTGGAGAAACTATGCCGCGCGGCTTATACCGGGACACCTTTCAGGCGGCAAGGTCGGTCGCCTTGGTTACAGGGAGCGCAACATGCTGGCCCGCTATCAGATGTTCGCCGGCTACAACGCCTGGTGCAACGAAAGGCTCTACCAGGCTACGGCAGAAATTCCCGACGCCGACTATCGCGCCAATCGCGGTGCATTCTTTCAGTCGCTGCACGGTACCCTCAATCATCTACTCGTCGGCGATCGCATCTGGATGCGACGTTTTACCAGCCAGGGCGAGGCGCCACCAAGTCTCGATGCGATCCTTTTCGACAATTTCGCGCAGCTGCGCGCTGCACGCCGCCTCGAAGACGATCGTATCAGCGCCTACATTAGCGCTCTGCGTGAAGAGGATCTGGCCAAGACGATCCGCTTTCGCACAGTCGTTAATCCGCAAACCATCGAGCAGGTGCTGGCCCCCGCGCTTGACCATTTTTTCAACCATCAAACTCATCACCGGGGCCAAGCCCACGCGCTGCTGTCGGCTGTCGTCGGCAACGAGCGTACGCCGAGTTTCGATCTGATCATTTACCAGCGGGAAATCGGGCAAGGTGGGCTGCACAAGATCGGCTGAGGCCTGCGATTCTAGGGGTTGCTTCGCACCGCACTGTCGGCCAAAAGGCGCGGCATGCTCATTATCGACGACCTCACTGTCCGCATTGCTGGCCGCCCGCTATTGGAGAATGCTTCTGCGCGCATTCCAACCGGCGCGCGTGTCGGCCTTGTCGGTCGCAATGGTACCGGTAAGACAACGCTGTTTAGCGTCATCGCTGGCGATATCTCTGCCGAGCAAGGTCATATCGAGATCTCGCCGCGCTGGCGGAT
>DATFVF010000200.1:0-16846 GCA_035260465.1 Pseudolabrys sp. | reverse complement strand
CACGATGGGAAACAATCCCGGCAATATGCTGATTAGCATGACGACCGGCGACCAGAATGCGAGGCCGATAAATGCGGCCACAAAAACGATCTCAATCGTCAGCCCTCTGCTCAGCTTGTCGATCATGAGTGCGCTGTTGCGCGCCGAGATCACCGACAGACCGGTGACGGCGATCTTATATCCGGGATATTTCGCCCGAATGCTGTTTAGTTGTTGATCCGCCCGATCGACAATCGGCAGCAATTGGCTCGCGTCTGAATCCGGGACGCGGCCACTGACAATGACGGCGTCCTGTTCTGCTGAAACGAACCGACGCGTGAGGTAAGGCGGTAGTAGGTCGACGTATTGTTTAAGCGTGTCGACGTCGGATTTGCGCACCTTATCAGCAAGCCAACGCCTTAGTGTGTCCAGCGACCAGACGTTGCCGACCCCGGGTTGCTGCTCCAGCAGTGCATGAACCTCGGCAATCACCGCCAGCGTTTCGGGCGAATAGAGAGATGCGCCTTTCGGGAATTGGATATAGACGTCGAAAGGATTAGCGCCGGTCAGCTTGACGTCGAGCCGGTTGCTGGCCCGAACGGCCTGCTCACGGTCGGGCACCTGGTCGGCGAGCCGATACCGCGCTTGAAGTTGGGCGTAACCGAACGAAAGTGCGATGACGACGATCAGGCTTATCGCAGAATAGAGTCCGGGCCGCGCGACCATGCGAATTGCAATCCAGCCGCAGAGCCGCCGCAGGATGTTTAATGCGGTATCCATGTTCTTGACGGAGGCAACAAATTCGGTCTCGTTGCGAATGAGCAGCACACCTAGCAAAGGTACGCCCATTAAAACCGCAATCAGGGCGACGGCGACGGCGACCAGGCCTGCCTCACCGAAGGTCCGAATGAGGTCGGACGACGAAAACTGCAAAGCAATAAACGATACGCCGGCGGTCGCGTGGGTCAGGACGCAAGCCGGTCCGACAATAAGAAGTGCGTTACGAAAGGCGGCGACTTTGTCATCACCTGCGAGCAGGCGATCACGCGCAGCGAAGGTGATTTGCATGCTGTCGGAAAAGCTGATCACCATAATGAGCGGCGTCATCACATTCAGAAACATATTCAGGCTGAAGCCGAACCATCCAAGCGCGCCCAGCGCAAGAAGAATGGCAATGAGCGGCGGCCCGGCGGCAATGATCATGAATGAGAAGCGGCGAAAAAACATGATCGCAATCAGGCAACCAACTACGAACCCGAGCGAATTGTAGAGAAGACGATCGGTCTGAATCGCTTTGCGAATTTCATGCTGCATCACGGGCACGCCGGACAGCTCTCCTTTCAGGCCGGTGCCCGCCAATTGAGTTTTAACTTCGTTACGAACCTCGTCGACAATCTTATTGAGACTATCCGGACCTATGGCGGTCGGGTCCAATGCAAGGACCATCAATGTCAGCTTGCCGTCGGGCGACAGCATTTTGTCGTGGATGATTTCATTCGACATCACCCGATTGATAAGCGTTTGGTATTCAGCCCCCTCGGGCAACGGGTCCGGGAATAAAGGAGGGGGGATCTGTCCGTTTTCAGGGGGTTCGCGGGCTGAAAATATCGAAATCAGGCCTCTGGTGCCGTCAATAAGCTGAAGGTCGATCGCAAGATCCCGCAACTTTTGAAGTGACGACCGCTCGAGTAATTGGTCACCCTCAATAACGATGAGGATGTCGAATTCGTTTGAAGGAAATCGGCGCGTGACTTCTTCGTAGGTACGAAATTCCTCGGTGTCGGATCGAAATAGCTGGCTCAGCGAGTCATCAACTTTCACACGCGCAAATCCGACCGCTGCTATCGCGCTCAGGATGATGAAAGCGAGCGCACACAGCGTGCGGTGTGACAGGGCGAAAAAGCCAATACGTTCGATTCCAAGCGCGAGGTTACGCGGTTTGATGGCGCGTGGCGACTCTGCCAGAACGCGGTCCGATGGCGGAAGGCTGGTCACAGATGATCCGGTCCTGGTGCAGACGGAAGGATGGACTTTTCAGTGAAAGAATTCCACTAGGTCGGACGGGACTATAACCTGACTGCCCTCGATAGTTGCGCGGGCGCGCCGCTCCCAAGGTGCCGGTTGATATAGTTGACCGCTATATACTCAGAAATCCACAGCGCAGGCGGGCCCCCACACGCGCTGACGGCCTAAACCCCCGGATAGCGCGTCTTCCGGCTGTGGATGAAGGTTAGTGGGGGATTCCCATAAGATCGGGGCAATTGCCAAAGCTTTTGGATCAGCAGCGGGGATAACGCAGGCCTGGTAGCATCAGCGCGATGATTTTCTCCGGCTTGACAACACTTCCGTCAGTGGCCGGAGCCCGAGATAAACTCCCGAATGATCGTCCGCACAATGATCGATAGATCGAGCCAGAGCGACCATTTCTCGATATATTGCAAATCGTGGTCGAGGCGTTCGACCGCGGATAGCGGGACCGTGGTGCTGCCACGATAGCCGGACACCTGCGCCAAGCCCGTAATGCCTGGGCGTATATTATGCCGCTGGAAATAGTAGGGCGTGAACTGCTCGTACAGCAACCCTGCAGCGAGCATGCCCGGGACGTGCGGACGCGGCCCCACTAGCGACATGTCGCCTTTGAGAACGTTGATGAGCTGTGGAAGCTCATCGAGGCTGGTTTTTCGCAAAATGCGTCCGATGGGTGTCACACGTGGGTCGTCATTTGTCGTCTGTCGAGTCCCCCGATGATCGCCGAGATGCGTGAACATGGTTCGGAATTTGTAAATCCAAAAACGACGGTTGTGATAGCCGTAGCGCTTTTGCCGGAAAAACACCGGACCTGGCGATGTCATCTTGATCGCAATCGCTATGCCGATCAAAAGCGGGGCGAATAGCAGAAGGCCGAAGCTCGCGCCGATAACGTCAACCGCCCGCTTTACCGCCAGCAGCACGATTGATGGTTCGTGAGCAGCCGTATGGGCGCGGCAACGAGATGCCGTACCGCGGTGTGTTTTGTGCTGTCGTGATCGCTCCCCTGCCGAGGCGAACACGAAAGCCGCAAAGTTTGATGTACCACTCCGCCCAGACAAGACAGAGATGCCAAATCTCATTGGCGCACTCCGCTGAAAAACCAGACTTGCAGTTCGCACTGCCTGCAATGTTAGCACTTCAGAGTAGCCGACAATGTGAAAACATTGAGACGCTCGGCTCCCAAAAAATGTATTATTTTTTTTGCAGAGTGACTTTTAAAAAGGCAGCCGACTTCCGGAACGATATTGCTTGCCGCGCAATGATACTGCGTGCCGCGCAATGTACGAACGATGGTCCGCGACTTTAGCATCCCACACCGTCGCGATATTTCGACGAAAGTGTGAATCCAGCAGTCTGGATGAAAAAATGGTGGCGAGACGAGTCTCAACTCGACTTCATTTTAAGAATTGTTTTCTCGATCAAGCTGCTGATCGTTGTTCTACGCGTCAGATGAGGAACGGCTTTTTGGCTATCAATATAATTGTCTGGATCTTGGTTATATTTGTGGTCGGTGTGCTTCTTTAAGCGGCACAGCAATTCAAAAAAAATGGTTTTGAGATACCGCCCGAAAAAACTTTTAGCCCCTACGATAGAAAATATTTTGATCAGCTCGGAACCAACCGCCCTGATCGTCGCTTTGTGAGCGTAAGGGTGTTTCGTGCCGGGCTTAGGCACGGAAATTGCGAGCGTAAAGTTTGCATCGGGGGACGCGTTCATGTTTCCACGTTCGAATGTACTTTGCCTTTTGGCAGCTGCAGCACTGGCGGGATGCAGCGCCTCGGCAAACGGCCCCACAAATGTTGCACTATCGAGTTACGACAGCCCCGTACCACCGCGCGGGGCCGCCGGCCCATACATTTTGGGTCCAAGCGACAAGGTGCATCTACGAGATTACGACGATGCAAATTTAACAGGCGACTACGAGGTCAATAGCGCTGGCTTCATATCGCTCCCGCTTGTCGGCCAGATCAGGGCGGCCGGTTTAACGACGAGCCAGCTTGAGAAAACGATCGCAGCGCGCATGAAGGGCAGTGTTGCCCAAAATCCCAACATCAACATTGAGATCGCTTCATATGCGCCATTCTATATCTATGGAGAGGTCAAGAAGGCCGGCGTTTATTCGTTTCAGCCTGGGCTCACTGTTGCGGACGCTATCGCGACTGCCGGCGGCCTGACCTATCGCGCCGACGAAAGCACGATCTACTTACAACACGCAGGTGGGCAAACGCAGGAGGTTGTGAGGCTCGATGTGCCAAAGCGGATATTTCCTGGCGACAATATTCGCGTTTCTGAACGGATGTTCTGACCTCGTTCCAGCTCACATTCGAATCAACTCTTAGGTTTGTGAAATGCTCAATGCCATGTCGATGAGAAACGGAAAGTGCGTGCCTAAACGTTCCATTGTGCGACGCGGGAACGGTTTATCGCTCCACGTGTTCAGTCATCGTATGGAAGTTCGTCGCGGTCTTCGTCGGGCGACTTACTTTGACAGAACAGAAATTCCGGCAACGTTTTGCGGTAAGAGGATTCTAAACGTTTGCAGGAGTGTTGCCCGGTCAGTCTGACCGTGGATACGAGTGATAAAAAAACGGGCCTCCTGGTCCAACTCGTGGCGAAGACCAATCGGTGATCGCATGCGATAGGGCTGGCGTCAGTGAACCCGTCGAGTTTGAGGAAATGTCTCTGGGTGCGGCCGGCACTATTCGCCGGAATGCTTGCCGCTTCGACCTCTCGGTCAGATGCGCAAGTCATTCCGGCGCCGGAGATTTTGATGCCGCCTTGGAACGTTCAACATGTGTTTGAACCAACGGCACTGCCGCAATTGGGAGATCCGACTGCGCGCGAAGAAGAGGTGGCGCCTGAAGACACGCCAGTCAAAAACAGGTTTCACCCAGAATACGCGGCGCGGGGTATCCGAGCAGGCGATTGGATGTTCAATCCCTCGCTGTCGGCGGGAGCTTTCTATGACAGCAATGTGTTTTCCTCCCCGAGTGGCCAGCAAGGTGACGTTGCTACAGTGCTTGGGGCGAATCTCCGGGGAAGCAGCTTGTGGGAGCGTCATGGGATTAATGTTCAGCTATCGACGCTATCCACGCTGTACAGCAATCATTCAGGCCTGAACCAAACCGACGCGACGTTTGGGGGCACTGCCCATTACGATATCGATCACAGCACGCAGGTATTGGGCCTCTTTAATGTGGGATTCCTTCATGAGGGGGTTGGTTCGCTGACCTCGCCGACTGGCGCCGTTGAGCCAACACCTTTCAGCGTTGTCTCAGGCGACCTGACACTGCGAAAGGAACTCGGCCGAGTTACGACCTCGCTCGGCGCCCGTATCGACTCTTACAATTTTGGGTCGACCCGAGCGCAGAATGGCTCGATTATCACTCAGGATTCGCGCGACGGGCCGATCTATACGGCGCACGGCAGGACCGACTACGCGTTTTCCGAAAAATCCGCATTTTTCACTTCGGTCGAGGGCAATTGGCGAGATTTGCGTGGGACGCCAACGCAGTCGTTGGAGTCGTATGGGTATCGCGCACTTGCCGGATTTGATCTGCTGTTCACTCAACTCATCAAAGGAGAAATTGCGGCAGGCTATCAGCGGCAACACTTCTTCGCGTCCTCGATCGGCAACATCGAAGGCCCGACCTATCGGGCCATGCTGATTTGGAGTCCCTCGCGGCAAGTGGATGTCCACTTCAATGCTGAACAAATAGTGACAGACGCATCCGATACCAGCGCAACTGGCATTCTCGCGAGTGCGGCGCAGCTGGGGGTCGATTATGAATTTCGGCCGAACGTTATTGTGTCGACCACAGCCACTTACGAAAAAGACCGCTTTCAGGGGCAGCCCCGCGAAGACAACGTCTATGCGGCCGGCGCGCAGGTTAAGTACGCTTTGAACAACGTAGTTTCTCTTTCGTTCCGATACGCATTCACGCGACGTGAAAGCAACGTTCCAGACGACAACTTCAGCAAGCACGTGGTAGGCCTGAATGCTTCAGCCCACTTCTGATTATCACGATCGCAAAGCCTTGATGGAAGTCCCGTTCATGCCGGACGGTGGCCAAGGAAGCTATGCGGTCGATTTGCGGCACATTGCCCAAATTCTGCGCCGGCGCCGTTGGATCATAGTCGCAACGACGTTTGCGCTACTTTCCGTGGCAATCATCTTCATCCTGATTACAACGCCGC
The DNA here is from genome assembly GCA_035260465.1 of Pseudolabrys sp. Taxonomy (GTDB): domain Bacteria; phylum Pseudomonadota; class Alphaproteobacteria; order Rhizobiales; family Xanthobacteraceae; genus Pseudolabrys. Next base: position 10,639 of record DATFVF010000200.1, on the reverse strand, counting down.
TGTATACGGCGACATCGACGGTCTTGGTCGATCCGCACCGCAGCAGCGTTGTCGAGAACAATAACAATCAATCGGCGCAGTCCAATTCCGCTACCGACGACTCGGCCATCAATAGCCAGGTGTCGCTCATTCAATCAGTCGCCGTGTTGCAGCATGTGGTGAATGACCTCAATCTGGCACATGATCCCGAATTCGGTCCGCATTCCACCATACTTGGCTCGATCAAGAGATTATTCACCTCACCTCCGACGCTGGCGCCGGGGCAAAGTGAGGAGGATGTTGCAAAAGCTGCAACGCTCGATTTCTTGTTACGAAAGCGATTGAAGGTAACGCGCGAGACAACGACGTTTCTCATCAATATCGACGTTAGCTCGGAAAGCCCGGAAAAGGCAGCGAAGATTGCAAATGCAACTACCGATTCTTATTTCTATGAATTGGTACGGGGCCGATACGATACTCAAAAGACGGCCGCATCCTGGTTTAACAAGCAGATCGAAGATCTAAAGACGCATGTGCTTGCTTCCGACCGAGCTGTCGAGGAGTACCGTGCCGGGCACAATTTGAATGTCGCGCAGGGCGTTACCATCAACGATCAGCAGCTCGGCGACCTGAATAACAAACTCATCGAAGCCCACGTTCAAACTGCCGAGGCCCGCGCGAAATTCGAACAAGTACAGAATATTGTGCGGACGAACGCCGACCCCGGCACGTTGAGTCAGGCCTTGTCTTCGGACGTCATCGCTCGGCTCCGGACACAATATGCGGACGTGGCAAAAAATCTGGCCGACCTATCCAGCAAATTCGGGGCGCAACATCCGCTGGTGATCAATGCGAGGGCCCAGCAGCGAGAAACGCAGAAACTTATCAATGAAGAGGTGCAACGTATTCTTGAAAGTACGCGTCAGGCCCTGCAGGTGGCGCACTCGCGAGAAGATGCGCTGCAGAAGAGCCTCGATGATCTGAAAGGCGTTTCGAACGCGTCCGGAAATGACCAGGTCAGACTGCGCGAGCTTCAACGCGAAGCGGATGCCAATCGAACGCTCTATGCATCGTTTCTCGCCAGGTACAAGGAAACGAGCGCGCAGGAAAGCGTCGAGTTGCCTGATTCACGTATCGTTTCCAAGGCGGATATTCCTATCAGCGCTTCGTTTCCAAAGACGGCGCTTATTCTTGCATTTGCGCTGGTCGGGGGAGCTGGGTTGGGGGGCGTTCTAGCATTTATGGTCGACCATTTCGACCGGCGGGTGAAGTCGCTTCGGCAAGCCGAAGACGTCACCGGCGTTCCGACTCTGGCTGCCGTGCCGCAAATTGGGCCGCGTGAACTCGCCAGCCGTGCGATACGTGGTCGGCGGGATTTGGATCAATACGATCCGAACTCGGCGAAACTACTTCCGGCGGCTATGCAGCCACCGTTGATGCGGTATGTGCTGGACGAGCCAACATCGTTGTTCGCGGAGTCGGTCCGCGCCGTTCGCCTCGCTATTCAGCGCGCATCACGTACGGGGCCGGTTAAAACCGTCATGGTGTCGTCCTCCGTCGACGGGGAGGGCAAGACAACGCTTGCAGTGAATCTTGCTCTCTCGCTTGCGGCCGTCGGCATGCGGACGATTTTGGTCGAGGGGGACTTACGAAACCCGGAGATGAGCCGATCCCTGTGCCCACGTGCAAGTTTCGGGGCAATCGAAGTCGCGGCCGGCCGAGCACAGTTCGACCAAGCTCTGCTATTTGACCGCGCCACCGGCCTTGCGATCCTTCCTTCACCACCGAGACAAAAGCCGAGCAGCAGTGAATTTGTTTTCTCCGATGCGATGATCAACATCCTCGATCAGCTTCGGAAACACTTCGACTACGTTATTATCGATTCGCCGCCGCTTATTCCTTTAGTCGATGGCCGCGCATTGGCCGAGATCGCGGATCGAGTCGTTGTCACCATTCGGTGGGATAGCACGCCGCAAGATGTCGTCGCTCAAGCGCTTGGGACGCTGGCGCTCTCCTATGATCGGGTATTGGGGACGGTTCTTACGCGTGTCGATATGCGGCGTTTGAGATTTTACGACTATTACCAAAGCTCCTCCTATCTAACGCCATATTCTTATCTTGGGCAGCCGCGGTCGGAGGGCAATACATGAGGGTGAAGCTCCTACAGGCTAACGCGTTTGGCGGCGTGGCAGATTTCTGGTTTGGGCCGAGAGCTGAACGCTCGAAGACGAGGGACTCGCTTGGTCTTGCGCCGGAAACGGTAGCGTTGGTGACTGTCGCGAATCTGACGAGGCGCAAAGGCCATCTCGTTACCTTGGCTGCGCTGTCGAGACTGTCCCCATTGCTTTGTAAACGTCTCAGCTGGCTTGTCGTCGGCTCTAACGACGAGCCCGATTATGTCGACGAATTGAAAGCCGCGATCTCGAGCTCCGGCTGCGACGTCCGGCTGATGGGGGCATTGGAGAGCCAGCAGATACGCGACGTGTATGGCGCCAGTGACCTGTTCTGCCTGACTCCCGAGGAAGAACTGTTCGAACCGGCCCAAGAATACAGTCTCGTCTATCTCGAGGCGGCTGCGTGCGGATTGCCGAGCATCGCCACGGCCTACGGCGACGCTACCGACGCAGTAATTGACAATCAAACCGGTCGGGTCGTTGCGCCTTCGGTCCGAGCAATCGCCGACGCGATCGCCGAATTGATGATGGATGGGATAAAGCGCGTTTCGCTCGGCAAGCGCGCATGGATGCGCGCGCGCGAGATGAATAGGGATCGCTGTATCGCGACGACATGTTTGCCGCTGCCGAGCGGCGCACATGTTGAGCAAGGTCCAGAAAATGTCCGCGGGCACTCGGCCATCGAGGTGACGAAATGAAATGCTGTATCGTGCTGTTGGCGCTCATTGGGCTCTCAGGTCCGGTATTGGCTGAGAGCTGCAGCAATAGCCGTGAATACATTCTGGAGGGGCTTGCAGGGGACCTGCCGAAACCAGCGGCGGGTTACCAGGATCTGTTTAAGGTCTGCATGGAATCGCTGAATTTCGGCAACGTGAAAGACGCCTATGTCTTAAAGGACGGCGGTATCGCAATTGTTCCCGCGCGTAACACCACGATCGCGACCGCTCAAACTCTTGCTCAATTTTGCCAGCGTTTTCCGAAAAACGTCGTACGATTTCTTACGCCACGAGAGCAAAAGAAATCTCTCGCGGTGCCGATGGTCGTCATGATGTCTTCGACAGATACGACATCGTGCAAGACCATCCTCAGCGCCATGTGAGCTGGGAGCATGGCGCCGATGTCCAACCTATCTCCGCAATCATCCGCTATCGTCGGGGCTGTCGACGACGACTACGCCGATGCGCTTTGGTACGTCGTGCATACGCAACCGCGTGCCGAAGGCCAAGCCGTCCGCCATTTAGAAATGCAAGGTTACTTGGTATTTTGTCCGCGTTACCGCAGGACTGTTCGCCACGCACGCAAGACAAAGAGCGTCTTCGCTCCCTTGTTCTCCAACTACCTATTCGTGCGTTTGAACATATTACGCGACCAATGGCGGAGCATTAATGGCACGCGTGGTGTCGTCCATCTTCTCATGCAAGGTGGAGCGCCTCAGCCTATTCCGAGCGGCATTATAGATGGCTTGAAAGCGCGAACACGTGCTGACGGGACCATTGACTGGACAACGACACTCAAGGTCGGCGGAGCCGTTCGCATTGTTGAGGGACCTTTCGCGGAGTTTCTGGGAAAGCTTGAGCATGTCGATGCGGCGGGCCGAGTTCGAGTGCTGCTCGATCTGCTTGGGCGTTCGGTTTCGGTGGCTTTGCGCGGCGAAGCCCTTCTACCTGCAACGTGAACCGATAGCGTAACTGTTGCAGAGCGATAGCGTCGTGCTGGGTGGAACGCGTTTCACCCTGACGGCGGCAGCTTGGAAAAAGACAAACGATGACAGCGATCTTTGGCGTAACGGGGAAGTTCTAGTTCCATGACCGTCCTTGTCACTGGCTGTGCTGGTTTTATCGGAAGCAATTTTGTTCACACATGGCTCGGGACCAGCGACGAGCGTATCGTTAACATCGACAAGCTCACCTACGCGGGTAACCCCGCTAATTTGGCGTTATTCGCCGACGACGATCGTCATCACTTCGTCCAAGGCGATATTGCCGACCGTTCGCTGATTGAACGGCTGCTTGCCATGAATCGCCCGCGCGCAGTGATCAACTTTGCGGCCGAATCGCACGTTGATCGGTCGATCCACGGACCGGCCGATTTCATTCAGACGAATGTCTTGGGCACATTCAATCTTCTGGAATCCGTCTGCGCTTATTGGCGAGCGCTGCCGACCGAAGAGAAGGCCGCGTTCCGGTTTCTGCATGTTTCCACCGACGAGGTCTACGGCACGCTAGGGCCCGATGAGGCGCCCTTCAGCGAGTCCAATCCTTATGAGCCGAACTCGCCTTATTCGGCGAGTAAGGCCGCAAGTGATCACTTGGTGCGTGCGTGGCACCATACCTATGGTCTGCCGGTGCTTACGACGAACTGCAGTAACAATTACGGGCCTTATCATTTTCCCGAGAAACTCATCCCGTTGGTGATTCATAATGCGATGGCGGGAAAACCGCTGCCGATTTATGGCGACGGAAAGCAGGTGCGCGACTGGCTTTATGTCGAAGATCATTGCCGTGCGATCATCTGTGTATTGCATGCTGGTAGGGTGGGCGACACCTACAATATTGGCGGGTGGAACGAGATGGCCAATCTCGATGTCGTCAAGACGATCTGCGCTATTCTCGATGAATTACACCCTCGTCCAGACGGCATTGCCTATGCGGAGCAGATCGCCTTTGTCCGCGATCGCCCAGGACATGATCGGCGTTACGCTATCGATGCGCGCAAAATCGAACGCGAACTTGGTTGGCGGCCGCAGGAGTCCTTTGAAACCGGTATTCGCAAAACCATAAAGTGGTACCTGGCCAACCAGGTGTGGGTCGAGGGGATTACAAGCGGCGCGTATCGCCAATGGCTCGAAACGCACTACAGCGAAATCGCGACTGGCGAAGCAAGTTCGGCGCAGCGCCGACTCCAACGGCACGCATCGCCAATAGTAGAAATGCACGAGCGTTAAAGTGAATATCCTACTTCTCGGTGCAAACGGGCAGGTCGGCCACGAGTTGCGATCAACGCTTACAGCGTTAGGAGAGGTTGTCGCGCCCGCTAGACCGGATGTCGATTTTTCCGACACGGAATCTTTGCGGGCAATTGTTCGTCGCTATCGCCCGTCGGTGGTCGTTAATGCCGCGGCTTACACGGCTGTGGATAAGGCCGAGGCCGATGCGGGGAGAGCAGTCGCCGTAAATACGACAGCTCCGGGGGTGCTCGCTGCGGAAGCCGAAGCGCTAGGGGCCGTGCTTGTCCACTACTCGACTGACTACGTATTCGATGGCCGTAAAGGTGAACCTTATGTGGAGACGGATGAAACCGCTCCGCTTTCCATCTATGGCCGCACCAAGCGAGACGGCGAGCGCGCCGTTCAGTCGTGCCGGAAGCGCTTGATATTCCGCACCAGCTGGGTGGTCGGCGCGCATGGCAACAATTTCGTCAAGACGATGCTACGGTTGGCAAAAGAGCAGCGCAATTTGCGCGTTGTGAGCGATCAGGTTGGCGCACCGACCTCGGCGGTATTGCTGGCCGACGTCACGGTAAAGGCGCTCACGCAATTAGTCGGGCAATCGGCAGAAGATCCACGCTGGGGCCTCTATCATCTTGTCGCCGGCGGCGAGACAAGTTGGCATGGGTTGGCATGTCATGTGATCTCTAAGGCCGGCGCCATCGGGCTTCCGCTTCAAGCATCTGCTGAGACCATCGCGCCGATCGCGACCGCAGACTATCCGACGCCCGCCAAGCGGCCGGCTTATTCGCGACTCGCAACGTCCAAGCTCCGGAATAACTTTTCGGTCGCGTTGCCAGACTGGACGGTGGGCGTGAATGCGGTCATCAACCAACTTTTGCCGGAGATGCGGCAATGAGCAATTCTGCACCCGTGCGGCGGAAGGGCATCATTCTAGCCGGCGGCTCAGGTACGCGCCTTTACCCGGTGACGCAAAGCGTGTCCAAGCAGTTGATGCCGATTTACGACAAGCCGATGATTTATTATCCGCTCTCCACGTTGATGCTGAGCGGTATACGCGACGTTCTCATTATCTCTACGCCCCACCACACTCCGCTTTTCAGCGAGCTTCTCGGCGACGGCAAAAGGTGGGGGATGAACATTCAATATGCCGTGCAGCCGAATCCGGGCGGACTGGCGCAAGCGTTTATTATTGGCCGCGATTTCATCGGTAATGACCTCAGCACGTTGGTATTGGGCGACAATATTTTCTACGGGCACGACATGGTGAAGCTTTTGGTCAACGCTAACGCGCGTCGCAACGGCGCAACGGTATTCGCCTATCATGTCAACGATCCGGAGCGTTACGGCGTAGTGGAGTTCGATGCGAAGCAGCGTGCGATAAGCATCGACGAGAAGCCGGCAGTGCCGAAATCAAATTACGCAGTCACGGGACTCTATTTCTACGACACGCGCGTTTGCGATATCGCCGCGGACATAAAGCCTTCCGCTCGCGGCGAATTGGAAATCACCGACGTGAACCGGCGCTATCTCGACCAGGCTGTTCTCGACGTTGAGATCATGGGGCGCGGCTATGCCTGGCTCGATACCGGGACACATGACAGTTTGCTGGACGCCGCGAGCTTTATTGCGACATTGCAAAAGCGACAGGGCCTCATCGTCGCCTGTCCGGAAGAGATCGCTTACGCACAAAATTGGATTGGCGCCGACCAGGTTGAGGCCTTGGCGCGCCCGCTCAGCAAAAGTGGCTATGGGCAATACCTACTTGAACTTATTCAGTAAGAGAATTTGCCAATGGCGTACGACGTGATGGCGACGCCGCTGCCTGACGTGCTCTTGTTGCAGCCGAAGGTATTTGGCGATCCGCGAGGTTTTTTCTTCGAAAGCTTTAACGCGCGTGAGTTCCAAGCAGCCACCGGACTTGAGCACACCTTCGTGCAAGACAATCACAGTCGCTCGGTTCGAGGCGTGCTGCGCGGATTACACTATCAAATACAAAATCCGCAAGGAAAACTCGTGCGGATCATTCAAGGTGAGGCGTTCGACGTCGTGGTCGATATACGGCGAAACTCTTGCAACTTCGGCAAATGGACAGGCGTTACACTTTCGGCCGAAAATAAACGCCAGCTATGGGTTCCGGAAGGTTTTGCTCACGGCTTCCTCGTGACGAGCGAGTCTGCGGAAGTAAACTACAAGGTTACCGACTATTGGTATCCCGAGCACGAGCGATCTTTGCTCTGGAACGATCCGGCGCTCGGAATTCAGTGGCCATTGGGCGGAACACCGTTTTTGGCTGCCAAGGATGCAAATGGGAAGCGGCTTGAAGAAGCCGAGTTGTTTCAATGACCGTTCACGGTTCTAGCCTCGACGGCGGCCCAATCGCGTTTTCTACGGCGACGGTATAGGTCTGCACGCTGCGACAATCGATCAAGATCTTGAAGATCGCTTTCGTCATCCGTAACGACGCCCTGACCAAAGGCGGCGGAGACATCGATCAGGCGAAGCAATTTAGTGCGTTGATCGCGGTTCCCGGTCGGGTAACGACAACGGTTGTGCGTTTCGCGCAGCTCAATGTGGCCGAGTTTGATCTCATCGTCCTCTTCAACATCGATATGCCGTTTGAGAACTACCTTGTGGCGCGGGACTGCGTCCGGAAAAAGATACCCTACGTCATTTACACGCTTCACCCAAAAGCCGGGCATGTTGAGGAGTTTCTGCGTCATGGGACTATTGGCGCGCAGCAATTAGCTGCACGTGCTTCGGGTTATTCGCTCGTCAATTATGAAACCATCGCTTGTGTCGTAAGGTTAGTGAGAAGCGAGCATCGAGGGAAATTGCTGTCATATCGTTCGGCGGCCTATTCGGCTCGGTATGTTCTGCAGAACGCGGCTCGGGTGCTCGTGTCGTGCGAGGACGAAGCTGAATATATTCGGCGAGATTTTTCGACAAATGCGTACTTCGAGACGTTGCCGCATCTCCTGGACGAGACGGGCATCGTTAATTCTGTCGAGCGCTCTCCACGAACGGTTGAAAGCTATGTGTTGTGCGCGGGTCGCATCGAACCGCGCAAGAACCAGCTGGCGGTCGTCGAAATCGCAAAGTCATATCCGCGTCTTCGGTTCCTCTTCCTGGGGAAGAAGAACATGAACCATAGCCACTACATCCGAACTTTCGAGAGGGCAATCGACGCCGCCGACAACATGGAATGGCGCGATCAGGTCCCGCTTCTGGATCTGCAAAGGATAATCGGCACCGCGTGTGCCTACATAAATCTGTCTTGGTTCGAAGTATTCTCGCTCATAGACCTAATGGCGTTGACCTCAAGGACGCCGAGCGTCCTCTCGACCGGGTCCTATCTCTACGATCAGACTCGGTCGAATGGTCCGATCACCGGCGTTGAATTTACCGATCCCAACGACATCGTCACGGCGGGAAAAAAGCTGGCGTCACTGCCCACGCAGGTCGGCGGCGGCAATGCTTTTTTGGATAAGAGCTGGACGGAAAAGGCAATTCGAAAGAAGTGGACCAAGATTTTGAACGCTGTGAAAAAAGAGCAACGGAATGCTGTGTAGAGCAAAGCCTTCGATCGTGATCTTTGGAGGCACCGGATTTCTTGGCAGCAATTTTGCTAACTATGCGGCTCGCCTGGGAGCGCGAGCGGTGGCATGCGGCACGGGGGTGCCTACCAGCTCGGTGATCGATACTGCGGTCGAAGTGGTGGAGCTCGATGCGTCCGATTTGGCCGAGTCGTCGAATTTGTTGCGAAATATCAAGCCGGATGCGGTTGTATTCGGCATTTCGGGAATTTCACCGCGTGCCAAAAAAGATGTCGACGCCGCGACCGTCCTGACGGAATTACGAACCTTGGCAAACGTCATTCAGGGGGCTCGTGAATGCGGCGTGCAGCAACTCGTGTTTTGTTCGAGTGGAGGCGCAATTTATGGTGACAGCATTGCGCCTCATGTCGAGACGGATGTGTGCAGGCCGAAGTCCTTATACGGGAAGCTCAAATTGCAAGCCGAGATGCTGGTCGCAACGCTTTGCGAGCAATTTGATATGAAAGCAACAGTCATGCGGATCGGTAATCCGTATGGACCGGGTCAATCACCTTTTGGCCTGCACGGCGTTATCGCTACCTTCCTCTACAAGATGCTCGCGGCTGAGCCGATCACGATCTTCGGGTCGTTGGAGGCGGCTAAGGACTATGTGTATGTGGACGATGTGAGCGCGGCCATTTGGTCGTCGATAGAGCGACAAGCAAATGGCGTTTACAACATTGCTTCAGGTACGCCAACATCGCTACAAGCCGTCGTCAAAAACTTATCCGAAGTTTGCATGGTTGAACCGACGGTGGAATATGTAGAGTTGGCCACGACCGAAGTGCCGACGTTTACGTTAGACATCGCGAAGGCAAAGCGCGACTTGCAGTGGAGTCCGGCCATTCAAATGGGGCCGGGCATTGCAGTTACAAAACGGTGGATTGAAGAGACATATTTGCAAGAGAGCAGGCGGCGCCGTCGCCTAGCCATGCAAGAGGCCGGTATCGTCTAAGCCGATTCAGACGGCGACGTGCCTCGCGTGCCGCCACTGTTGGTGACCACGCAGAAGTTTTCAGAAATCGTGACGCAGCACACTCATAATGAATTCAGCGTTTGGCCCATTGGCCGGGCTACGACGAACTATGGAGGCAAAGTGAAGATCGCTCTCGTCATTGTAAATTTCCATAAGGCCGCGCGCGTGGTCGAAGGCATTCGGGCGCTCGGACGACAGAACACAGTCGACGACTTGCATCTTGTTGTTGTCGACAACTCGACCTCGCAGCAAGAAGCGGACATTCTGCGCACCGAAATGAGGAAGAGCGGCGAGCTGGTCATAGCCTCGGAAAACCTCGGCTACGCTCGCGGCGTAAATCTGGGCGCCAAGGCGGCTGGGGCTTTCGACTATATCCTGCTCGTCAGTCCTGACATCATTGTCGAAGATACGCATGCGATCCGAAAAATGGTTTCGCTAATGGAGAGCAGGCGATCCATTGGCGTCTTGGCGAGCGTGCAGCACAATGACGACGGCAGTATCGTCGAAGTTGCCCGCCGGTTTCCGTCGCCGGTCCGCCAAGTGTGCCGACGTATGAGTCCCAGAATGGTCAACGATCTTGACTTATTGAGCCCGCTGGCGTCGAAAGCGGCCAATGGGATCATCGACGTGGATTGGGTGCAGTCCTCATTCGTGATGATTCGTCGCTCGCTGTGGGACGCCATGGGCGGGCTCGATGAACGCTACTTCCTCTTCATGTCCGATACGGAAATGTGCCTGCGAGCACATGAGCGGGGGATGCGAGTGGGTGTAACGTCTGTCGTAGACGTTCAGGCCGATGGCGTGCGGGCCAGCCGTAGCGGCTTGTTAGCGATCTTCTACAGCAAGCCACTGCGCATGCATGTACGCGACGCCTTCATTTATTACCTGAGGCATGGGCTTTCTCAGAAAAAGCTGGCCAGGCCGCCAAGCCGGTGGCGGTTCTCTCGAGTCGCGGGTCCGGCAGTTA
>DATFVF010000199.1:0-4788 GCA_035260465.1 Pseudolabrys sp. | reverse complement strand
TTCTGGTGACGCGCAGTGAAGCGGGCATGACGTTGGTTGGGGACGGCATGACTGTTCATGTGCCGGCCTATCCGGTGCGGGTACGCGATGTGTCGGGTGCTGGCGATACGGTTGTGGCGGTGCTCTCTGCGATGCTGGCGATGGGCGCCGATTTCGAATCCGCCACGCGCGCCGCTAATGCGGCTGCCGCTGTAGTGGTCGGAAAACGGGGCACCGCGACGGCGTCCGTGGCAGAATTACGGTCGCACATTTTGCCCGCGGCGACGCTCGCGCCTGAGGAAAAAATCATATTCGATTGGATCCTGCTCGACGATCATCTCGCCGAGTGGCGGAAACAGGGTTTACGTGTTGGCTTCACCAACGGCTGTTTTGACCTGCTGCATCCTGGCCACGTCAAATTGCTTGCCGGCGCGCGCGCGGCCTGTGACCGTTTGGTTGTGGGCTTGAATGGTGATGCATCGGTTAGGAGACTGAAGGGGGCTGGGCGGCCCGTTCAACCGGTTCAGGCGCGTGCCGAAGTATTGGCCGCGCTGGAGGCCGTCGACCTCGTTGCCGTATTTGACGAGGACACGCCGGAAAGCCTGATAGCGCGCATGAAGCCTACAGTGCTGGTAAAAGGCAACGACTACACTCGTGAAGAAGTCGTCGGCCGCGAGATTGTCGAGGGACTTGGCGGCGAGATCATCCTGATCGACATCGTGCCCGGACATTCGACGACGTCTATGGTCGAACGGACACGCGCACCGAAGACGCGCTCGTCCCGGTGAAAGATTAAAAGCTTGGCCCGCACGGTGTCCGATCATGAAATGCGGCTGGTGGCCGCGTTTTTTGGCAATATCAAAGGCTATTTCGTCGAAGTTGGCGCCAACGACCCGTGCGAACTTTCTCAAACTTGGCATTTGGAGCAGAGTGGCTGGACCGGCGTCCTCGTCGAGCCTCAGCCCGAGCAAGCCGCCAAACTGCGTGCGCAACGTAAAGCTAAAGTTTTCGCCGTCGCCTGTTCCTCGCCGGAAAATGCCGAACGGGTTTTGCCACTACATGTGGCCGGGCCGCTATCCTCACTCGACCGTTCGCTCATGGCGCCGGGGTCCACGCCTGAGGCCGTTATCAGTGTGCCGATCCGGACTCTCGACAGCATCCTTGAAGAAGCCGGCAGCCCGACGGGGTTCGATTTTTTGTCAATCGATGTCGAAGGGCACGAAATCGAAGTGCTGTGCGGATTCAATATTGGCCGTTGGCGCCCGCAGCTCATTTTGCTCGAAGATCATGTCGCCGACCTATCGAAGCATCAATGTTTATTGGCAGCCGGATATCGCATCGTCCGCCGCTATGACAATAACGGCTGGTACGTACCGCGCGAATCGGATGCCGCCTGTCGGTGGCGAGATGGCTGGGAGATTTTGCGAAAATATTATCTCGCTTTGCCGTTTCGAATGCTTCGCAATCTGTCGCGGCGTTTGCGCAAACCGATCAAGGGTTAGCGTCGCGTTTGATCGACTTGCTTGCCGGGGGCTGCCAATTCTGGGTCTCTTCGTAGCGCTTCGCGTAACGGTAAAAGGTACCCTCGAAATTTCCGAACGCGATGACAAAGCCGGCCCAGCCGTCGATGAAGCCAAATTTGAAGATGTAATGCTTGAAAAATGACCAGACGCCATGGCCGAATGCGCTCGCCATCGACACGCGCTTACCTGCGAGCTTCGGTGCGCCAAGCGTGGAATAACGATTCATCTTGTTGATGACTTGTTCCAGATTGCGAAATGGAAATTGCCACACCGCGTTCCGCAACGCGCCAACGGTCCGCCCGCTTAATACTTCGAATCCTTCATGCACCGGCTCGAGCGTGTAGCGGATACTGCCTTTGCGGAAGAGCTGGGGCTGGCGGAAATTCGGATACCAGCCAGAACCTCGGATCCAGCGGCCCATCATGTAACTGCGCCTTGGCACCATATAGATTTCGTGCGGTGGCGAGCCGGCGAGCAAAGTGAGGATTTCGTCGCGCACGTCTTCGGTGCAGCGTTCATCTGCATCGAGGCTGAAAATCCAATCGAAATTGCAGGCCTCGATGGCGCGGTTGCGGAGGTCGCCGAAGCCCTTGAACTTTACGTCCACGACGCGCGCGCCCAGTGAACGAGCAATTTGGGGGGTCCGATCGACGCTGAAGGAATCGACAACGACGACCTCGTCGGCCCACAGCACACTGGCTATGGCAGCCTCGATCTTTTCAGCCTCATTATATGTGAGAATATAAGCAGATATTTTTTGCATGGCCGAATGGACGCCTGTTGCGGCTTAATAGTCGACGGTCCGTAAGTTAACATTTTGGGGCGCGTAGGCCCTAGGGGTTTGTCGGCGCTTGCGACATCGGCTAAAGCCTCTCGAAGAGGACATCCGTGGCCGAGCTGATCTCCGTCATTGTCACCACCTATAACCGCGAGGACGCGCTCGATGCGGTATTGCGCTCGCTCGCGTGGCAGAGGGACGCCGATTTTGAGGTTATCGTTGCCGATGACGGGTCGGGTGCTCGCACCGCTGAGGTCGTAGCCAGCTGGAAAGCGAAGATCGGGCGCCGCCTTGAACATGTCTGGCACGCCGACCATGGCTTTCGTGCGGCGGAAATTCGCAACGGGGCGATCCTGGTCGCGCGCGGCGCATATTGCATTTTCCTCGACGGCGACTGCATCGCGCGTCCGGACTTTGTTGGCACCCATCGGCAGCTTGCCGAACCGGGCTGGTTCGTGAGTGGCAACCGCGTCTTGCTGTCGCGCGAACTAACCGCAAAGGTTCTACGCGAAAATCTTACACCGGAGAGTTGGAATTTCCCGCGCTGGCTCGCCGAACGCCTGCGTGGCGGCATCAATCGCCTGTCCGCACTTCTGCATCTGCCGCTTGGGCCGATGCGCCGGCTCCGTCAGCGGGCATGGCGAGGTGCACGCTCGTGCAATCTCGCCATTTGGCGTGCGGATCTTGATCGCGTCGACGGTTTCGATGCCGACTACAGCGGCTGGGGCAAGGAAGATTCGGACATAATTGTCCGCATGCTGCATGCAGGCGTTCATCGCAAAGATGGCACGTTCGCGACTGGCGTTGTGCATCTCTGGCATGCCGAGGCTGATCGATCGCAGCTGGCCGAAAATGAGCATAAGCTTGACGGCGTCATTAGCAGCGATCGTGTCCGCGCGCGACGTGGACTGTCATCGCTTCAGGATTATTCTGCGACAACCATGGCCGTGAGTTGAAGGATGGCCGGACTGGCAATTACAAAAAGTTTGTCTCGAGAGAGGCTGGCATCTATCGCCGATGGGTTGGTCGTGGCGGTGGCTGTGTCGCTACCGTGGTCGACTTCCGCTACAGCGATTCTAGCGGTGCTTTGGATAGTCACGCTTATTCCTACACTTCACTGGGTGGATATTCGGCGCGAACTCGCTATGCCGGCCGGCGGACTTCCCGTCTTGCTTGTAGGCCTTGGCATCGTTGGAATGCTGTGGGCCGATGTAAGTCTGGTCGAACGATGGAAAGGCCTCGATTCATTTTTTAAGCTACTGGCAATACCGTTTTTGCTGGCCCAGTTCCGTCGTTCCGATCGCGGGAATTGGGTGTTTGCGGGCTACCTTTTCTCATGCATGGCTCTCTTAGTAGCAACGGCCGTTGTAGTGGTAACGCCGCTGGCGCCGGCACTAATTCATTTCGATAATGTGTTGGTCAAAAATGCTGCGACCCAAAGCGGCGAGTTTGTCATCTGCATCTTCGGCCTCCTGTTTTTGGCCAGCGAGACTATCGATGGCCGGCGTTGGCTGACGACGATCGGAATTATTGCGATTATTCTCGCCATGCTCGCCGACATTTTGTATGTGTCGACAGGCCGGACGGCTTTGGCCACCATTCCCATTCTGCTCATCCTATTCACGCTCAAAAAACTGAAGCCCTGGGGCATCGCACTGGCATTTGGCGGTGCGGTTTTGATCGGCCTGGTCGTCTGGGCATCGTCACCCTATTTGCGGTTTCGTACCGCTGCGATTTGGACTGAAGTTCAAAAATACGAAGCAACCGACGAGCGAACATCATCAGGCGAGCGAATTGAGTTTTGGAAGAAATCGATGCGGAGACATAGCTAAACTTCGTGTGCAAAGGAATCGGACAAGCGACGCAGCATAATATCACGGGAGCGGACGAAGGGAACCGAGCCCGGGTACCCCTTACCGGTATCGGAAAATTCAAATAGAATCTGGCTGCGTTCAAACCTTCGCCGATCTTGCCTCTCGTTCATGACCGTTGGCGCGTATCCATTTCCAATTTACGTCTCTTCAGTGTCACACCTCCGGCTACTCCGACGCCGATCACATAAACCCAGCCTTGAACAAAATCGAATAGATGCGAATTGAACAATGAACCAACGATATTCTGTGCCACAACGACGAGGCCAATCCATTCAGCTAGACCATTGCCGCGAAACAACGACAAATGAGCGATCCACATCGCCCACAATGTGATGACACCGACAAAGCCGAGTTGAATCGCCACCGCAAAGGTTTGATTGTGCGGGTTGACGGCGGCGACGCCCGCCGCGCCCGTTTGTCCAGCGGCCGCCTTTTCAAATAGCGAACCGATCGAACCGGTGCCATGTCCGATCAATGGAGCTTCCCGAACGAATTCAATCGATTTCTTCCAAAACTCAATTCGCTCGCCTGATGATGTTCTCTCGTCAGTTGCTTCGTATTTTTGAACTTCAGTCCAAATCGCAGCGGTACGAAACCGCAAATAGGGCGAAGAGGCCCAAACGACCAGGCCGAT
>DATFVF010000198.1:0-8329 GCA_035260465.1 Pseudolabrys sp. | reverse complement strand
CCGCCATCGGGCAATTGCGTCAAGCGATCGAGCGCGTGGCACCAACCAACAGTCGCGTGCTTGTTGTGGGCCCCTCGGGAGCCGGCAAAGAGCTCTCCGCCCGTACGCTCCATCTGATGTCGGGTCGGTCTAACGGCCCCTTCGTGGTCATCAACGCCGCAGCGATCACGCCTGAGCGGATGGAAATTGAATTATTCGGCGTTGATCAATCCAATGGTTCGGAAGGCCGCAAATCTGGTGCACTCGAAGAGGCACATGGTGGCACATTGTTTATTGACGATATTGCGGATTTGCCACGTGAAACGCAAAACAAGATCTTACGCGTCCTTGTGGACCAAACATTTCAGCGCGTCGGCGGAAGCGTCAAGATTGCGGTCGACGTGCGCATCGCATCATCGACTGCGCGCAATCTCGAAGCGCTGATCGCCGAGGGAAAATTCCGTGAAGATCTCTATCACCGCCTCGCTGTCGTGCCGATTCGTGTGCCGCCGCTGGCCGAAAGGCGCGAGGATATTCCCGATTTGGTCGACTATTTCATGGATCAGATTTCTTTGGCCACTGGCCTGCCAAAACGGCGAATTGGCGAGGACGCCATGGCCGTTCTGCAATCGCATAATTGGCCGGGCAATGTCCGCCAGCTGCGTAACAATATAGAACGCCTCATGATCCTCGCCGGTGGGGACCCCGACGCAGTGATGAATGCCAGCATGCTGCCACCCGACGTCGGCTCAATGGTGCCGAATATGCCGAATGGAAATGGCGGAGAACACTTGATGGGTCTGCCGTTGCGCGATGCGCGCGAAGTGTTCGAGCGCGAATATCTGGTGGCGCAGATCAGCCGCTTTGGCGGAAACATCTCGCGAACGGCCGAATTCGTCGGCATGGAGCGCTCAGCATTGCACCGGAAGCTCAAAGCCCTCGGGATCGACTAGCAATCCATGTCACGTATCGCTTACGTCAACGGCCGATATCTGCCGCTAAGCAACGCTAAGGTCGCCGTCGAGGATCGCGGTTATCAATTTGCCGACGGCGTATACGAAGTGTGCGAGGTGAGGGGAGGGTGGATGATCGATGAGCGTCGTCACATGGCGCGCCTCGACCGCTCCCTTGGTGAATTGCGCATCGCACGTCCGATGTCATCCGCTGCAATGGGTGTTGTGTTACGCGAAACGATCCGGCGCAATCGTGTTCGTGACGGAATTGTCTATGTGCAGGTTACCCGCGGTGCCGCGCGACGCGACTTTCCTTTTCCGTCGGCTGACACGCGCCCTTCGCTGGTCGTGACTGCCCGCAGTAACGATCCGGAGCGCCTCGAGCAAATTGCGGCGGAAGGGATATCTGTCATCACTGTACCTGACATCCGTTGGCGACGCGTCGACATCAAATCGGTCGCCCTGCTGCCGAATGTGCTGGCAAAACAAGCGGCACGCGAGCAGGGCGCTCGCGAGGCTTGGCTTGTCGATGTGGATGGCCGCATAACGGAAGGCGCATCGTCAAATGCCTGGATTGTCAGCCGTGATGGGAAACTGATCACCCATCCGCTCGGTCACGACATTTTGCCAGGTATTACACGCTCGGTTGTGATTGAAGTAATCAAGGCACAGGGAGTCCCATTCGAGGAACGCACTTTTACGGTCGAGGAGGCCCAAGCCGCACGCGAGGCCTTCATTACATCAGCGGGCCAGATTGTTCTGCCGGTCGTGAGCATAAATGGACGGCCGATCGGCAATGGTGCGCCGGGCCTCATCGCGGCGGCGCTTCGACGCGACTATCATCGTCACGCCGAGATCAGCAAACAGGGGTTCCCTATCGTATAAGTGACCTCGATTTGGCTGCTCGGCTTTGGAGAAAGACGTAAAAATCCTATTTATTTCAGCGCCTTGAGGCAGTTCGGTCGAACTTGTGCTTGCACCGGAACTGTACCTGCCATCTAATGGAGTCCTCCCGGGCCTCGCACCGCTTTGCGTGGGGCAAAGTGGCGCATGCTCGCCTGTCTCGCATGTGGAAGGACTTGGGCAAAGAAGGTCTCGCGCGCTAGACGCGAGCAAAAAATGGAAAAACGGCCATGGCCGCCGATCGGGCGCAAAACCTACAAGACACTTTTCTCAATCACGTTCGCAAAAGCAAAATACCTCTCACCATTTTTCTGGTGAACGGGGTTAAATTGCAAGGCGTGGTGACCTGGTTCGATAATTTCTGCGTATTGTTACGACGGGATGGGCATTCGCAGCTCGTCTACAAGCACGCAATCTCGACCATTATGCCGGGGCACCCGATCCAGCTGTTTGAGGGGGCTGAAGAACCGCCGGCCGGAGACAAGGTCTAGTTGGAAGTACGCCGCCGCGATCAACGTGCCGATCTCCTGAGCCCAACGACGTCGGGCGCAGAGACCGGCCGTGCGATTGTCATTGAGCCTTGGATCAAAAATCTCGCGCGCAAGAGCGACGGCCGCGCGAGCGTGCGCACACCCGAAGCACGCCTCCAGGAGGTCGTCGGACTCGCTCGCGCGATCGATCTAACAGTCGTTCAAGCAGGGCTGGTTACGCTCAACGACATTCGCCCCGCCACATATATCGGTAAGGGCAAGGTCGATGAGATTGCAGGTTTGGCGAAAAGCCTGTCGGCCTCCGTTGTAGTTATGGATTGCCCGGTCTCGCCGGTCCAGCAGCGGAATCTGGAGAAGTCGTGGAACACGAAAGTCATCGATCGTACGGGTTTGATTTTGGAGATTTTCGGGCGTCGCGCACGCACACGCGAGGGCGCGTTGCAGGTCGAGCTGGCGCACCTCACTTACCAAAAGAGCCGCCTGGTTCGCTCCTGGACGCATCTCGAGCGTCAACGCGGCGGATTTGGATTTCTCGGAGGGCCGGGGGAGACCCAAATTGAAGCCGATCGTCGGCTGATCGAAGAGCGCATTGCCCGCATCGAGGCGGACCTCGACAAGGTCAAGCGCACACGCAAACTCCACCGCGATAGCCGCAAGCGCGTCCCTTATCCTATCGTGGCCTTGGTGGGCTACACCAATGCCGGCAAATCGACATTGTTCAATCGGATGACGGCAGCGAGTGTGCTGTCTGCGGATATGCTCTTCGCCACACTCGATCCAACCCTGCGTGCGGTCGAACTGCCGCACGGTGCGCGCATGATCTTGTCTGACACCGTTGGATTTATTTCTGATTTGCCGACCATGCTAGTTGCGGCATTCCGCGCAACTTTGGAAGAAGTGATTGAGGCTGATGTCATTCTCCATGTACGCGATCTGTCGCATGACGATTCCGAAGCACAATCTGACGACGTGAGAAAAGTGCTCACCGAACTCGGCATTGAGGCCAGCGATCCGCGGATAATCGAAGTCTGGAACAAGATAGATTTGCTCGACTCCGATGCACGCGCGCGCGTTTTCAACTTTGCCGAACGACAGCCGCATCGACGCCACCCGCTTCTTGCGTCGGCATTAAATGGGGAAGGCATCGAAAATCTGCTCGTCGCAATCGAATCGCGCCTGGGTGAAAAGCGGCGGACACTCCAATTGTCGATCGACCCTTCCGACGGTGCGGGATTGAGCTGGCTCTATCGCCATTCAGAAGTCCTGTCGCGAGAGATGCGGGAAGATGGACGTCTGGCGCTCAGCGTACGGGCGGACCCGAAAAACGCGGAGATGGTGAAAAACAAATTTCCGGAAACGACGGAGGCAAAGCCGGCAAGTTAAATTCCGGACGACAAAAACAGGCGAGCGGCCGCCTAGCGCGTACCCGGCTCAAATCGTGACGGAGGCGGCCTTCTCGACGGTAAAGATGATGGGTCGCCGTTGACACATCAAGCAAGACGCCGGCGGCTCATCTCCAGGCCGTCGGCGTCTGACACTTGCGCGGGCATAGGGCCCAATGCCAGCAAAGCTAAGAGCGAAGACCGTATTTGTCGGTCAAGGAAAATTGTGCAGTGGGGGCGACCGCCCCGCGCGGCTAAAGAAGCTGTCGCTTGGGCGCTGTGGGGGCGACCGCCCCGCACGGTTGAAGAAGCTGTCTCTTAGCGGAGGTCCGCAGAGCTCCACGCGCGCGGAACCAACCATGTCGCCCGAGATATCTCCAAAGGCATTGTGCCAGAGACTGTTCGGATCGTCGAAGCACCAAGGCCGGGTCAAGGCGAATGCGAAGGCGGCGCAGCGGTTTCGGCACTGCTTGGCAAGTGCGGCTTGGCGCGCAAGGCAGCTCAGGCCAGTTCTTTCGTCCTCGGCCCTTCCAGCATCGCTCTCGAAGAAACAACCGACGAATGTCGCACTTCCGGTTAGATCGCTCACACATTTATTGGTCGCGTCGTCGACCGCTGCTTTGGTCGGATTCAGCGCTCCGCACTGCGGGGCGGGCGGGATAGAGGGGGCCACCATAGGTGTCCCCGGGCCGTGGGTGCCGCCGGACGGGCTCGGAGAGCCCCCGGGGCAGGTGAAGGTATTGCCGCAGCTGTTCCGGATCGGACCTATGGTCACGCACTGATTGGGGGCGTTTTGCACGCAGCCAGCTGGGCAACAGGTTTGCGCAAACGCAGGCGGTATCAGCGCGTATGCCAAAAACAAGATTACGAGCTTGAGATATCGCATGCCATTCTCCCTCGTTCTGGTTGACTGCTTCGCAGCGCTCACTCAACCCGGTGGCCCTGAATGATTTTGCTCTTCGGACAAATTGAACACGTTCGTATCCAGCTGGGACGATAGCTAACACCTTATCGCCAGGCGAGGCCCTTCAGGATCGAATCTGCGCTTTATCGGAGCCGCCGTATACAGGCGACGCTCCCTGTGACGTTAGCGGACATTAGCTCGCACGGATAAATGATGATGTGTACCCAGCGAGGTTACGCGACGCCGCTCCATAAATGACTCGATTGCTTCGAGCGGCACGCCATCGAGGTCATGTACTATTACGCTAAATTTTTCATTGATGAGGCGGTGGCTTCCATCGCCCTTCTTTTCGAGGCGATAGCCTTCATGCTTCGCAATCTGTCGAATTGAATATTCGCGTTGCATCTTTTCGCAGCACCCGTTGCTAAGCGCGGCAGGGGTCCAGCACCAATTCGCGGTTGGATCAATCGCGTACTCAGGTAGGGGTGCATGGCAATGTCAGCGATGCTGACGCTGTGATGGCGTCACACCATGCGTAGACGGCGGTGCGGGCCGCCGTCCCCCAAATGGTTCCTGGAACGATATGTCAAATTACACGTTTCCCGAAAACAATATTTTGGGGACGGGTATCGCCAATGGATGCTTGGGTTGCGTACCGCATTAGAGCTGTCGAACTAATCGCTAAGGCCAAGTTAGAAACAAAGCCCGAACTTGCCGAAGAGTTCGAAAACCTGGCGCGCGCCTATCTGATCTTGGCCGAGATGGCAGAACGAAATAGCCAGTTAGACCTTACATACGAGACGCCGATTAAAAAGAGCAAGGACGGCGAGCGCGCCTAGGCAGCGCGCCGTTTGTTTCCGAGTCACGAACAATCTGGACGGAAGCTTGCGCGCCCAGATGGGGAATGTACCCCGCATAAAACTAAAAAACAGGGCGCCGGAGAGCCTCGGGTGAGTCCCCAATCCGGGGCTCTCTCATTGTTGCGGCTTTAAGGTCAGGCATCACTCTCGATCCTCGTCAGAACGCCAAACGAGGCGGGCGCAAGTCAAGCTCAAGCTTCCTCAGCGGTGAATTGCGCCAGCGCAGCGTCAAGCAATTGTTCGCGATCCCGCTCGCCCCGCGCTGCCAAATTGAGGATGCGTTCGGCCAGCGTGGTCTTAAGCATAGTGGCTTGCTGCTCCGGCCGGAGGGAGGCCCACGCATCGTCCAGTATCTCCCTCAAGAGGGCGACGGTTTCGAGATCAAAATATGCAGGCTTGCCATCCATGATCACCTCTCATGCTCTCTCGAATCGTCGCTGGCAGACGGCTTGCCCGCAAAGATGGACGATAGTCTGTCAATTGGATGACAACTGTCTGACGGTTGGAACTTAGATGCTCACGTTGGGAACCCAATGGTGCCCGCCGGTGCGCGCGCCTTTAACATCAGTGAGCTGTTGGCGGGAGTTTTTCACGTTGAGGCTTCGCGCCAGACATGTTTCTTTTCTCCGCTTGCAACTCAAACTCGGCGGCCACGCGCTCATGGGTCGACGCGAGGTCCATCAGGTACTGGCGACGAAGGTAATCGCGCGACCCCTCAGCGGCTTCGATAAGCTCGCGAGCGCGCGCATGTAAACCTTGGATCCGGTGATATTCGGCAAATGTGACCATGCATTGGGAAGTTGTCACAAATAAAAAGGTTCCTCATTGAACCTAGGACATTAGGCGTAATACCAACCACTCGGGTACCTAAGTTCCCGCTTGTGAATTTCCAAGATGGCTTAAGTTGAATCACAATCTCGCCATTCAGTTTCCATTTTATCGTTGATTTCACGGTGGATTGTTGGTGGAGGGCGGGAGTTGATTTCGATCGGAGGATCACGTGCGCATGTTGAACGCATCACCACCGACGTCAACCGCGACGATGAGACGCTGCCCGCAGTGTGCAGCAGTCATGAGAATCATGGTGGTCGAACCCGATCTGAAAGACCCGCGTAAAGCACGGCATGTATTTGAGTGCAAAGAATGTGGTCTGCCGCGCACCTATTTAATTACCTGCGAAAGGTCGATAGCGCGGCCACCGGCCCTGTCGCTCTCGCTCGCTTAGCCGAGCGGAGGGCGGTAAGCCACATAGGCGGTCGGCACCGCACAATCTAGAGATTGGAAAAGCAGCGTAGCAAACCAGCGGCTTCACACTTCAAAGAAAGAACACGACACCCTGCGGTGCGCATCGGGAACGGCCGAGTTGGGATCTTGCCTAACTGACGCGCTGACGAGGGTGAGGGTTTCGTCAGGGCCGTGCTTATCAATCTTATTATCGGTCATCGCTCAAATGTCCCCGCCACGCGAAATTCCCAAGGGATGAACACCTGCACAGGCAGCGCCCCAGCGACGACTTCATATATGGGCGGGCCATGTTTGCGTACGCCACTGTTAGCAAACAGGCGAACTGTTACAACAACTAGGCGCAACGCGCCTCTCGTAACATGTGAAATTTGAATTTGGTGCTGCACACTTCGTTCATTAGGAGGAGGTGGGTCTACTACCTCGCATCCGACAAAATGTGGAATGCAAGGATAATTCCCCAAGGTTAGTTCTGGCAAAATGAGCCGTCGAAATCCACGCAATCCATATTTTACGATGACTTGACAGTAAGCGATCTTGGCGATCGCACGGGCAACCCTATTGTGATCTATTCTAAATTCAGGAATGGAATTTCGGCAGGAACTCCATTACCAAGTGCCAAAACAGTTTTGATGTGTGGCGGTATCCAATAGAAGGGCGTTGTAGTGCCGAAATGCAGTAGTCGGTTGAGCGCCTGTTAACATGCCCGGCAAGCCCTACACTAGCATTGGCGCAAAGTAAGGATGATCTTGCACTGGTACTGATTTAGTTTCGCTGGGTCCGCCAGCGATTGAAAACGTAAAGGGTAGTTCATTCGGGCGTTGTTTTGGCCTACGCGTTTGTGATTTTGTTATGAGTACGAAAATTCAACAAAAGTTTTCTTCCGACCTCATTTTCAATCTTTGTCGTCTCCGCTGCGCAGACCTTGCAACTGCCGTTGTGGATCACTGCATTCCCGCCCAAGGAAAATGGGATGATATGTTCATCTGTTAGTTCTGTTTCAGAGGAGAGGGCGCCGCAATAAATTCATTCGCCAAAAGAGGGATATTCGCGACGGTTATTGCGTTCGACTGTATCCATATTGTACGCCGGTCGACAATTCACGCACCGTGCATGGCGCCTTATGCATTGAGTTAGGTATGATGGCGGTTAGTCTTTTGTAGCGAATATTCTAGTAGGTCGAACTCATCTGCTATTTTGTCGAGTTCGGAAGGGTATTGGTTGAGCAGCTCAACCGAAAATGGCTTTGCATGTTTTATACTCCGAGCCTAGCGCGCATTGGGCGAGCGCGATCGCTGCAGTCACCGCGCGCCCATAGCCGAGCATCAAGCGGCCCAAAGGCGCGGCGTATGGCTGGAGTTCTGGGCTATCGACCGGCGGGGTACAAGAACGCCATTGGTGCCACATGCGCCCATTATACACACACCGGCGGGTGAGCCGAGGAGGCGGTTGATCCGGGGGGTTTCATTCAACAGGTAGCTAAAACACCAAATATTTCAACGCTTGCAGGCGGCCTTCTCGGCCGCCTTCGCTTCGTCCCACAGCGCGTCCATTTCAGCCAGGCTCGCGTCCTTGGGCGTTTTTCCGCGCGTGGCCAATGCTCGTTCGATGGCGC
>DATFVF010000197.1:0-3828 GCA_035260465.1 Pseudolabrys sp. | reverse complement strand
TTGCAGGCAGCGTTCTGGACAGTGCTGACTCGAGCCTCTATAACGCCCGCGCTTTGCTGAGTGGCCCACTCGGGCCGGCCCGGCGCCCAGGTAGCTCAGTTGGTAGAGCATGCGATTGAAAATCGCAGTGTCGGTGGTTCGATTCCGCCCCTGGGCACCAAAATTGTGTTCCATTCTAAAAGCTGGTCATTCAGGGCCCAAAGGTTTAACGTGACTGGACCATCGGCTTTCATGTCAGGCTCCGATGGCTGAGAGACACTCCGGTGCTCCCGCCTCGAAGGGAGCGTCGTGACTCAAATTTCAGCACGATCTTTCGTCTCTGATCCGGTCGGTTACCGGCTTCGGGTTCGTCAGCCGCCTTGCAACGACAATTCTGGAAGCGGCACTTATTGCCCTCAATGCAATAAGGCGGCCACCGCACCATTCGCGTCCGAGGACCGCGGCGAAGGACTGATCCAGTATCGCTGGCTTTGCACCGTATGCGGCAATGACTGGCTAACTGCGGCACGTGTGCCGTATTAGTCGGTGCTTTATCGCACCTGCTCTGCTCTAGACAAAGGAACATCAAATTGCAGGTTTTCGTTCGCGACAATAATGTCGATCAGGCTCTCCGCGTCTTGAAAAAGAAGATGCAGCGGGAAGGCGTCTTTCGTGAAATGAAGCGACGGCGCTTTTACGAAAAGCCCTCCGAGCAGTCAGCCCGCGAGAAGGGCGAGGCGGTCCGCCGGTCCCGCAAGCTTGCTCGCAAGAAGGCAATTTTCGAGGGCTTGATCGCGGCTCCGAAGAAGAAGCCGGGCCTCGATGCCAATGGTAAACCTAAACCCGCAGAGCGCGGCCGCCCGCCCAGGAGAGCGTAATCTTTTATGACGATTTACGTATTCAAATCCGAAACGAACCAGGAACTTTGCGCTTTCGCCGGCGATGTGGCTGGCAGCAGGTTGCCGTCTCAATTTGCGCCGTGGCATCCCGAGGGCGTCATTGAAGATTCACGAGCGCCGCCGCACAATTTTTCGCGGTTTAGAATAGAGACCGCGATCAAAATGAAGGGCTTTCAACTCTGGCGTATGAAACGGCCGTAGTAGATTATAATAGCCAACTTTTGGAGCGGCCAGGCGCAGCCTGTCCCGCGCGTGAGCATCGGCCGGGACCAGCAGGATAGACGTTCGTGCGGGAGAGTATGTTGAAGCCGACTGACGCCGACAATCCCGCGATATTTCATTTCGTGATGATAAAGCCGACGCATTACGATGACGACGGCTATCCGATTTCGTGGCTTCGGTCCGCAATTCCGTCCAACACCCTCGCTTGTCTAAACGCGCTCGCTGAGGATGCGGCCCGACGCAAGGTGCTCGGCGCCGGCGTCGAAATTCGGCTGCACACTTATGACGAAACCAACCGGCGGGTTCGGCCGGACCAAATCATTCGCATGATTCAACGTGAGGGCGGCCGCGCGCTGATAGGCTTTGTCGGGGTGCAGTCGAACCAGTTTCCGCGCGCTGTCGATCTTGCGCAACCGTTTCTCGCTGCAGGATTGCCGGTCTGCATCGGTGGATTTCATATCTCAGGCTGCATCGCGATGTTGCCGGAGCTGCCATCCGACATACGCGCCGCGCGCGACCTCGGGATTTCGTTTTTCGCTGGCGAAGCCGAAGAACGCCGGCTCGATACTGTGCTGCGCGATGCATGGAACGGCAAGTTGGCGCCTCTCTACAATCATATGAACGATTTGCCCGCGCTGGCAGGGGAACCGCCGCCGTTTTTGCCGCGCAAGCATGTCGCTCGCACGTCGGGGTCGTTGTCGAGCATCGATCTTGGGCGTGGCTGTCCATATCAATGCTCTTTCTGCACGATCATCAACGTTCAAGGCAAAAAGAGTCGCATTCGCTCCGCCGACGATCTTGAGAAAATCATTCGTGAAAATGTCGCCCAGGGTATCAAGCGATTTTTCATCACCGACGATAATTTCGCGCGCAACCGCGATTGGGAGCCGTTGTTCGACCGCATGATCCGGTTGCGCGTCGACGAGGGCATGAATATCGGCTTCACCATCCAGGTCGATACCCTTTGCCACAAGATCCCGCGCTTCATCGAGAAGGCGGCTCAGGCGGGTGTGCGCCGCGTGTTCATCGGGTTGGAAAATATCAATCCCGATAATCTTATCGCCGCCAAGAAGCGGCAGAACAAGATTACGGAATATCGCGAGATGTTGCAGATGTGGCGCAACCACGGCGCCATAACCTACGCCGGCTATATCCTCGGCTTCCCGGCCGACACAAAGGAATCGATTGCGCGCGATATCGAAATCATCAAGCGCGAATTGCCGGTCGACATTCTCGAGTTTTTCTTCCTGACGCCGCTGCCTGGCTCGGAAGATCATAAGGGCCTCTGGACCAAGCAGGTCTGGATGGACGCCGACATGAATAAATACGATCTCAATCACCGGGTCTCTCATCACGGCACGATGTCGGACGCAGATTGGGAAGAGGCCTATCGGGCGGCTTGGCACGCGTTTTACACGCCGGAGCACATCCGCACGATTCTTCGCCGCACCTGCGCCAGCCCGATGGGACGCCCGGGCACGACGCTGTCGACGATCCTCTGGTTCTACCTGATGATATCGTACGAAGACGTGCATCCGCTCGAAGGCGGCGCCCTGCGCCGTAAATTCCGCCGGGACCGCCGAAACGGCATGCCGCGTGAAAATTTCCTCACGTTTTATCCGCGCTATATTGCGCAAACCGCAATCAAGGCTTTGGGTTATTTGAGCGTATACCGGCGCACCAAAAAGATGCTCAACGAGGCTCTGGCGGCGAGTGACCGCTGGTCCTACAGCGATCTCGCGATCTCGCCGCCGAAATCGGATGAATTCGACGCACTCGATCTTTATCACGCGACCAGTGGCGGCGAAGCTGCGCTGGCCCGTAAATATCGCGACGAGAAGATCCGCGCTCAGGCCACGACGAACGATGAACTGGCCACTCAGGCTGCCGAATAACGCGCGGAACTAGAACTGGATCAGTCCATGCGGACGAGTTGGTATTCTTCCGCAATACGCTCGAATGATTCGGCGGCACTCTTGATGCGGTAGGACAGGCGCCGGTCGCTTTCGATCGGCAATTGGCGGACGATCTTGTATTCGCCCTGCGCGGCGTCTTTTCCAAATTGCGCCTCGTAATACACGTTTTGGCCGGGGGAATATTTGTGGCTCATATCTGTCCTCTTTCAGTGCTTTTGTCTTCGCCGGCGAAACCGTCGGTGAAGGAATTAGCAAAAACGCCCGGCGTGCTGGCCGGGCGTTTGCGCACTACGATTTGTGATGAGATCAGGCATCTTGCAGATTTGAAGCCGCCTGCTTACCGCGCTCCGTCACTATTTCGTAAGTGAGGCGCTGGCCCTCGTTGAGCGTGGTCATGCCGGCACGCTCAACCGCGCTGATGTGCACGAACACATCACGGGAGCCGTCGCTCGGGGTGATAAATCCGAAGCCCTTTTGCGTATTGAAAAACTTGACAGTACCTGTAGCCATGGTCGCCTTCCTTGCGTGTTGATATGCGCATTAGCGTTCACCGCTTCATGCGATCGAAACGCCCGAGTTTTGGGGTGACTTGTTAAGCGCCCAAGTCGGGGCAGCGCAGCAAGGCGAATCCAAAAAACTGGTATTCAACAAATCCTGCATACACTAAGCGGTACGATACGTCTATGTCCTCGAGTTCCGGAAAGGAATGCGCGACGACGTTTTGGTGCGTGCCATGGTTTTGTCGCAAGTGGTAGTCCTGCGATGACAAATGTTCGAAGTACCACCTCCGCTGAAATTTTTGCGGTTAAAAG
>DATFVF010000196.1:0-3339 GCA_035260465.1 Pseudolabrys sp. | reverse complement strand
GAAAAAATCGGTGCTGAACGCTCACAATCAGACGCATGACGTGAAGAACTTGTTCCTGACGGACGGCGCTTGCATGGCCTCCTCTTCGTGCGTTAATCCCTCGCTCACGTATATGGCGCTGACGGCGCGGGCATGCGACTACGCGGTCTCGCAAATGAAAAAAGGCGAACTCTAGCTTTCTTTCAGGAACGAAACAATTCAAGAAAATCGGGGAGGGGTGTCGCGAAAATGGCGCATGAGGAAACGGCGAAGCCGGGTGCCGGCGCGAGGTTGCTGATCCGCAACATTGGATTGCTGCTGAGCGGAGATTTGCAGCAGCCTATTCTGGATGCGGATACCGTCTTTGTGAAAGACGGAAAAATCGCTGCGATCGGACGCGAGAAGGAAGTGGACACGGAAGGCGCGGCGCGCGTGATTGATGCGAATGGCACGACGCTTGCGCCGGGATTGATCGACAGCCATGTGCATCCGGTGGCGGGGGATTGGACGCCGCGGCAGAACCAGATCGGCTGGATTGACAGCTGCCTGCACGGCGGCGTCACCACGATGATTTCGGCGGGCGAAGTTCACATGCCGGGGCGGCCAAAGGATGTCGTCGGCCTGAAAGCGATGGCGATTACGGCGCAGCGTGCGTTTGCGGCACTTCGGCCCAGCGGCGTAAAGGTATTGGCGGGCGCCCCGGTGATTGAACACGGAATGGTCGAGGAAGATTTCCGCTCACTGGCCGAAGCGGGCGTGCGCCTGCTCGGCGAGGTGGGGCTCGGCAGCGTGAAGGATGGGCCAACGGCGCGGCAGATGGTGGCCTGGGCGCGGAAGCACCGGATGCAAAGCACCATTCACACTGGCGGGCCGTCGATTCCAGGCTCCAGCCTGATTGATAAGGATGTGGTGCTGGCGGCGGATGCCGACGTAATCGGGCACGTCAATGGAGGGCATACGGCGCTACCCGATGTGCAAATTCGTTCGCTGTGCGAGGAATCCATGCGTGCGCTGGAAATTGTGCACAACGGAAATGGGCGCGCCGCGCTGTTTACATTGCGCGCGGCGAGTGAATTGAAGCAGTTGCATCGCATAATCCTGGGAACCGACGCGCCGGCGGGATCCGGTGTGCAGCCGTTGGGAATTATCCGCGTAATCGCGGCGCTTTCCTCGGTTGGTGAAATTCCTGCCGAGGTTGCGTTCTGTTTTGCCACAGGAAATACAGCGCGAATGCGAAATCTCGACAGCGGTTTGATCGAAGTGGGCCGCGCGGCGGATTTTGTTTTTATGGATGCAGCGCAGCATTCGGCAGGGAAGACACTGCTTGAGAGTGTGCGGCTGGGCGATTTGCCGGGAATTGGGATGGTGGTGATTGACGGCGAGGTGAAGTGCGAACGAAGCCGCAATACGCCGCCGGCGACTCGAGTTCCCAAGATTGGATGAGAAATGCGGGACGTTGATCGGATTATTACGCAGATTACGACCAACTATCCGTTGGTTCACGCACGCCAACTCGAAGTATCGCACCCGGGAAACGACGATGATGGAATATGGTTTTTTAGGAGCCCTGGCTGTGATTTTGAGGTGCAGATCGAGTCATCAACTGGGATGTGCCCGTTTGTGGTAGAGACAGACGAGAATGATGCTCGGCTCACCGGGGCGTCTTTCGAAGAAACCATTGACATGGTTATCCGGCTACTCCACTTAACGCCCAAGGTGCAAGGTTGAAGGCTTGAGGCGACGAGCACAATCGTGGGCTCGTCGCAGTTAGCGGAGACCGTCTTCGCCTTTGATTTGATCTTTGGTTAGGCCGCCGACGCGGGATAGCGGGCGGCCGCTGTCCGTAACTGCGATCGCTACCAGGATTTCATTGGCGCGCGGGGCGTCGTTCACGCGAATTTCCATGCCGTCGAAGTGACTGCGGACGAATGCGGCGTCTTTGTGGCCGAGCGGGATGTCGAGAGCCACGCCGGGGCCGCCGCGTTTTTTGGAAGAGGGAATCAGTGCGGCGCCTTTGCCGAGGGCCTTGCGGACAGGCGTGCCCAGTTTGGGATGCAGGATGGCTGCGGCGTGTTCAAGTTCGCCATTCTCGCCGACGGCGGCGGCTTTCCCGTAGCTTTCCGCGGACGCGCCGGGAATTCCCAATGCGGCGACGGCACGCTCAGTCAGCAGCGCGCCGAGTTCCTCTCCGATTTCCATCAGCTCCGTTAAATTTTCAACGTACTTTCCCGCGAAAGGATTTTCGATGACCGCAGCCGCTGCGGCCCGCCGCGTCGGCGGATTCACTGGTTTGCCCATTTCGGTACGCGTTTCTTCGACGAAAGTTACGATTTTCCGGATTTTGGTTTTCATCGTAAGCCGTCCTGCCCTTTGATTTCGGAAGCTTTCAAGCCGCCAACGCGCGCGTGGACGCGCGGGCCGGTTGTCATCACCAGCGCGAGCAGGATTTCGTCGGCTCTGGGCGCGTCGGCGATGCCGACTTCCATCGAATCGAAGTGACTGCGCACGTAGGAAGCGTTGATGTGCGTGATCGGGACGTCGAGCCGCGTGCCGGGGCCACCAACCTTTTTGGTGGATGCCACGATTGCCTTCGCGTTTCCCAAGAGTTCGCGCATCGCATAGCCGCCGGGGACGTGCCACAGCGCGCCGTGTTCCAATTCTCCGGCTTGGCCGACGATTGCTCCCTTGCCGTAGCCTTCCACGATTTTCACATCGCCACCGAGCGCGGCGATGAGCGCTTTCGCCATTTCCAGGCCGAGAGGGTTCAGGTCTTCCATGAACCCTGCGATTTCGGGGACATATTTCCCCGCAAACGGATTGTGGATGACCGCGAGTGCGGCGGCGCGCCGTAGTGGAATCCCGGCGACGGGGCCACCCTCGTGAAAGATTTCTTCGACGACGATGATTCGTTTGCGGAGTTGCACTTCAGGCATGCGGATTCGTCCTTCCGGAGAGTTCTAGTTGAGCATGAAGCCTGGAAGCGGACGGCTTCGGAAAGACGTCCTTACGATCGCGCTCGGATTTCGTGCTGAAGGATGGCAGTACGCGAGCGCATTTCTGGAGGCAGAGCGCCGCGGAGTGGATCAGACCTCGTTCGCGAAGCAACGTTGCAACACGGATTCCGTTGTCGAGCGCGGCATCAATTTCCAATTGCGAGAGCGGTTCGACGCCTCGGGTGACGAGTCGTTCGCCGAGGTCGGAGTCTGGAGAAATTTCCCGTGCGGGGACGCGCGTGACTCCGTGGTGATTCGGAAGATTGACCGCGTTGGCAATCACCGTCGCCGCTGCATCTGCCGCCGCCGCGCAATCAGCCAGAACCGTGACGGCGTCTGCGATGCCAAGCGAGAAGCTTCGGCCGCG
>DATFVF010000195.1:0-8236 GCA_035260465.1 Pseudolabrys sp. | reverse complement strand
CGAACTTCCAGTCATTAGGGCGGAGGCGTCGGAGGCCAGGAACACGATCGCGCCCATCAGATCCTCGACCTTGCCAAGGCGACCAAGTTTGATCTTGTCGAGGACGGCCTTTTTAAACGCTGGGTTTTCGAATGACGGTGCCGTCATTGGAGTTTCGATGAAGGTCGGAGCCAGCGCGTTGACGCGAATACCGATCGGCGCAAGTTCCACCGCCAACGCTTTGGTGAAACCTTCGAGCGCGTGCTTGGCCGACACATAGATCGTGCGGCCGGCCCAGCCGACATGGCCCATCTGTGATGTGACGTTGATGATCGAGCCGGGTTTTTTAGCGGCGGCCAGTTCGCGCACGACCGCCTGCGCCACGAAATAGGCGGCACGCATGTCGAGATCGAACAGCCAGTCGTAGACTTCCGGCTTGGTCTCGACGAATGGGCCCGGCTGATTACCGCCGGCATTGTTGACCAGAATATCGAAAACTTTTCCCTTGAGCGCGGCCTGTAACGCCGCATCGTCGGTGACGTCGAGCGATAGCGCGTCAGCTTTCTGACCACGCGCGCGGATTGCGCTAGCCGCTTCCTCGATTTCGCTCAACGTGCGTGCGGCCAGCGTCACCGCCGCGCCGGCTTCCGCCAATGCCGCGGCGGCGGCAAGTCCGATCCCGCGGCCGGCGCCGGTCACTAGCGCGCGCTTGCCGTCGATACGGAAGGAGGGAGTGGTGGGAAGGTCGACGCTCATGAAGTCACCGCGGATACGAACTTTGCCCTGCGGGGCGCTGGACAGAGCGCGCTAGCGCGAGTCCGCGTTCGACGAGGTGAGGACATTTTTGCTGCAACGTCGTTTGCAGCAAAGCACGCACGGCAATGGCTTCCGTGATCAGGCTATCAACCTGGGCGACCCTTCGCTCGGCGATACGGCGCCATCGCTCCGGCGGCGGTCGGGCGGGTGAACCATCCAGCAAGAGTCTAATTTCATCAATCCTGAATCCCACGAACTTAGCGAAGCGCACGACCGCCAGACGCTCCAGCACGTGCGCGTCGTACCGCCGCTGTCCGCCAACCCGCGCAGGCCGCGGCAGCAGCCCGAGCTTTTCATAGTAACGGATGGCAGACGGCCGCAGCTCCGCGCGCCTTGCAACCTCTCCGATCGTCATGCCGAGCACAAATATTTCTCCCTTGACTTGAAGTTGACTTCAACTGCTAGCGGCAAGTGTAGCAGGACCGAAAGGAGACAACCATGAAATCGGTGTTGACCGCTGTGCTGATGCTGTTCTTCGTCCCCGCGGCGCTCGCGCAGGATCACTCGCCCGCGCAGATGCCTGTGGACGCAAAGCTCGTAACCGGTAACGAGTTTGTTCAGGTGCTCCGTATCTCGATTCCGGCGCATGCCAGGACGCCAATGCACGAGGTCACGCCTCGTGTTGTCATTTGGCTGAGTGACGCGCATTTTGTTGACCGTTACGCCGATGGAACCGTGCGGGAAGAGACGCGCAATGCCGGTGATGCCGAATGGGTTTCGGCACGGCGGCACTCAGGCGAAAATCTGGCGGACAAGCCGATGGAGTTCATCGCCGTGGTCGTTGCACGAGCAGGAGTTCGCTGAGAAAAATCACTCCGCCGCCTGGGCGTAGGGAACGTTACGGCCGCCGTAACGGCGCACGCGGATATTGGCCTGCTCGGCATGACCGAGGAAGCCTTCGAGCACGCACAACCGAGAGCAGTATTCGCCGATCATGGCGCTGGCCGCATCGGTCAACACTTTCTGGTAGGTGCAGGTCTTGATGAATTTGCCAACCCAGAGACCGCCGGTGAAGCGTGCGTTCTTTTTTGTCGGAAGCGTATGATTGGTGCCAATCACCTTGTCGCCATAGGCGACGTTGGTGCGTGGTCCAAGAAACAACGAGCCGTAATTTTTCATACCATTGAGGAAAACGTCGGGGTCTCGAGTCATAACCTGCACGTGTTCGGAAGCGATGCGATCGGCTTCCTCGACCATTTCGGCCTCATTGTCACAAACAATGACTTCGCCATAGTCCTTCCAGGCCTGACCGGCGGCGTCAGCAGTCGGAAGGATCGACAACAGGCGTTCGACTTCCGCCATGGTCGCGCGCGCGAGCTTTTCGGAATTGGTGATCAGCACTGCGGGAGAGGTGGGGCCGTGTTCGGCCTGGCCAAGCAGATCGGTGGCGCAGATTTCGCCATCGACGCTCTCGTCGGCGATGATCAGCGTCTCGGTTGGGCCGGCGAGCAGATCGATGCCGACGCGGCCGAACAGCTGGCGCTTTGCCTCTGCCACATAGGCATTGCCCGGGCCGACGATCATATCCACCGGCTTGATCGTTTCGGTGCCGAGCGCCATTGCTGCAACGGCCTGCACGCCGCCGAGGACAAAGATCTCGTCGGCACCACCGAAATGCATGGCAGCGACGATGGCCGGATGCGGGCCGCCCTTGAACGGCGGCGCGCAAGCAATGATGCGCTTCACGCCTGCGACCTTGGCGGTAACGATCGACATATGGGCCGAGGCGACCATCGGATAACGCCCGCCCGGGACGTAACAGCCGATCGAGTTTACCGGGATGTGGCGATGCCCGAGCACGACGCCGGGCAGGGTCTCGACTTCGAGATCGTGCATAGTCTCGCGCTGCTTCTGTGCGAAGTTGCGCACCTGGGCCTGCGCGAATTTGATGTCTTCGAGATCGCGTTTGGGCACCTGTGCGATGGCCGTTTCGACCTCTTGCGGCGACAGGCGGAAGTCCTTGGGCGACCAATTGTCGAATTTCTTCGACAGATCCTTCACCGCCTGATCCTTGCGCGCGTCGATCTCGGCGAGAATGCTTTCCACGATCTCGCGCACCTTGGCGTCGGCGGCCTTGATCGCGCCTGCGTCCATCCCACGCTTGAGCCAACGGGCCATGCGTAACCTCCTGTTTTAATTATTCATCATGACCGGAGCGCCGATACGCGAAAGCCGCGTCTCTTATCGGCCGCTACGATCCGGCTCAACGACCACGGCCGTTCCGTAGCATAGAACTTCGGCGGCACCGACCATGGGCCCTGTATCATATCGGACGCCGACCACGGCATTGGCGCCCCGCTCCCGCGCATGCGAGCATGAGTTGAAACGCCTCCTCTCGCGCTGTTTCGCAAAGGGTTGCGAATATACCGGCTCGCCCGCCAAATAAAGTGCGCAAAGCCCCGACGATCGTCATCGGCAAAGATCGCGTTCGAACCGTGATGCCACGAACGACGCCGAGACATGTAACGGTTTGAAAAGCCGGGCAGATCAAACGTCGTTGTCGATTCCATTGACCCCTCCCAATCCAGCAATCATCTCAACTGTTGACTGCCTCACCAACGGTCATTTAATCGCCTGCGGATTGATCGGTGAGCCCGTGCCGCCGGTGATGATCAACGGCGGCCCGCAGAAGAAGAATTCGTAGATGCCATCCTGTTCGCAATCCTCAGCGAGTTCCTTGAGGTAGAAGATTTCGCCCATGCACAGGCCCATGGCCGGGATAACCACCCAATGCCAAGGCTGGTTGGCTTCAGTCGTCTCATTCGGCCGCACTTCGACGCCCCAGGTGTCGGTACAGATCGCTGCAACCTGCTTTTCCTGACACCAGTAGCAATTCTCGAACTTGACGCCGGGCGCATCGCCGCCGGCGTACCCGCCCCATTCCTTCTCCGCGAGGCAACGCTCCATCTGCCCCGTGCGGACAATGACGAAATCACCGCGCCCGATAGAAACGTTCTGTTGCTTTGCACATTTATCCAACTCTTCATTGGAAATGCTTTCGCCATCCTGCATCCATTTCACGCCACGGAAACGCGCAATATCGAGCAGCACACCACGGCCAACCATTTTATTCTTTGAGTGCTCGATGCCGAGGACGTTGAGGCCGCGGGCGTCGACCATCTTTGCTTCATGGCCGTTATAGCCTTTGTCCTCGTAAAAGATGTGGCCGAGCGCGTCCCAGTGGGTCGCGCCCTGCACGCACAGCATCAGCGTGTCGTCGGCATAGCGAATCTTGTTCCAGTCCTGTCGCCCGGCGATGGCGTCGGTGCCCGTGGCCAGCATTTGGTGGATCGGATTGAAGCGGCCGCCAAACAGTCCGGTTTGCGGGCCTTCACGGTCGAGCGGAATGCCAAGTGCAAACACCTTGCCGGAGCGGATCAGATTGGCCGCCTTCACGATGTCCTCAGGCGTGACGTGATTGAGTGTGCCGATCTGGTCCTCTTTGCCCCAGCGTCCCCAATTGCTGAGCTTTTTGCTGGCCTCGGCGATTGCTTGTTTGCCGACCTTGATATTCATGAAGCGTTCCTTCCGGCTTTTTGTAATTCGCGGCATTCGGTCGTGAAAAGTCTTAGCCCGAGCGGTGGCAATATGCGCTGAGCGACGGTGTTTCTTCAAGCGGGGGATTGATGGGCTTTGACACAGTACGTGGCGCTTGCTCAAGATCCCGTCCACCGCAAGTTGGCCAAGGCCGACTTGCGATGACGACCGCTCCGCGGCCGCCTCAGGATGAGGGTGAGCTACACTTTCCCTAACGCGCGGAGAATCTTGTCCGGCGTGAACGGCATGTCGGTGAGCGGCTGCGCCTTGAGCGGACGCAGCGCATCGTTGATGGCATTCATCACTGAGGCTGGCGCGCCAGCGGTGCCGGCTTCGCCGGCGCCCTTTGCACCGAGTTCGCTGTCGGCGGTCGGTGAGACCACATGCCCGCATTCGATGTCAGGCATTTCGGCTGCCATCGGCACCAGATAGTCGGCCATGTTGCCGTTGAGCATCTGGCCGCGTTCGTCATAGAGGCAATGCTCAAAAAGCGCGGCGCCGATACCCTGTACGACACCGCCGCGGATCTGCTCGTCGACAAGCTGCGGGTTGATGATGGTGCCGCAATCTTCCACGCACCAGTGCTTCAGCAGTTTCACGAAACCGGTGTCGGTGTCGACTTCGAGGTAGCTCGCTTGGATACCGTTGGTGAAGGCGAACGGCCAGGCGCGCGGTACGTAATGCCGCGTCGCCATTAATTCGGCCTGGAAGCCGGGCGGTAGCGTGTCGGGGCGGAAGTAGGCGACGCGCGCCAATTCGTCTAACGGTAGACGCTCGGCGCCAGTCGCTTTGTCCACGACGATGCCATTGCGAATATCGAGTTCATCGGGCTTGGCCTGCAAAATGGAGGCGGCGACTGCGAGCACGTTGCCGCGCAACGCTTTGCCCGCCTGCCAGGCCGCTTCGCCGCCGATGCCGGCGGCGCGTGAGGCCCAGGTGCCACCGCCGTAAGGAGTGTGGTCGGTGTCGCCCGTGATAACGCGCACTTTATCCATCGATACGCCGAACGACGACGCGACGCATTGCGCGACCACCGCTTCGGCGCCCTGACCCTGCTCAGTCACGCCGGTGTGCACGATGATTGCGCCCTGGGCATCGAGTTTGACCGTCGCACCATCCATCGACGTGATGCGCGCGCCGCCGACGCCGTAAAAAGCGGCGGAGGGATTCGTCACTTCGATGAAGCTCGCAAAACCAATGCCGCGATAAATGCCTTTTTCGCGCAGTTTCCTCTGTTCCGCACGCAAGCCCGCATAGTTCATCATCGAGTCGAGATGCGCGAGCGCCTCGTGGTGCGAGAGCAACTCGAACTTCAGGCCCGCGGCCGATTGGGTCGGGTAGGCATCGTCAGCGATGAGATTGCGCCGGCGCAACTCGAGCGGGTCCATGCCGATCTTGGCAGCGGCTAGCTCGACCAAGCCTTCGGTCACTGCCACGGCAATCGGATGGCCGACGGCGCGGTATTGGCACATGACATTTTTATTCTGGAACACGACGCGGGTCTGCGCGCGGTAGTTGGGGCATTTGTAGGGGCCACCTGTCAGGTTGACGACCTGATTGGCTTCGATGCCACTGGTGCGTGGGTAGACCGAATACGGGCCGATGCCGGTCAAATCGTCGATTTCGAAAGCGGTGATGGTGCCATCTTTGCTGACGCCGATCTTCGCTTTGACGCGATGGTCGCGCGCGTGGATGTCGGTCACGAAACTTTCGATGCGGTCGGCAACGAATTTGATCGGACGCCTGAGGAGCTTTGAGAGCGCCACCGTCGCCATCTCATCGGCATACGTATGCACCTTGATGCCGAACGATCCGCCGACATCTTTTGTGAGCACGCGCACCTGGTGTTCGGCAACACCGAGATGTTTGGCGAACAGGTTCTGCATCATGTGAGGCGCCTGCGTGCCGTGATAGACGGTCATGCGCTGCTCGCCCTCGTTCCAGTCGGCGACAACCGAACGCGGTTCATTGGTCACGCCGGTGTGGCGTCCAAAAATAAAAGTGGCTTCGACCACCGCGTCAGCTTCCGCGAAAGCCGTGTCGACGGCGCCGACGTCCAGTTTCCGCTCGAAGCAAAGATTGTCGCCAAGCGAAGCGTGGATGACCGGCGTTTTGCGATCGAGAGCCGTCTCCGGATCGGTGACGGCCGGCAACTCCTCGTAACGCACGTCGACCAGTTCACAAGCGTCCTCAGCCTCCGCGCGCGTGCGCGCGACGACGGCGCAAACAGCCTCACCCTGCCAGCAGGCGCGGTCGATCGCGATCGGAGATTGCGGCGCCGATTTGAGGCCCTTCAGATGAGTGAGCACGCCAACCCACGGCGTCATGACTTTGGCGAGTTCGGGACCGGTCACGACCGCAAACACGCCCGGCGCTTTTTTAGCGACCTCGGCGGCAATCTTGACGATACGTGCATGAGCGTGCGGCGACCGCACATAAGCAACATGGGCCATGCGCGGCAGCGTTACGTCGCTCACATATTGTCCCCGGCCTTGCGTCAACCTTTGCAAATTCGGCCGCGGCACCGAGCGGCCGATGTACGAATTTGGCCGGTCTAGCGCACTCAGGACGGGCGGTGAGTCATCTGTGATTTTCATGGAGATGCCTTACCATCCGCTCGTCCCCGCGAAAGCGGGGACCTAGGGCAGCAAGCAATGAGTTTCTTAATATCCATCTTGGCAACCCGCGCGAACGGCACTTGGCGTGCTCTAGCTAATGAATTGACTCTATAGAGAACTGGGTCCCCGCTTTCGCGGGGACGAGCGGATTGGATCATTGCTTTCCTCCCGCGCGCGCCTGCGCCACCGCTTCAACGGCATCGACGATGGCGTGGTAGCCGGTGCACCGGCAGTAGTTGCCCGACAGATGCTCGCGAATATCGGCGCGGCTTGGAACGCCACCGCGCTTGAGCAAATCCTGCGCAGCGGCAATCATCCCTGGCGTGCAATAGCCGCATTGCAGCGCATTGCGCTGTTCGAACGCCGCTTGTAGGTCGGCAACTTCGCCGGAGTCCGACATGCCTTCGATCGTCTCAACCGCGGCACCGTCGCATTGTACAGCGAGCATCAAACAACCGCGCACGATGTCGCCATTCACCCGCACGGTGCAGGCGCCACAAACTCCGTGTTCACAGCCGACATGGCTGCCGGTGAGTGCAAGGTCTTCACGCAGGAAATCGACCAGAGTCTTGCGCGCTTCAACGCGCTCCTGCACGCGCTCGCCATTGACGGTAAAGGAAATATCGAGAGCGAGGTCACTCATGCCTCTCTCCTGTCATGGCTGAAAGGCTCATGGCCGCGCCTCCAGCAATTGTTTCGCCACGCGGCGCAGCAGCACGCCCGCCAGATGCCTCTTCACATTTGCCGTCGCCTGAACGTCATCGTTCGGCTCAAGATCGAGCGCATCGACCGCCGCATCGATATTGCCTTGCGCCAACGCCGCCTCGGCTTTTTTCACGCGCACTGGCGTATTACCAACGCCGAAATAGGCGAGCCGCACCTCGGCAAGCCCTTTACCGTCGGCGCGCGCACTGGCGGCAAGGCCGACGATCGCGTAGTCGCCGTGGCGCCGCGCCAGTTCAGCAAACCCGACGCGAGTGTCTTTGGTCGCAGCCGGCACGCGAATAGCGGTGAGCACCTCTTGTGGCGCGAGCGCCGTCTCGAACAGCGCTTTGAAAAAGTCTTGCGCCTTGATCGTGCGTTTGCCTTTGGGGCCCGTCGCCTCGATCTCGCCGTCGAGCGCCAAGAGGCACGCCGGCAGTTCAGCGGCGGGATCGGCAAAAGCGATCGAACCGCCGAGCGTCCCGCGATTACGGATGGCGGGATGACCGATGTGCGGCATCGCGCGCGCGATCAAAGGCGCGTGTTTGGCGATCGTATCCGAGCGTTCGGCCTGGGTGTGGCGG
>DATFVF010000194.1:0-4473 GCA_035260465.1 Pseudolabrys sp. | reverse complement strand
CCGGAAACCAACGCAGAGGCCTACAAGACGGTGAGCCAGATATGGACCAGCAGCGGCCAGATCACGGAAGTACAGGCGCGCGCCACTTTTGCGTACCTTCAGCCGAAGGGTCCGGCTGAAGTCGATTTCCCGTCGACCTTCACCAATGAATTCCTGCCAAAAAAATAAGTTGGGGAGGCGCCGGTGTTCAGCGTAGGCGATGCGACTATCACGCGGGTCGAGGAAACCAACCTTCCGAGCTATCCGCTCCGCGATATCTTTCCGGAATTCACCGACGCCCATATGGCTGAACACAGGTCGTGGCTGGCACCCCACCACTATGAGGCCGAGACCGGGAAGATCAGGCTCTCCGTTCACAGTTGGCTGTTGCAGGTCGGCGGCAAGAAAATCCTGATCGATTCCTGCTGTGGTAACAACAAGATCAAGCCGGGCCGACCGTTCTGGCACATGCTCAATCTGCCGTATCTCGAAAGGTTAGCCGCCACTGGCGCGCGGCCCGATGAAATCGATATGGTGATGTGCACGCACCTGCATCACGATCATGTCGGGTGGAATACGCAGCAGAAGGACGGCAAATGGGTGCCAACCTTTCCTAATGCTCGCTACGTCTTTTCGAAACCGGACGTGGACTACTTCTCGAAAGTCGATGCAGATCCCAAAGAAGGGCCAGCCGAGTTGGGGACATTCCGTGAATGTGTCGTTCCAATTCTCGAACATGGCCGCGCCGATCTGGTGAGCGGCGGTCCATATCGGCTGAACGATTTCATAGAAATCGATTCAGCCCCGGGTCATTCGCCGGGTCACGTATTCTTCAAGCTTGAAAGCAAAGGCAAGCGAGCGGCTTTCATTGGCGACGTCTGGCATCACCTGTTGCAGGTTTACTATCCCGATTGGAATTTTCCGAAGAACTCGGATGCTGCACAGGCGCGGGTCAGCAGACGAAAAGTTCTCGACTATTGCGCTTCAAGCGGTGCGCTTGTGTTTCCGGGCCATGTTGGGTTGCCCTTTGCAGGCCACGTCGAAGTGACGCAAAAGGGATATCGGCCAAATTTCAAGCCGTAACCATTAAAATCCATAGAGTTGCGCGGGATTGTCGACTAACGCCTTGCTTCGCGCGGCCTCATCCGGGATCCAGTCCAGAAGCATATCGAGCATCCAGGCGTCATCCGGCACCGGCACGCCGGGTGTGGGATGCGGCCAATTGGTCGCCCACAACATGCGTTCGGGCGCCTGCTTGGCCAGGGCTTTGGCGAGCTTTCCGACATCATCGTAGTTCGGTGGCCCAACCTTGGAGACCTCGTAAGGCGCCGACAATTTAACCCAGGTGCGGCCGCCGTCGAGCAAGCTTTGAAGCGTGCGAAATCCCGGATGATCGAGCGGCACAGGTTCGAGAAATTTTCCAACGTGATCGATCACCAGCGTGCTGGGGAGGCGCTTGAGCATGGCCTCACGTTCGGGCAGTGCGCGGCCGTCGAGTTGCAGTTGCACGTGCCAGCCGAACGGCGCGACGCGTGCCGACATGGTTTCGAGTATCTCCCAAGGCAACGGTGCCCCGGCCAACATGAAGAAGCGAATGCCGCGCGCGCCAAGTTTTGTCAGCCGATCAAGTTCCGAATCGGCCACGTCCTGATCGACCACCACAATACAGCGCGCGTTTGGCCCGATCTCGGCGACCGCCTCCAGCGTGCAGCGGTTGTCTTTGCCATAGGTCGACGGCTGCACCACGACGGTACGTCCGATGCCGAGACGCTCGCACATCTTTCGGTAAGCGGAGACGGGCGCGGCAGGCGCATCGATCTTGGCCGTCGGCGCCTTGGGATATTTCGGGTCATAGATATGCATATGCGTGTCGCAGGTGCCGGCAGGCGCCTTGAGCTTCGGACTGAGCGTGCTGTCTATTGCTGGCATCTGCGACCCTACGGACAGATATAACCGGCGCCATTCGGATTCGGGAAGCAGCCGACCGATTGCGGCAGTAGTGTTTTCGGTAGCCACAAGACGACGTCGGGAAAGAAAATACAAAACGCAATTGCCGCAAAGAATACGACGTAGATCGGAAGCGATGCGATCATCGCTTTGTAAAATTTAATGCCAACGAATTTCGAAGCCATCAAAAGCGCGAGTCCGTATGGCGGCGTGATCAATCCGAACGCCAAAGTAACGATGATCACCACGCCCATATGAACCGGATTTATGTCGGCATTCTTGGTGAGATCGAGAATGATCGGCATGAAGATAATGATCGCGGGAATGGCGTCGATGAAGTCGCCAACAATTACGAAAAGCGCGACCAGCAGCAGCATGATCAAGAACGGATTGCCGCCTGCCGCGGTCGAGATCCAGTCTGAAACCATTGCCGGACCGCGCAGGTAGGCGAGCATCCAGCCGAAAACTGACGCCGCGCCGATGGTGATCAGAGGAATCGAATAGAGCAGTCCGGTCAGCGCCATATCACGCGGCAGTTTTGCGACATGCCGCCAGTTGAGAAGCGGGATCGCCACGAACACGATGTACGCCACTGCGATTACGCCAGCCTCGGTCGGGGTGAACTGGCCCGTGAGAATGCCGCCCATGATGATGACAGGAATTATCAACGGCACGGCGGCTTGCTTGGTCGCCGTGGTGAACTGGCCGAACGTTGCGCGCTTATGTTTCAAGCCGACCGGCCCGAAGAAGTGGCTATAAATCATAAGCCCGATGCCGACGAGCACGCCCGGAACGACACCGCCCAGAAACAATCCGCCGATCGAAACATTTCCGGTCGCTCCGTAAACGACCGCCATGATGCTCGGCGGGATGAGGTTGGCCATCGTTGAAGCCGAGGCGATCAACGCCGCCGTGAAGGCCTTGTCGTAGCCCTCACGGTTCATTTCGGGCGCAAGCGTGCGCGTGAGCACTGCAACGTCGGCGGCGGAAGAGCCGGAAATACCGGCGAAAAACATGCTGAAAATAGTGACGACCTGCGCCAGGCCACCGCGAAAATGGCCGACCAGGGTTTGCGACAGTTTGATCATGCGGACAGTGACATTCGCGGAAGTCATCAGGTCGCCAACTAAAAGGAAAAACGGCACCGCCATCAGCGCTTCGATGTCAACGCCGTTGAAAAGCTGCGCGATCATCGAAGCGAGGCTGACCGGCGTAAACGCCGTTATTAAAAGCACGGAGGCGATCAGCGCGAAGGCGACCGGAACGCCCATGTAGCCCAGGAGCAGAAACAGGGAGCCCATCACGATGATGAGTGTACCGTTGGACATCAAAGCGACGTTCTCCGCTCATCCACTGAAATTTCGGGGAATCCCTTGCGCCAACCGTTCACCATCTGCTCGACCGTGAACAAGGCCACCAGCGCACCACAGATCGGTAACGCTAGGTACAGGTACGCCATCGGTGTCATCGATGGCATGCGCAAGCTTCTGAAGCCGTCGAGTACATTGAGATAGCCGAAATAGACCATGCAAAACGCCACGCAGAGCACGACGAAGCGATTGAACATCTCGAAAAACAGACGTTTGTTGCCGCTCATCGATTCGGCAAGCACCGCCAGATAGAGGTGATCGTTGCGTCGCGTCGCGGCAGCGACGCCGATAAAGGTCCCGTAGATGAAGAAATCCATCGTTGTTTCTTGCAGCCACAGCCAGGGATGGCCGATCGCGCGGCTGACGATGTCACAGAGAACCAGCGCGCTGAAAGTGGTGATCGTAATCCCGCACAAGACCATCAAAATCTGTTCGATGGGATCGAGCAGGCGCCATTTCAAGTGGCGCTGCTCCTGCAAGACCAGCCCTTCAAAACGACGCATCACCCTATTCCGAGAAATCTGGAGGTAGGAAACGACAACGGGGAGCTTTTCAACTCCCCGCACTCGTGGACTTGCCGCTACTTCGCGTTGCGAACCAGGTTGAGCACCTTTACCGCATGCGGCCCGAGATCAGACGCAAGCTTGTCCTGGATCGGCTTACTGATTTGTGCAAAGCCGCTCTTGTCGACATTTTTAACGACTTTGACGCCGATCTTCTCGAGTTTCGCCTGTGCCTCATGCTCAAGCTTGAATGCGGCTGTCGGCTCGTTCTTGCTGACTTCGTCAGCCGCGGCTTGCACCCATTTCTTCTGCTCGTCACTCAGGCTGCTCCAGACCTTGTCACTGACAAACAGTGCGGCGTTGTTGGCTTCGTGTTCGGTGAGTGAAAGAACTGGCGCAACTTCGTAATGCTTATTGATGAGGTAGTTGTTGATGCCATTCTCGGCCATGTCGGCGACGCCGGTTTGCAGCGCAGTGTAAACTTCGCCAAATGCCATGTGCACGACCTGCGCGCCATAGGCCGGGAAGGTCGCGTCCTCGGTCACTGTGGCCTGCACGCGCATCTTGACACCCTTGAGGTCGGCGACCTTTTCGATCGGTTTCTTGCCGTACATGTGCCGCAGCCCTTGCGAGCCGAGGCCGAGCATGTGCGCACCGGTCATCTTCGCCGCATA
>DATFVF010000193.1:0-8692 GCA_035260465.1 Pseudolabrys sp. | reverse complement strand
TTTCGCTACCGCCGGTGAGCACGACCGCGTCGTGGTCCATGACCAACTTGTCGGCCGGTACATTGACGCCGACGTGGGCGCTATAGTGGAAGACAACGCCTTCGCCCTGCATCTGCTCGACGCGGCGTTCGACGTGGATCTTCTCCATCTTGAAGTCGGGAATGCCGTAGCGCAGCAGACCACCTGCCTTTGCCCAACGTTCGTAGACATGCACTTCGTGTCCGGCACGAGCGAGTTGTTGCGCGCAAGCAAGGCCTGCGGGCCCGGATCCAACGACCGCCACTTTCTTTCCCGTCTTGCGCAATGGCTTGTCGGGCTTGAGGCCCTGCGCGATCGCTCGGTCGGCAATTTCGCATTCGATCGATTTAATGGTGACCGGGTTCTCGTCAATATTCAGTGTGCATGAGGCCTCACACGGCGCCGGGCAGACGCGGCC
Source organism: Pseudolabrys sp. (assembly GCA_035260465.1). Lineage (GTDB taxonomy): Bacteria > Pseudomonadota > Alphaproteobacteria > Rhizobiales > Xanthobacteraceae > Pseudolabrys. The sequence goes on along the minus strand of DATFVF010000193.1, from coordinate 8,256 downwards.
CGTGAACTCCGGAAAATTATTGGTCGAATGGAGATTACGCGCCGCTTCGTCCCAGTTTCCGCGGTAAACCAGGTCATTCCAATCCGGGATCTGGTTGTTCACCGGGCAGCCGGTCGGTGCGCCGGTGATGCGGTCGGTGCCGTGGCAATAAGGCACGCCGCAATCCATGCAGCGCGCGGCCTGCTCGCGGATTTCCTTTTCGGGGAGCGGCAACACGAACTCGTGCCAATGCTTCACGCGTTCGGCGATTGGCTGATAGTCGCGGTCCTCGCGCTCGATTTCCAGAAACCCGGTGACCTTACCCATACCTACTCCGCGGCCTGCATCGTGGCGGCCTTCTCCTTTGCCATCTCAGCGAGCGCGCGGCGGTATTCGACCGGCATCACTTTGCGGAAGAGCGGGCGATAGTGGTCCCAATTGGCAAGGATTTCAGCGGCACGCTTTGAGCCGGTATAGCGCGCGTGGTTAGAGACAAGCAGCTTAAGGCGCTCGGCGTCCTTGGTGCTCAGATCCGACATCACATCGACGCGGCCGTGTGATTCCAGGTCGTTGTAGTGGCCGAACTCCTGCTCAGCGACCTGTTCCTCTTCCGGCACCGGCTCGAGCTCGACCATCGCCATATTGCAGCGGGATTTGAACGTGCTGTCGTCGTCCAGCACGTATGCAATGCCGCCCGACATGCCGGCGGCAAAATTGCGGCCGGTTCGGCCAAGCACCACGACCACGCCGCCTGTCATGTACTCGCAGCAATGGTCGCCCGCGCCCTCGATCACGGCGATAGCGCCGGAGTTGCGGACAGCGAAGCGCTCGCCGGCGACACCGCGGAAATAACATTCACCCTCGATCGCTCCGTACATCACGGTATTGCCGACAATGATCGATTCCTCAGGCACGATTCCCGAGTCCGCCGGCGGACGGATGATCAGGCGGCCGCCCGACAGGCCCTTGCCGACGTAGTCGTTGGCGTCGCCATCGAGTTCGAAGGTGATGCCGCGCGCGAGCCAGGCGCCGAAACTTTGTCCTGCCGTGCCGGTGAAGTGCACATGAATAGTACCGTGGGGTAGGCCCTCGTGGCCGTAACGCTTGGCCACTTCGCCCGAGAGCATGCCGCCGCAGGCGCGGTCGGTGTTACGAATGACGCTCTGCAGGCGCACCGGCGCGCCGCGGTCGAGCGCCGTCTGCGATTCTGCAATCAGCTTGCGATCGAGGATATCCTTGATCTTGTGATCCTGAGATTCGCACCTGTAGATGGCCGTGCCCTTTTCCGCCGGGGGCTTCGTGAAAAGCCTGGAGAAGTCGAGGCCCTTGGCTTTCCAGTGCTCCACGAGCTTGCGGCGGTCGAGCATCTGCATTTGCCCGACCATCTCGTTGAAAGTCCGGAAGCCGAGCTCAGCCATCAGCTCGCGCACTTCCTCGGCGACGAAGAAGAAATAGTTGATAACGTGTTCGGGCTGGCCCTTGAAGCGCTTGCGCAATACCGGGTCCTGGGTCGCGACCCCGACTGGACAGGTGTTGAGATGGCACTTGCGCATCATAACGCAGCCGGCGGCAATCAGCGGGGCGGTCGAGAAGCCGAACTCGTCGGCACCCAGCATCGCGCCGATGACCACGTCGCGGCCCGTGCGGATGCCCCCGTCGACCTGCACAGAAATGCGTCCGCGCAAGCGATTGATCACCAGCGTCTGATGTGTTTCGGCCAAGCCGATTTCCCACGGACTGCCGGCATGCTTGATCGAGGTGAGCGGGCTTGCGCCGGTTCCACCTTCGTAGCCGGCAATGGTGACATGATCGGCGCGTGCCTTTGAGACGCCGGCGGCGACGGTGCCGACACCGACCTCCGAGACAAGTTTCACGGAGACGTCGCCCGTCGGGTTGACGTTCTTGAGGTCAAAGATCAGCTGCGCCAGATCCTCGATCGAGTAGATGTCATGGTGCGGCGGTGGCGAGATCAGGCCAACGCCTGGCATCGAGTGGCGCACCTTGGCGATGATCTTATCGACCTTGTGTCCGGGCAGCTGGCCGCCTTCACCGGGCTTGGCGCCCTGCGCCATCTTGATCTGCATCATGTCCGAGTTGACGAGATACTCGGCGGTGACGCCAAAACGGCCCGATGCAACCTGCTTGATGGCCGAGCGCATGGAGTCGCCGTTTGGCAGCGGCTTGAACCGGTCTGATTCCTCGCCGCCTTCACCGGTGTTCGACTTGCCACCGATGCGGTTCATGGCGATGGCGAGTGTCGTGTGAGCCTCGCGCGAGATCGAGCCGAACGACATGGCGCCCGTGGAGAAACGCCGCACGATATTCTTGGCCGGCTCGACCTCCTCAAGGGCGACCGGCTTGCGGCCGTCTTCTTCGGCTTCCTTCAGACGGAACATGCCGCGTATGGTGAGCAACCGCTCGTTCTGGTCGTTCACAATTTGCGCGAATGAGCGATAGTGATCCTGCGAATTGCCGCGCACCGCGTGCTGCAAACGTGACACGGTTTCGGCCGTCCAGACATGGTCTTCACCGCGCACGCGGACGGCATAGTCGCCGCCGACGTCGAGCATCGAGCGGTAGATCGGGGAATCGCTGAACGCATCACGGTGGCGGCGCACTGTTTCTTCCGCGATCTCAGCGAGTCCGACGCCCTCGATGCGCGTATGTGTGCCGGTAAAATATTTATCAACGAAATCCTGCCGCAGGCCGACAGCATCGAAGATCTGCGCGCCGCAGTACGACTGATAGGTGGAGATGCCCATCTTGGACATCACTTTCAGCAACCCTTTGTCGATCGACTTGATGTAGCGCTTGATGATCTCTTTTTCTTCGAGCTTTTGCGGAAGGTCGTCCTTCATGGCGATCAGCGTCTCGAAGGCGAGATAAGGATTGATCGCTTCTGCGCCGTAGCCGGCGAGGCACGCAAAATGGTGCACCTCGCGCGGCTCGCCCGTTTCCACCACCATGCCGACCGACGTGCGCAAGCCGTTGCGGATGAGATGATGGTGCGCAGCGGCGCACGCGAGCAGCGCGGGAATCGGAATACGGTCGGCGCCGGCTTTGCGATCGGACAGGATGATGATGTTGCAGCCGTTGCGCACTTCTTCCTCGGCCCGCTCGCACAATTCGTCGAGCGCCCAGCCCATGCCGTCGGCGCCATGTTCGGCCGGGAAAGTGATGTCGAACGTGCGCGATTTGAAGTGATCGCCGCTCATCTCCGAAATCGAGCGGATCTTCTCGAGGTCGTCATTCGTGAGAATTGGCTGACGCACTTCAAGACGCTTGGTATTCGACATGCCTTCGTGGTCGAGCAGGTTTGGACGCGGACCAATGATGGAGACAAGGCTCATCACCAGCTCCTCGCGGATCGGATCGATCGGCGGGTTGGTGACCTGCGCGAAGTTCTGCTTGAAATAGGTGAACAGCGGTTTCGGCTTGTCCGACAGCGCCGAAATCGGCGTGTCGTTGCCCATGGAACCAACCGCTTCTTCGCCGGTGGTCGCCATCGGCGTCATCAGAAATTTCAAGTCTTCCTGCGTGTAGCCGAAGGTCTGCTGCCGATCGAGCAGCGACAAATTTGAGATCGGCGCTTCGTTGGCGGTGCCGGGCAACTCTTCGAGCACGATCTGTGTGCGGGCGAGCCATTCCTTGTAGGGATGGCTTTTCGCCAATGTCGCCTTCAATTCCTCATCGGGAATGAGGCGGCCCTCGTCGAGATCGACGAGCAGCATTTTGCCCGGCTGTAACCGCCATTTCTTGATGATGTCCTTTTCCGGGATTGGCAGCACGCCCATTTCCGAGGCCATCACAATGCGGTCGTCGCGCGTGAGCAAATAGCGCGCAGGGCGCAACCCGTTGCGATCGAGGGTGGCACCAATTTGCCGGCCGTTCGTGAAGGCAATCGCGGCCGGGCCGTCCCACGGCTCCATCAGCGCGGCGTTGTATTCATAAAAGGCGCGTCGCTCCTCATCCATGAGCGGATTGCCCGCCCAGGCTTCCGGAATCATCATCATCATCGCATGCGCGAGCGAGTAGCCGCCTTGCGTGAGGAATTCGAGCGCGTTGTCAAAACAGGCCGTGTCGGATTGGCCTTCGTAGGAAATCGGCCACAGCTTGTTGATGTCCTTGCCGAACAATGGCGAGGACACAGATGCCTGCCGCGCCGCCATCCAATTGACGTTGCCGCGCAGCGTGTTGATTTCACCGTTGTGTGCGACGTAGCGGTAAGGATGCGCCAGCGACCACGTCGGGAATGTGTTGGTCGAGAAACGCTGGTGGACCAGCGCAAGCGCGCTCTCGAAATCGGGATCGTGCAGGTCAGGATAGTAGGTTCCCAGCTGGTCGGCGAGGAACATGCCCTTGTAGATGATCGTGCGGCAGGAGATTGACACCGGGTAGTAGCCCGATGTGCGCCGCTCACGGCGCCGATATATCGCGTTCGAGATCGACTTGCGCAGGATGTAAAGACGGCGCTCGAACTCGTCCTCGGAAAACTTTTTCTTTCCACGGCCGATGAACACCTGCATGTGCTTTGGCTCGGTCGGCTTGACCGATTCACCGAGCGTCGAATTGTCGGTCGGTACGTCGCGCCAGCCGAGTAGCGAAAGTCCCTCGCGCGCGATGACCTCAGCGTAGATGTCGCGGATGATTTGCCGCCAGTTCGTGTCTGTCGGCATGAAAAGATAACCAACCGCGTACTCGCCCGCCTTCGGCAGTTTGAATCCGAGCTCGGCCGTTTTCTTGACGAAGAATTTGTGCGGGATTTGCACAAGGATGCCGGCGCCATCGCCCATGCGAGGATCGGCGCCGGTTGCACCGCGGTGCTCGAGATTGCAGAGGATGCGCAGACCATCTTCAATGGTCTGGTGCGACTTGCGGCCTTTGATGTCCGCAATAAATCCGACACCACAGGAATCCTTGTCGAGCGCCGGATCGTACAGACCCTGCGCGAGCGGTGTGCCGGGATCTGCGGTTGAACCGCGTCCGGCAAAATCTGCGCTGCGCTTCTCCTCGCTCATCTCATCCTGCCTCGCCGGTGCTGTTGATGCTCCGGCGTACCTGCATCGTCCGCAAGCGAGACGCTTGCGGTCAACGCGTAACTGATCTCAAGAAGGGACAGCCTTGTCCGGTTTGTCGCCGCCCGTGGCCGCTCCCGTTGGGCGCCACCGATGTCTGCCCGCCTTTAAAGGCCGCCACCGAGGCCACCACTATTAGGACAGTATTACTGTCCTAATAGACCATGCCAAATTTTGCCCCGTCGCACAAGGCTGGTCCACGCCCGAATGGCCGAAACCTTTCGCTTTGTTGCGGCGGCGGTCTTGAAGCAAGCAAGAACAGGACCACGGACGCGGCATTCGCGCAATGCCATTGCGCGGAACCGGCCGCAGGGAGCGCCGGTGGCATCGGCATCCCAGCGGTAAGCCGGTATAGGGACGGCAATATTATACGCGTCGTGCCTACATCTTGGCCTCAAGACGAAAGCGCCCCGGATTTCCGGGGCGCTGCCGTCTAGCAATGTGCTTTTGGGTTAGGCCGCGGCTTTGGTGTTGACCACCTGGGCCTTGGCGTTGGCGTTGCCGATCGGGATCTGGCGCGGCTTCTTGGCCTCGGGGATTTCACGCACGAGATCGACGTGGAGCAATCCGTTCTCGAGGCTCGCGTTCTTGACCTGCACATGATCGGCGAGCTGGAATACGCGCTCGAAAGCGCGCGCGGCGATGCCTTGGTAGAGCACGTCGCCGTCCTGCTCTTCCTTGACTTGTTTGGAGCCCTTGATCGTCAGCGTGTTTTCTTTCGCCTCGATCGAAAGCTCGTTCTCGCCGAACCCGGCGACTGCGACGGTGACACGGTAGTCGTTTTCACCGGTTCGTTCGATGTTGTACGGCGGATAACCTGGAGCGGATTCAAATCCATCCAGCATCGAAAACAGCCGGTCGAATCCGACGGTGGAACGGTAAAGGGGAGCAAGATCGAAAGTTCGCATGGCATATCCTCCATTGTTGAGCGACATGCGGCGGTCCGCCGAATGGCCGGACCAAACCGTGCGCAGCCGTGGTTGGCCTACGCAGTCCTGATATGGGAGCAGGTTTCAAGCCTGCAAGTCCCGGTTCGAACAGGGATAAGATTGTGAAAACACTGTGTTTTTAGGCGCCTGCTCGCTTGTGATTGAGCGCGCGCTCCACCCTGCTATAAGCCCGAAGCGCCGCCACGGCTTACTCTCCCTGCATTATGAAACTCGTCTCAATCCCCGCAAATCCGGTGCCCGACGATGTCGTCGCCGGTGCGATCAAAACCCCGGATGGGGTGGAACTGCGCTTTGCCCGGTGGGCTCCGCCACCAGGCCGCAAAGGCACGGTGGTCGTGTTGCAGGGCCGCGCCGAGTTCATCGAAAAATATTTCGAGACGGTGCGCGATCTGCGCGGGCGTGGATTTGCCGTGGCAACCTTCGATTGGCGTGGCCAGGGCCTTTCGGACCGTGCATTGTCCGATCGCCACAAAGGCTATGTGCGGAATTTTTCCAATTACATCACCGATCTTGAAGCGGTGATGGAGCAGGTGGTGCTGCCCGATTGCCCGCCGCCGTTTTTCGCGCTGGCGCATTCCATGGGCGCGGCCGTGGCGTTGCGCGCCTGCCATGACGGCAGCCGCTGGTTCGAGCGCATCGTGCTGTCAGCGCCGATGATCGCCTTACCATCTGGCCGCCTCACGCGCGTCGCTGGACCGCTCGCGCGGCTCATGCGGATTATCGGACGCGGGGGTGCCTACGTGCCGTCTGGCGATTCTGCTGTGACCGGCTCTGAAAGCTTCATCGGAAACGTTCTCACGTCTGATCCGGTGCGCTACGCGCGCAACGCCGCTGTGCTGGAGCAGGAGCCAGCGCTCGGCTTGGGAGCGCCGACTGTGGCCTGGGCGGACGTAGCGTTGCGACAAATGAAGCAATTCGCCGAACCGGCCTATTCGGCCAGCATCCGCCAGCCGATCCTGATGGTCGCGGCTGGACGCGACGACGTCGTCTCCACACCGGCGATCGAAACATTTGGGCAGAATCTGCTCGCCGGCCGCCACCTCATTCTCGCCGGCGCCAAGCACGAGATCCTTCAGGAACAGGATCATTATCGCGGACAATTCTGGGCGGCATTCGACGCTTTCGTTCCAGGCACGCCGCGGTATTAGCAGCGGTCCAGCACCGCTCATTCCCGCGCAAGCGGAAATCCGGAAATCGAAATTGCAGCTTGCCGATTTTGCTCTGGGTCCCCGCAGCTCGAGTGAATTCCCCTTTGGCCATGCTTAGTGTGCAAGGCGAGCTCGCCCGCTACGCCGCTCCCCCGCCGCGTTCCCGATGTTCGCTACCGGCCTCGGCGCACTAGGTGTCATCGGCTGGCGCAGGAAAAAGAAGGCAGCGGCACTTGCTGCCTGATTAAACAGAAATTCGAATTTCGGAGAGACCGCCGCGAGGCGGTCTTTCTTTTTGCGCAGGTTACTTCGTGAATGTCCGCTAATGACCCAAAGCCGACGTGCGCCGAAATCTGTACTATCAGCGTTTCTCACTCCAACTTGATCGCACGTGATGTGGAATTGCTTTGTGTAGAATCTCGAATTGTCGCAAATCAAAGCAGCCACAGGATCGGTGAAGTAATGCCAAGCCTCAGCTTTCGAAGCATCTTGCAGGATCGACTGCCGGCCGACGGGCTCGCCCGACCGGCAATTGAGAAGTTCGCTGGCGCGTGGCTTGCCTGCTTTCTCGTGATGGCACGGGGCGACTTCGCGAAAGCTCTCAGCCTGGAGCACGCGCAGCTTGCGTCCATTTGTGGCACCGTGAGTGCAGCGGTCAGTGTTGCACTGCTCGTGCAAATGGATCGCAAACTGAATTCGGCGACTCGACAGGCAACGATCGCCGCATTCGCGACCTTCATAGGCGACATCTTTGCACATCCGTCGCACTTCCCCCCGCAATGGGCCGAGCCGCTGGTCACAGCCATGGTTTCGGCGGCGATTGCGGTCGCGGTTTGGCACGCCCAGACTTGGGCAAAGAGACTTGGGTAAGAGGCACCTGCGAGCGGGCTCCCCGAGATCGCCTTCAATTGGCGAGCGTATTTATGAGTACACGCCTCGTCAGCGGGGGGCCTATTGGCTGCGCGTTTACGAGTCCGCGCCCTAGCTGTTCAAGATCTCCAGCGCCGCCTGATGGACGCGTTTGTCGCCGGCGACGACGATACGGCCGCCGCGTTGCGCCTGGCCGTTGTCCCATGTCGTGATGATGCCGCCTGCGCCGGCGAT
>DATFVF010000192.1:0-2488 GCA_035260465.1 Pseudolabrys sp. | reverse complement strand
CAATACGCGTGGCCACGCCATCGTTCCCTTTCACAGAACAGGCGCTTAACTGACCGTCGCCTCCCTCCAGGCCGGACACCTGGCCGATCTTCAGGTCCATGTCACCGGCGGCGACCAGCGCACGCATCTTGTTCACGCTGTCAGGGGCACCGCGGAATTCGTCGCGCCGGTGTACGAGCGTCAAACGTTTGGCGATAGGCTGCAAATTAAGCGTCCAGTCCAGGGCCGAATCGCCCCCGCCGACGATCAGCAACCGCTTGTCGCGAAAGGCATCCATTTTGCGAACGGCGTAGAAAACCGACGTGTTCTCATAGGGTTCGATGCCGTTGATCGGCGGGCGCTTTGGTTGGAAGGAGCCACCACCGGCGGCAATCACAACACTCTTTGTTTCGAACACTTTGCCGCGGTCGGTCGCTACGCGAAACAGCGGGTCGCCGATTTTCTCTAACGTCGTCACCATTTCGCCGAGATGGAAAGTTGGGCCGAACGGCTTGATCTGCCGCATCAACGCGTCGCTTAGCCCGTGACCGGTAATGAATGGTATGCCCGGAATGTCGTAGATCGGTTTTTCCGGATAAAGCTCGGCGCATTGCCCGCCCACTTTGTCGAGAATATCGACGAGGTGCGCCTTGATATCGAGGAGCCCCAATTCGAAGACGGCAAACAAGCCGATCGGACCTGCACCGACGATCAGAACATCGGTCTTTATTGTATCACTCATCCTGACATCCGGCAGGAGCCGGCTCCTACAATTATTGTCACGCCGACTGGCGCGTCATGCGATTATCGGGAACTTCAATGAGACGCAACAGTTCTGCCAAATTCTGGTCCGGCGTTTTGCCCGTCGTGCTGAGTGCGACTTCCGCTTTCGCGTAGAGGGGCTCGCGACTTTTCAGAATCGAGACCAAATCATCCATCGCGCGAGTACTGTGGGCCATCGGCCGCATATCGCCTTGGGCCATAACCCGGCCCATGTGCTCCTTCGGCTCCGCGCGCACCCAAACCGTGAAACACGAAGCGAGCAGAAGTTCGAGTGTGCCCGGCTCCGTGACGATGCTACCGCTCGTGGCGACTACAAAATTCTGGTGCTGTCGAAGGACATCATCCAACGCTTCGCGCTCGGCACGACGGAAAGTCTCCTGGCCGAACATATCGAAGATCTCGCTGAGGGTAGCGCCGCTGCGCCGCTCTATTTCGCGGTCGAGCTCAATGAAGGGGATGCTAAGCCGCTCGGCCAAAAGACGACCGAGCGTAGATTTGCCACCGCCGCGCAATCCGATCAACGCAATGCGACGTCGCCGCGCGTCCTCTGAGGGCTTGCCAAAGCGCTCGAGCAGCAGCTCGCGCGCCTCCGCGAGTGTGGCCGGTGGTAGCCGCTCGAGGAATTGCGACAATAATACGAAGTCGAGCACGGGCTCGGTTCCTTCGTGTACGAGTTGAGTGATCGGCAAGCCGATGGCGCGCGCGATCCGCCGCAGCAGGACAATCGAGCCGTTTCCGAGGCCCGCCTCGAGTTGCGCGAGATAGCGCTCGGACACTTTTGCGTGCCGGGCAAGGGCTTTCCTGGTCATGCCACGCTGATTGCGTAACGTACGCACGCGGTCACCGAGCCGCCCGAGATAGGCGTCGGTGTCGCGGGTGGCGGCGGGCTTGGCGCGGCTGACATTCATGGTCCATTCGATAACATGCATTATAATGCTAGGCAATAGCGAGACGGGGGTGGACCTATCGGCAAGCGCTGTTGATAAGGCATAGCCAGAGTGATAGTAATATGCAAAATAATGCATCAAGGGAGAGCGCGGCGGGGCACAATGCCCAGCGTGCGGACACCATGCAAGTCATCGATTTTCAAACCGACCCTTCGCGATACCGTCATTGGCGGATCGAACACGAAGGCGACATCGCTTATTTGATCATGGACGTCGATCAGGCCGGCGGATTGTCCGACGGCTATGAGCTTAAGCTCAACTCCTACGATCTCGGCGTCGATATCGAACTCAACGACGCCGTGCAGCGGTTGCGCTTCGAGCACCCGGAGGTGCGCTGCGTCGTTATCAAGTCCGGCAAGGACAATGTGTTTTGCGCCGGCGCCAATATCCGCATGCTCGGCAAATCGACGCATGGCCAGAAAGTGAATTTCTGCAAGTTCACCAATGAGACGCGCCTCGCCATCGAGGATGCTTCCGAGAATTCCAAGCAGATCTATGTGTGCGCGATCAACGGCAATGCCGCTGGTGGTGGCTACGAACTGGCGCTTGCTGCGGATCACATCATGTTGGTCGACGATCGCCGCTCGGCGGTGGCGTTGCCGGAGACACCGCTGCTGGCTGTGTTGCCGGGCACTGGCGGCCTCACCCGCGTCACCGACAAGAGAAAGGTTCGTCGCGATCGCGCCGATGTGTTCTGCTCGATTGAGGAAGGAATTCGTGGCGCGAAAGCCGTTGAATGGCGGCTGGTGGATGAAGTTGTGCCGAATTCGAAATGGAAA
>DATFVF010000191.1:0-4680 GCA_035260465.1 Pseudolabrys sp. | reverse complement strand
CCATCAGTTCGTTATAGGCGCGAATGGCACGCGCGGGCGGTTCGCCCTCGCCCCACGTTGCCGCGACGACTACCAGCCGCTTGGCGGACGCGAGGGCCGTCAGCTCGAGGTCGGCCATATCAATAATTGTCGGCTTTAGGCCGTTCTTCCGCGCCGCTTTGGCAAAATCACCCGCGAGCTTTTCCGAATTTCCGGACTCGCTGGCATAGACGATCGTGAGCGGTTCGGCCGGCCGCGATGACGCCGCCGGTTGCGCCGCAACCGCACCGCCTGCAGCGGCATCGAGACCCGCAAGGAATCCGGCGAGCCAAGCCCGCTGATTGGCACTGGCAGGGCCGACGACGCGGTTGAGGAGATCAATCTCCTCTTCGGCGAAGGGCGCGGTTTTCGGAATTGGCGACATTACCATTCTCATTTCTCGGCAGCGCAATCGGCGCCGCCGCATTGCAAAACGTTAGATCGACGCTGGGAATAAGTGGTTGACGACGGCAAGGATGACGAGGGAAACGACGCCAATTCCAAGACTCCAGCCGATCAGCTTCTTCTCGATCGGCAAGAGTGGCTCGACGGCCGCCTTGCGAAGTTCTTCGCCGACATTTATTTGCGACATCGCTCCCTCCTTAGGCTCAGCTGGCCAGCGGCGGCTTGACGCCGCTGAAGAACAGCCAGGAAATCAACAGTCCGACCCAGATCACGAAGCCGAACAGGCTTACGAAATAGACAGCGGCGAGCCGCCCGATGCCCTCAGCCCACAGCTTCTTGAAGTTGGACAGCACGCCAATCGAGAAGAAGGTCAAAATGAAGAACACAACGCGGATGGTGTTCGCCTCACCCATCGCCGCTGGCACCTTGGAAGCAATGGCGGCTGGTGTTGCCAGCGCGAGGTAAAGCCCGACCGCGAAGGTCACGACGAATCCGATGACGAATTTCGGAAAGCGCTCCCAGATTTCCCGGATGTTCGCTTTGTCCGACGTTCTGTTGATGTGATTGGTCCAGATATAGGCGAGCACGAAAGCCCAGATGCCAATGAAGATGTCGATGAACACCTTGATTGTCGCTGCTGTGCCGAGAATCCACCCGGGCTGATATTTGATGCCTTCGGCAGCGTTCTGAGCGAGGATTAGTGATTCAGTGATGGCGCCGCCGGCGACTGCCGCACCGTCGGTCTTGATGGCAAGGCCCATCCAGGCGCCCGCTACCAGCGGCTCGTGCGACAAGAATGTCTGTGCCAGAAATGGCAGCACAAGCACTTCGACGACTGCGAACACGACAACCAGCGAGGACACCACGACCGGGATCATCGGCCGCGCACGGATGGCGCCGCCCGTCGCGATCGCCGCCGAGACGCCGCAGATTGAAATCCCAGAAGCGAGAGGCGCCGCCCATTCGCGATTAAAGCCGAACCATTTGCGGGCGACGAAATAAACGACCGCCCAGTAGATCAGATAGGCTTCGATGATCGCCGCTACTCCGCGCAGCAGCAGCGCACTCGCCAGCGATAATTTTCCGGCGGCGGTGACAGCGAAGAAGCCGCCAAGGATAACGATCGCGATCTTGATATAGAGTTCGGGACGTACTGCATCTTTGATCGCTTCGCCGAAGCGCGGAAAGACGTTGGCGATCACCAGGCCCGAGATCAGCGCGAAAATGTAAGCGCCTTCGTTGGTCAGCTTGAGTGACCAACTAATGCCGAATTTCTGCAATTCGGCTGGCGTCACGGCAGCGAAGTTGGCGAAATTGCCCACCACCCAGCTCGCATAGGCGATCCAGAACACCGCCGTGAACGCGAGCGCGAATTTCTTGATATCGCTCTTGAGTGCGACCGCCGCCGCGCTCAGGACGACGAGCAGCGCAACGTAGGTCGCGACCAGCGCGCCGAACCCGCCAAGCGAAGCATACGATTTCGAAACGGTTCCGAGGGCCTTGCTTGCGTCGCTCCACACGGAGGTGGTTACAACCCAGCCAAGCAGATCAAAGTTTGCGATCCCAGCCAGCGCGAGAACGAAGATGGAAAGCCCGATGATCAGCGATAACCAATCTTCGCTGATGCGCGGCGCGAGTTCGACATTGTCGGCGCGGCGGGGCGTCGCGCCGGGCCAGGTCGTGGTACTCATGAAAAATGGCTCCTTACCACGGGAGGTGCGGCAGAACGCCGAGGACAACGAGAGCTACCAGCGCGGTCGCGATCGCCACCGCCCAGGTATCCAGTGCGCCCGGCTGCAAGACGCTCCGGCTCTCGTGAGGTAGGTCGGTCATTGGACAGCTCCTGTGCCATCGGTAGGAGCTGCTAAATAGGAGACTATTCTACGAAATCGCAATAAGTGCCCGAAAATAAGAACAAATTTGCTTTTTTACGCGGTTCCACGCGTAACAATTTCCTTCCTACACCCTGTTGTGGAGAACGCCGGTAACGCTCGAATCCCGCGGTTACGTATGCAAAACACGGAAAGTGATGCTCACTCCGGAACTGCTCCAACACTCATGGCCACGTATCGGCGCAAACTGCATTCTCTGCTGACGCCGCGCGAACATCGATTATTCGCGCGCCTCAATACGCCGCAAAAGGTTCAGGATTTCCTCGACAAGTTGCCGGTGAATTTCAGCCTCAAAGGCGACACGGCGATGTCGCCACGGAGCGTGCTAAACGCGCAGATGGCCCACTGTGCGGAAGGCGCGGTCTTCGCAGCCGCTGCGCTCGCCTATCACGGAAGGCCGCCGCTGCTGATGGACATTCGCGCTCTGCCGAGCGATCAAGACCACATCATTACCCTTTTCCAGGAGCGCGGGTTGTGGGGCGCGATCAGCAAGACCAATCATGCGATCCTACGTTGGCGCGACCCGATTTATGCGAGCGCGCGCGAATTAGCGATGAGCTATGCGCACGAATATTGCCTGCCGGGCGGCAAAAAATCGATGCTGTCCTTTTCGAAGCCGTTTTCGCTCGCGCGCTTCACGCCCAGAAGCTGGGTGATCGCACCGGAAGATCTTGATTGGCTGCTGGTCGCGCTCGATACTTCGCCGCATATTCCGATCGCACCGCGGCGCGCCCTACGCAAACGCCGCCGGTCCTCGCGAGTCGAACTGCTGTCACAGGAGGTGGTGGAATGGCCCGATCCGCGTGAGCCGAAGCGCAAGAAGAAGGCTAGACAGTCCTGACAATTTACGATGCGGCGAACGCCAGCTAGTATTCATCTGCAAGATAAGCAAGATAACCATTCGAGGCGACAACGTGGCTTCGTTCACCAATCGCAGGCAGCTGACTATCGAATGGGGTCAGTGCGATCCCGCTGGGATTGTCTTCAATAGCCGCTTTTTTGAACTATTCGACTCCAGTACGTGGCTTCTGTTCCAGGCAGCACTCGGCGTAAGGCCGCCTGATCTTGCGACGACATTCGACATCATGGGAATTCCACTCGTTGATGTACGCGCTAACTTCCTTAAGCCGATTAAATTCGGGGATGCTGTCGAAATAACCTCAAGAGTCAGCGAATTCCGCCGCTCTAGCTTCGACGTTGAGCACCGCCTCTTGGTTGACGGCCACCTGGCCGTCGAGGGGGGAGAAACCCGGGTTTGGGCGACGCGCAACAAGGAAAACCCCGAAAAGATTGGTGGTACGGCCATCCCGGCCAATGTAATCGCCAAATTTGGGCCGGCGTAATCGTTCCAGCCATTCCCGAAAATTGGTCTGGAGCGGCCTTCGGGCGTAGTGTGTCGTAGCGCTAACAATAAAGACAAAAGACGCGCAAAAACTGCGCGCTTCCAAGGGACGAAAACGCTTGGCCAGGCTGCTTGAATGCAGGCTCAACGGCCGTGACCGCGCCGACGCGGTCGCCGACAACATCCTGTTGCTCGACTATCTGCGTGAAAAGGTCGGTCTCACGGGAACCAAGACCGGGTGCGATGGCGGCGAATGCGGTGCCTGCACAGTCTTGGTCGACGACCGGCCGATCCTGTCATGCCTCACGCTTGCCGCAACCATCCAGGGCAAGCGTGTCGACACGATCGAGTCGCTCGGGTCCGACGGACAGCTCTCTGCGGTGCAGCGCGGCTTTCATGAAAAACTCGGCTCGCAGTGCGGCTACTGCACGCCAGGCTTCATCATGGCGTCCGCCGGTTTGCTCCGCAAAAACCCGACACCGACCGATGCGGAAATCATCGAAGCGCTCGGCAGCAACATCTGCCGCTGCACTGGTTACGTCAAAATCATTGAGGCCGTGAAATATGCCGCAGCGCTGAATGCGCAGGGGATCGCGCCGTGAACAAAGCTGTCCCGGCGCATAATATCGGTTCCTATGTGCCCATGATCGACGGGCCCGAGAAAGTATCGGGGCGCGCCAAATACACCGCCGATATTCTCGCGCCAGGTCAGCTTGCCGGCCGCATCTACCGCAGTCCCTATTCGCACGGAGAAATTGTCGACGTCGACGTTACTGGGGCACTCAAGCTGCCGGGCGTGCGCGCCATTGTCACCGGCGCCGATTGCGACAAGGCCTTCGGCGTCCTTCCGATCGCGCGCACCGAGCATCCGCTGGCGCGCGATAAAGTGCGCTATCGCGGGGAGCCGGTGGCGGCCGTTGCCGCCGATGACGATCAAATCGCGCGCGAAGCGTTGCGACGCATCAAGTTCACGGTGCGGGAACTACCGGCCTACTACACCGCAAAGGACGCGCTCGCACCGGG
>DATFVF010000190.1:0-2376 GCA_035260465.1 Pseudolabrys sp. | reverse complement strand
CATCACACTGGCGGCACGGCACAAACTGCCTGCGATTTACTGGCTACGCTTTTTCGTCGCCGCTGGCGGCTTGATCTCCTATGGGCCCGACCTGATTGACCAGGCTCGGCGCGGGGCCAGCTACGTCGATCGCATCCTCAGGGGCGAGAAGCCGGCCGATCTTCCGGTGCAGGCGCCGACGAAGTACGAGCTGGTGATCAACCTCAAGACCGCCAAGGCGCTTGGCCTCGAAGTTCCGCCGACGCTGCTTGCCCGCGCCGACGAGGTGATCGAGTGAGGCGGCGCAATTTCATCACACTGCTCGGCGGCGCGGCGGCCGCGTGGCCGCTTGCCGCGCGCGCGCAGTATCTTTGTGCAACGAGAATATACCGCTGCGGGCGGCTGATGAGCTATGGCGAAAGCCTGCGCGACTTCTTCCGCCTGACGTTCCGCAGGGACTCTCGAGCGGAAGGGCAAGGTCCCCGACTTGCGCCGACCGCTTCCACCGGCTTAGCGTGGAGCATCTCAATCGGTATGAGGTTAGGTGCCGAGAGCACAAACGGCGTCGGGGGAGTTCACAAATGAGTGTCGCGGGAAAGGTAGACAGCCTCTGGCGCTATCCGGTTAAGAGCATGCGCGGCGAGGAACTGGAAGAGGCCTTCGTTGGGTTTTCAGGTGTCTACGGTGACCGCCTCTTTGCTTTCAGGAGCACCGCTGCGCCCAAGGGCTTTCCTTACCTGACCGGGCGGGAGCAGGAAGAGATGCTGCTGTATCGACCTCGCTTCCGTCATGCGGACAAAACTGCAAAACCTCCCAATTTGAGGGAGGCTGAGAGCATGGCGCCTGGTATAAACCCGCTTTTTGCCGACGCAGCGGCTTTCGCCGTCGATGTCGAGACGCCATCGGGAGAAGTGCTCCGGGTCGATGATCCCGCATTGATCGGCTTGCTCAAAAAGCGGATCGGAGATGAGCATGTCCTAACCTTGTTGCGATCCGAGCGCGCGATGACGGATTGTCGTCCAATTTCGCTGTTTTCGATTCAAACCGGGCGCCGGCTTGGCGAGGAGATCGGAACCACCATCGATAAGCGGCGGTTCAGGGCAAACATCTACATGGATCTCGGGTCTGCCGGCGGCTTCGCGGAGGACGCGTATGTCGGCCGAACGCTGCGGATCGGATCCAAGGTGGTGGTTTCGGTTCTCGAACGCGACCCGCGCTGCAAGATGATCACGCTAGATCCCGATACCGCTGAGCCTAACGCGCAGCTCCTACGGACGGTCAATCAGACCCACGATAACAAGGCCGGAGTTTATGGCGCGATCTTGGTGGAAGGAACAATCCGGCGCGGCGACGTGATCGAGCTTGCGTGACGTTCGCCCGGAGCTATTTCCGGTCAGCAAGTCAACTGACTCGATCGCTTGAGCGAGGAGGAAATCAAACAGCTTGCAACGCGGGGGATTTATCTTGCGGGTCTCCTTGGGCACGCAGGTGAAAGCACGTCACAAACCGATGCACTGGGCTGCGATGAGGTTGTTGAACGCGTCGATCTCTCCGTCGAGCATCTCGAGATTCCGTTGGCGGCTGACGCTGTCCTCGCACGAGGAGGCGGCCTGGCGCGCCACCACCGCGTCGTAGAAATGGTTGCCGTAGGCACGGCAGACCTTCTCGGCGTCGGCAGGGTCGACGCGACTTTGGCGCACCGCCGCCCAACGCGCTCGCGCGGCAGCAAGCTCGGAGGACTGACCGCAATACGACGCATCCACGGCTGTCGCCGGAAGGATCAGAAGAGCGATGGCAAAGGTGACGCTGCGCAGCATGAACGTTGGTTGAGTCACTAGCCCAGTCTCGCCAACGTGGCCACGACCGGATTCTCGATCGAGAAGTTGTGTCGATCAATGGTCAGCCGCGGCCTTTCGACGAACTGGTCAGCCTCACGGTTGGCGAATTGCTTCTCCTGCAGCATATCGACCGCCGTCGCTTGCCGCGGCTTGCCATCGTTTGCGAGTTCTTGCTTAAAAGATAACGAGACGGACTGTGAGGCCGATCGACCAGCCGAGCGACGGGCCGCGGCGAGCGAGACCTGGCTCGTGGTGTTGGGCGGCGCGCTCTTCGGCGCCTTCCCGAGCGTGTATGCGATCGCCCTCCACGCGCTTTACCTGATCGTGATGATTTTTTGCGCTGGTCTTTCGCGGCGTCGCCTTCGAGTTCCGCGAGCATTTGCGGGTGCCGCGGCTGTGGGACTTCGCCTTCGGGCTCGGCAGCCTCGTCGCCGCGTTATGCCAAGGCTTTGCGCTCGGCGGCCTGATCGGAGGGCCGACTGTGGCGAACGGCCGCTTCGCCGGTGGACCCTTCGACTGGTTTTCGCCGTTTTCCGTTCTCGTCGCGCTCGGCGTGGTG
>DATFVF010000189.1:0-20977 GCA_035260465.1 Pseudolabrys sp. | reverse complement strand
CCTATGGGAGTTGATCGCCCGCGAGCCGGAGCGGTTCCTACGGCTGCTTCAGAGAAATCCCGATCAGCATCTCTCGAATCTTTTAGCCGAGCATAATGTCGCGGTCGCTTCGAGCACGGACGAAGCGGAAGCGATGCGGTGGCTGCGGCGGATGAAGGCCGAGGCCGCCCTGCTGATTGCGCTCGCCGATATAGGCGGCGTTTGGACGGTGATGCGCACGACCCGCGCGCTTACTGGTCTCGCGGACACGGCAGTCAATGCCGCTGTCCGTTTCGTATTGGCCGAAGCTGCGCGCGCCGGACGACTTATCCCCAAAAGCAAGTCCCAGCCAGAATCCGGTAGCGGATTCATCGTGCTGGCCATGGGCAAGATGGGCGCATACGAGCTCAACTACTCGAGCGATATCGATCTCATCGTACTGTACGATCCGGCGGCGCCGGCGCTCCCGGAAGACGCCGAGCCCTCGACGCTTTTCGTACGGCTGACGCAACGAATAGTGAAACTGCTTCAGGAGCGTACCGGCGACGGTTACGTATTCCGTACCGATTTGCGCTTGCGGCCGGACCCAGCATCAACAGCGATCGCGATTTCTACAGCGGCCGCTTTGTCCTACTACGAAAGCATGGGTCAGAACTGGGAACGCGCCGCGATGATTAAGGCGCGGGCTTGTGCGGGAGAAATTTCCGCAGGAGAGGTGTTCATCAACGAACTCTCGCCGTTCGTATGGCGGAAATATTTAGACTTCGCAGCCGTTGCCGATGTCCATGCGATGAAACGTCAAATCAATGCTTATCGAGGGCACGGCGAGATTGCGGTTGAAGGCCACAACATCAAGCTCGGCCGCGGCGGCATCCGCGAGATAGAGTTTTTTGCGCAGACGCAGCAGCTCATTGCGGGCGGGCGCAACCCCGGCCTACGCGACCGCGATACGCTTACCACCCTCGATAAGCTTTGTGACGACAAATGGATTGATGCGGATGCGCGCGATGCCATGAAATCCGCTTATCAATTTCTGCGGCTGGTCGAGCATCGACTGCAAATGGTGAATGACGAGCAGACGCAAACCCTGCCCAGCGATCGCGCGGGGCTCGAACGTTTTGCGCGCTTCCTCGGCTTTGCGAACCGGGATGCCTTCGCCAAGGTTTTGGTCGGTCACCTCGACAAAGTGCAGCACTACTATGCCCACCTTTTCGAGAAGACATCAGACATCGAGGGGCCCGCGCTAGCGTTTCCCCCCGGTGCCGATGATACCAAGACGCTCGATCACCTTTCCGAACTCGGATTTAAGGCGCCGCTGGAAACTTCCAGTATTGTTCGCAATTGGCTACGCGGCGCTCATCGCTCGTTGAAAAGCGAGACTGCGCGCAGTCACCTTGAGGCACTTTTACCGGCGCTTTTGGAACAAATAGCCGCCACGGACAATCCGGGCGCCACATTGATCTCGTTTGATCACTTTCTCGCAAATCTCCACGGGCCGGCGCGATTGCTGTCGCTGTTGCGGCAAAAACCGGAACTCATCGCATTGATTGTGTTGGTGCTCGGTATCGCTCCGCGGCTGAGCGATACGCTGGCGCGCCATCCCCAGGTCATGGATGCGTTGGTCGACCCGAGTTTTTTCGGCACCCTCCCGGATGAGACAGAACTGGGCCGGCGTTTCAAAGCGGCGCTCGCGCAGTCGCGTTACGACGAGGACCTGCTCGAAC
Source organism: Pseudolabrys sp. (assembly GCA_035260465.1). Taxonomy (GTDB): domain Bacteria; phylum Pseudomonadota; class Alphaproteobacteria; order Rhizobiales; family Xanthobacteraceae; genus Pseudolabrys. Next base: position 19,274 of record DATFVF010000189.1, on the reverse strand, counting down.
GTATCCGTATGTTCGGGTTGGAATACATGTTCCTGATCGGCGTGCGGATCCTGTCCGGAACGGTAACGGCACGCCAGGCGGGAGAAGCGTTTGCGCGGCTAGCAGACGCGGTCCTTCGGGCGGTGCACCGCGCGATTTCGAACAATTTTGCAGTGACCTACGGACACGTCCGCGCGGAGGAAACCGCGGTACTAGCCATGGGTAAACTCGGCGGTTACGAGATGACGGCCACGTCCGATCTCGACCTCATTCTCATTTATGATTTCGATGAACGAGCCCCGGACTCAGATGGTGCGCGGCCGCTCTACGGCGCGCAATATTTCGCCCGGCTGACCCAGCGGCTGATCAATGCGCTGACTGCGCAGACGAATTACGGGGCGCTCTATCAGGTCGACATGCGGCTGCGGCCTTCAGGCCGCGCCGGGCCTCTGGCAACGCGCCTCGACGGTTTTGCGGCCTACCAGGAAACTGAGGCCTGGACCTGGGAACACATGGCATTGACCCGTGCACGCGTGGTTTCATCCTCGCCCGCCTTCAAACAACGAGTCGAAAGTGTAGTCCGGGAAGTCTTGCGTCGCCCGCGTGATGCCCAGTTGACTGCCGGCGATGTTGTGGAAATGCGGGCGGCCCTTGCGAAGGAAAAAGGCGACGGCGACCGTTGGGATCTCAAATATGTTGCCGGTGGGCTGATCGATATTGAGTTCATCGTGCAGTATTTACAGCTCGTTCACGCGCACCAGCTTCCCGATATTCTCGATACGTCGACCGCGCGTGTGCTCGACAAAGCGTGGGCGCTGCGCGTTTTGGCGGTGCAGGATGCGGAGATTCTGCGCCCGGCTGTGCAGCTTTACCAGGACCTCACGCAAATCTTGCGGTTGTGCCTGCCGGGCGCGTTCAATCCCAAAACTGCCGGTGCGGGGCTACTGCGGCTCTTGGCACGCGCAGGCGATGTGCCGGATTTCGCCACGCTCGATGCGACCCTGATCGAAACGCAGGCGAAAGTGCGCGAAAGCTTCGTGCGGATTCTTGGCAAAGCGCCTTAGTTGCAATCAGGCAGCTTCTTCTTTCGGGAAGAGGCATTGTGGCTCAAGCGGCAACTGCACGACCACGAGCGTGCCCTTGCCGAGCGTCGAGCGAATGCGCATGCGTCCGCCGTGAAGCTCGACCAACGATTTAGATATTGCAAGCCCGAGTCCGGAGCCTTGATGACTTTTCGTGAGTTGGCTTTCGACCTGTTCGAATGGCCGACCGAGTCGGGTGAGGGCATCTTTGGCAATGCCGATTCCGGTATCGGCGATCGCAAGGGTGATGCGGTTATCGTATGCGCGCCCGCGCACCGTGACACGGCCGCCCGTGGGCGTGAATTTAACCGCATTTGACAGCAAATTGAGCGCGACTTGCTTGAGCGCGCGACGGTCAGCTCTCAACTTGAGCTCTGGCGATGTCCGTGCTGTCAGCTGCAGCTGCTTGTCCTGGGCGCGCGCAGCAACCACACGCATCGCTTCGTTGAGCAGTGTATCGAGGTCGAGGTCCTCGAAATCAAGGCGAATGCGGCCAGCCTCAATTTTCGACATATCGAGAATGTCATTGATGACCTCAAGCAGGTATTGGCCGCTGCCGCGGATGTCGGTGCAATATTCGTTGTATTTGTCTGCGCCGAGCGGCCCAAACATGCCCGACTCCATGATTTCGGAAAATCCGATAATGGCATTCAAAGGCGTGCGAAGCTCGTGGCTCATATTGGCGAGGAATTTCGACTTTGCTTGGTTGGCCTCTTCAGCGCGTGTTTTTTCTTCCGCATATTTTTCGGTAAGCTCGGCCGATCGTTGCTGCGAAGCGCGTAAATCGGAAACCGTGGCCATAAGACGTTTCTCACTATCAATCAGCTTTTCCTCATGTGTCTTGAGCGGGGTGATGTCTGTGCCGACAGAAACGTAGCCGCCATCCTTGGTGCGCCTCTCGCTGATATGCAGCCAGCGGCCATCCTCAAGCTGCGCTTCAAATGTGCGCGCGCCGGGGACACTTGGACCCGCGGTCGTAACTTTGTTGCGCACCACCGGTTTGCTGCCCGCCGCGACTATGGATTCGTAGGACGCGCCAACCATGATTGTTTCGTCGGGCAGATGATGCAGTTCCTGAAAGTTGGAATTGCACAGCACCAAGCGGTTATCGGCGTCCCATAACACGAATGCTTCGGGGATCGTCTCAATCGCGTCACGCAGCCGCATATCGGCGGCGACGGTTTTCTCCACCAGACTTTTTTGTTCGGTAATATCGACGGCTATGCCGATAAGATGCAGGCCGGGCTCTCCCGTCTGGCGTACCAGTTCGCAGCGGGCGCGTAGCCAGATCCAGTGGCCGGCCGCATGGCGCATGCGGAAAGCATGGTCGATGGTGGTTGCGGTGGCATCGGCAAGTTCAGCGGCGAGTTCATATAACCGTACGTCTTCAGGATGGACGAGCGCGTTCACGTCGCCGAAGGACAACAAATCGTCCTTGGCATCGAGGCCGAGAATTTCAAACATCGACTGGGACCAGAAGATGCGGCCACGCGCGAGATCCCAGTCCCACAGCCCGCATCGGCCGCGATTCAGCGCCGTATCGATGCGGCTGCGGACCGTTTCGTAAATCAGGTCAGCTTCCCGTGCGCGCGTTGCCTGCCAGTGGAAGGCGAAGCCGAGAATCAGGACGACAAATCCGGTCGTCGTCGACAGGGTGACCGTGAGGGCCGTAAGCGACCGCCAGTTGGTCAGCGCCGCATCGCGTGACTGAATGACCGCAAGTTGGCCAAACGGAACGTTGAGCATCCGCACAGTTGCCAATGCTCGGCTTTCGTCCGGCAGGGCAATTTCCATGACGCCTGCCCCGGCGCCGAATGTTGTCAGCGGTTGCGTCGGCCCCAACAGGTCGATGAGACGACGGCCGATCGTAGCGTCGCTGGTGGGATTGGCCGCCGTTACGACACCGTCGGCGTTGGTCAAAACAAAACGCCGGCCGGCGGCCAGCGCCCAGGGCGGCAATACGCGCGCAAGTACTTGATGCGGCTTATCGATCGCATCGGCAGGTTGCTTTAGTGGCTGTTGCAGGCGCTCGGCGGCGAGGTCGGCGACCGCGTCAAGTGAAATAAGCTCGCTGACGAGGGTCTGACGGCGGTGGTCGAGGACTTGTACGAGTGCGCCAACGCAGATGGTGGCGAGAAAAGCGATGATCAGCACCGGAACCGCGCGGCGCAGGAGAGGTTCGGCGTTCAGCAGCCTCCGATACGCCGGCTTGGCGATCGATTGCGCGAGGCCTTTAATAGAATCGGGATGTGCAGACGCACTCGCCGCATCGGCGCGCGCCATAGAAAGCCTCCGTTCGGAATTTCCCCTGTCGCCCTCGAGCCGGAAGGATGTGCCGCATCGCTTTCCGAATCACTTGTCGATTGGAATCGATGGGCGCTGATTTGTCGAGAGTCAGAAGAGTCAAATATTTAAAAAATGTTACCCACGGATACTTTAGGCAACACAAAATGGTGCCGACGGCAGCATTCAGGGGTCGGCAAGCGCGCGTTCAACAATATCGGCCAAATCGCGTGAAATGTTGGGCGCCCCCTTGAGGCGCTTGAGCGCGGTTTCGGCCTTTGCGCGACGTTCATTTTCAAGCGTGCGCCAGGTGCGAAAGGCGGTGGCAAGCCGCGCGGAAATCTGCGGATTTTTCGGATCGAGCCCGAGGATGGTTTCGGCAACGAAGTCGTAGCCGGCACCGTCCGGCCGGTTGAATTGTGTGGCATTGGCTTGCGCGAAGGCGCCTATCAGCGCGCGTACGCGGTTGGGGTTGGCCATTGAAAAAGCCGGGTGGCTGGTAAGCGCCCGAACCTTGTCGAGGGTATCCGGTTGCGGGATCACTGCTTGCAGCGAAAACCATTTGTCGACGACCAGTGCGTCGGAAGCATACCGCGCGTAGAGATCGGCAAGCGCGTCCTCACGCTCCAGTCCGTCGTGCAACGATAAGGTCGCCAGCGCCGCCATGCGGTCTGTCATGTTGTCGGCGGCCTTGTATTGCCGCGCGGCCCGGGCAATTGCCGTGGCCTCGGCCCTTGCTGCGAGCAGGTCAAGGGCGACATTGCGCAAGGCGCGGCGTCCGGCACTTTGGGCATCAGGTGAATAGGGGCCCGGCACGGTCATGCGGTCATAGGCTGCGATGAGTGCGGGACCAAGCCGTTCGCCGATCTCCGCCTTAAGCGCGGCGCGGGCGCGGAAAATCGCGTCCGGATCGATGTCTTGCCCGATCTCGCGCGCGATATCACCTTCGCCGGGCAGCATGAGCGCAAGTGCAACAAACGCCGGCTCGAGAGTCGCGTCATCGAGAATGGTCGCCAGTGCGCGCATCAGCTTGTCGTCGTTGCGGATCGGTCGGCCCGCACGCAAGGCCGCCACATTGTCGATCAACAAGCGCGTCGAAATTGTCTGCAGCGCCTGCCAACGGTTGAACGGGTCACGGTCGTGCGCGGCGAGAAATCCAAGATCGCCGGCATCGAGGTCGGTCACCAGCCTGATCGGTGCCGAGAAGCCGCGATTGATTGATAAAACGGGACGCTCAGTGACACCTGAAAATTCGAAACGCGCGAACGGCTCGCGCAGCACGATGTGATGAGAGACCGGCGCTCCGTCCGACAACGTCAGGGGGATATCGCCGCCGTCCTTGCCGACCAAACCAAGCGACAGGGGGATCACCATTGGGTCTTTATTTGGCTGGCCGGGCGTTGGAGGCACTCGCTGTTTGCAATCCAGCGTGTAGGTCCTACGCGTCCCGTCGAAACGGCCCGCAACTGTGACTTCCGGTGTGCCAGCCTGGCTATACCAGCGCATGAATTGTGTCATGTCGCGGGTGCTCGCATCGGCGAAGCATTGGATAAACTGTTCGACAGTCGCCGCCTCACCATCGTGACGCGCGAAATAGAGGTCCATTCCGGCTCGAAAGTTTTCACGACCGATTAAAGTTTGCACCATACGCACGAGTTCGGCGCCTTTTTCGTAGACCGTCGCTGTGTAGAAGTTATTGATCTCTTTGTAGGCCTCTGGGCGAACCGGGTGGGCTAAGGGCCCTGCATCCTCGATGAATTGCGCTGCGCGGAGGCCGCGCACGTCTGCGATGCGCTTCACGGGCCGTGAACGCATGTCAGAGGAAAATTCCTGGTCGCGAAAGACGGTGAGGCCTTCTTTCAGGCAAAGCTGGAACCAATCGCGGCAGGTGATGCGATTGCCCGTCCAATTGTGGAAATACTCGTGTGCAATTACCGCCTCGATCTGCGCATAGTCACCGTCTGTTGCGGTATCGGCGCTCGCCAGAACATATTTGTCGTTGAAGACATTAAGGCCCTTGTTCTCCATGGCGCCCATATTGAAATCGGAGACGGCGACGATCATGAAAATATCGAGGTCATATTCGCGGCCAAAGATCTTCTCATCCCAGCGCATTGAGCGCTTGAGGGAATCCATGGCGTAGGCGCAACGTTCCTCCTTTCCGTGCTCGACGTAGATGCGCAGTGCGACATTGCGCCCGGACATGGTCACGAAGCGATCCTCGACGCAGGCAAGGTCGCCGCCGACTAACGCGAAAAGGTAGGAAGGCTTTGGATGCGGGTCGTGCCAAATTGCGAAATGGCGCCCACCTGCAATCTCTCCGCTTTCGGTCACATTACCGTTGGAGAGCAATATCGGCGCTTCCGTTTTGTTAGCCTCGATACGTGTCGTGTAGACGGCCATGACGTCGGGCCTGTCCGGAAAGTAAGTTATGCGGCGGAAGCCTTCGGCTTCGCACTGCGTGCAAAAGGTGCCACTCGAGCAATAAAGGCCCGACAACTGGGTATTGGCGGAAGGGTCGATCAGCGTTTCGATCTCAAGCGTGAAAGTTCCATTCGGCGGCTGCGGAATGGTGAGGCTTTCCGGCGTTGCGACATAGCTGTCGGCAGGCAGGTTAACCCCGTTGAGCTTGAGCGAAACCAGCGACAGACCATCGCCGTCAAGCACGAGAGGTGCCGCAGCGCTGTTTGGATTGGGCCTGAGCGAGAGCGTCACCCGCACTTTTGACGCCGTGGGATGCAGCGAGACGTCGAGCGAAACAGTGTCCACCAGCCAGTCGGGCGGGCGGTAGTCTTTCAAGCGGGTGGGTTTGGCAATATCGGTACGCATGGGTTCCGATCCAGGGCGCTGTTGGTCCATAACGATTCATGATGCGCGAGCCTAACGCATCGGCTCGGCGTGACCGATCACCCTCTTGATTGAAGGCGATCGCTGTCTGACAGCCCGCTCCAGCGCATCAACGCTTTCGTGCACGCTCTGCACACTCAGCTGTGGGTCGACACGGCAATGGAAATTGACGATTTCCCCCTCATCGGTCTCGCGTACACGCACGTCGTGCACGTCGCGAATGTTGCGGCTCTCGGCTGCGAGTTCCGATAGCGCGATGGCAACCGCTTTGACACGCTCGGGTGGCGCTTCGCGGCCGGAGGCGTCTTGGGGCTCGAGTGGCTCGATGTGAGTCTCCACCTCGACGCTGGGACCGAGCTCTCCCGCGATCGCTGCTTCCAGGTCATCTGCCATTTCGTGCGCGGCAAATAGCGAAAGTTTTCCATCTACTTCGAGATCGAGAGACACCGCCAGGCGGCCTTTAAGGTCGTGTACCGTGACATGATGCACCGCAAATGCGCGATTGCGCGCAATGACCATCACGCGATCGAGAACACTCTCATTGTTGAGTGCAACTGGGTCGGTCGTCACGAGCGGCTCAGCGCCGGGGATCTGCTTGCGGAGAGCGGCCGCGATGTCGTCTTTAAGTGTGCTCACACGATCAAGCGGCAGTGTGCGACTGACTGCAACGCCCAACTCGATGAAAGTCTTCTCGCCTGCGCCGCGGGCGCGTACCTTTTCGACAGCTACGACGCCCGGCACCCGTGCGGCAATCGCAGTGATTTTTTCCGCGGCCCCTGCCGGTGCGACGTCGATGAGGGTATCGATGGTGCGTTTGCCGAGCCGCCAGCCGGCCACGCAAACCAAGATTGCCACCACCAGTGCGGCGACCGAATCCGCCCAGGCCAATCCGGAATACACACCGACAAGTCCGATTAGCACGGCCAGTGACGACCACAAATCAGACGAAAAATGCAACGCGTCGGCCTCGAGCGCGTGGCTCGATGTCTTTTCGGCAGTACGCGATAATGCGCGTGCTCGGAAGAAGTCGACGACGATCGACAATATGACCACGCCGAACGCCCAGACGGTCGCTTCGACGACGTGGCCGTCATGGTCCATGAGGCGTTTGACCGCCTCCCAAATAACAATCCCCGACAACAGGAACAGCAGCGCCGTTTCGGCAAGCGCCGAGACCGCTTCCACCTTGTCGTGACCGTAGTGATGCTCCTCATCGGCCGGCTTGCCGGAAATGCGCACCGCGATATAGGTCATGATCGTGGCGCCGAGGTCGATCAGTGAATGGCCAGCTTCCGAGAGGATCGCCAGCGAGCCGGTGCTAAAACCCACCAGCGCCTTGGCGACGGTCAATCCGGCCGACGCCGCGATCGAGGACAGGGCGACATGTTCTTTTTCGGTTTGCATATGGCGCGGGTGTAACCCAAACGGCGATAAATTTCGAGGAGCGCTATAAGCCTTATTGTCATAAAGTGACGGGCGTTCCGCCCGCGGCTGCCGAGCGCGTAACGGCGTCAAGAATATGGATATTCGCGAGCAACTGCTCGGCGGAGAAGCGATAGGGCGTGTGGCCCTCTACCGCATCGGCCCAGGCCTCGAAGTTCATCCGCACGGTGTTCGTATGTTCATAGCTTCGCGTCTGGCGGCTGCCATCCGGGCTGCAGTGGACAAAACTTGACGGAATTCCCTTATCGACATTGCCGCCTTCCTGCACCTCCACCCAGCCCTGGTCGCAAACCAACGTGAAACGGCCATAAAACGGTGGCGTTGACAGACAGGTAATACGCCCGCGGGCGCCGTCTTTAAAATCGATCTCGGCGCTTACGAAATCTTCTGATGGCGCTGGAAAAATTTGCGAGGCCGTCCGCGCTGTAATGCGCACGGGATGGCCCGCGAACGATACGAACATATCGCCGAGATGGATGCCAAGAGCGGTCCAGGCGCCGGCCGGTGCATGCTTGGGGTCACGCCGCCAGTTTGATGGATCCATCTTGCGAAAATTGTTGTGACTCACATTGGCGTCCATGTGCAGCACACGCCCGAGTTTGCCGCTTTCGAACAGGCGTCGCATTTCCTCCATCGCAGGCTCGTAACGCCGTTCATGGCCAATTCCGAGCACACCCCCGGCGTTCGCACAGGCGGCAAGTATACGCTCGGCGCTCGCGGCAGTGAGGGCGAGCGGCTTCTCGCAGAATACTTGTTTTCCGGCGCCAAACGCAGCGACCGCCATTTCTTCGTGGAGCAGATGAGGGGTCACGACAGCAATGGCATCGATATCGCGACGATTGATAAGGGCTTTATAGTCATTCACGAGATCGAACTTATGGGCGGTAGCAAATGGCGCCGCCATCTTGGTGTCGATATCGCACCCGGCGATGACTTTAAATCGTGAGCTTTCAGCGAGGCAGGTCACGATCTGCTTGCCCCACCAGCCGAGTCCAATAATGCCAATACGGATCATTGTATGTTCTTATTCCTTGCATGGATGCTGCAACCACAATGCGGGGCTCATGCGTCATCCGCAATGGCCTTGCAGCCAAGCGCGCGCCGCTAGCAGATCGTGGTAATTGTCACGCCGCGTGTTTCTCTTTCGCCAGCAAGCGTGCGAGGGCCTTTTTTCCTTCTTTGGCCGCGACTGCCATGCTTTCAAAAAAGACTGGCGAGCTTTCTAACGGCCCCCACCGACCGGCGCGGTAAATCTCCCACTTCCATGCCTTCGGCAGGTTCCCTCGCAGCTTTACGACGACCGAATAGTCGGACGGATCAAACTTGTTGCTCATGCGCGATAAATGGCGATGGTCGTCTTAATTTTCAAACAGTCGCAAAAGCGTGGCTCGCCTTTCTTATGTCGATTTTAGGCGTCGGAGGCGGCACCGGTTTAGCCTCCTCGGCAGCGGAAAGCGGTGCTGGTTAGCAGCCAAAAGCCCTTGGACGCCGGGGAGGGCGACCAAGGGCCGGAGGGACGGGCAATACGGGGGGACGACTTGCCCGTTTAGTTTGTATTTGGGAGTAGGTTCACAACATCGCAAAGACGAAAGTTAGAGAGCAGCTATGCGAAAGTGCCACAGACGCGATCTCCGCGAGTGACCCAAAGCGGACGTCGCGCAACGGCGACCCGAAAAGGTGGCATTGAATCAGTTTAGAGCGGATTGCATTAGCTGATGTGATCGGCGGTATCGTACTTTCGGCGAGCATTCTGGATAGCGGAACGATTCCTGCGCGCCCATAAGCCTAACTCGCTCACCGGATCGAGCAGTGATCGGCCGAGTTTGGTCAACTCGTAGTCCACCCGCGGCGGAATGGTCGGGAATGCAGTGCGCGTCACAAGCCCGTCGCGTTCGAGCGCGCGAAGTGTGAGCGTCAGCATGCGCTGCGAGATTGAGCCCAACGCCTTGCGCAACTCGTTGAACCGCTTGGGCCCGACTCCTAGGGTCCAAACGACAAGCACTGTCCACTTGTCACCCACGCGGGAGAGCACTTCGCTGGCCGCACGGCAATCCTCGGGCTCATGCAGGTTACTCGGTAACACGGATGTGCCTTCTTGCGCGCGGTGCTTGGTCATCTATTTAGTCCTGGTAACAATTCGTAACCAACAGATAGAGGCTGCTATGAGCAAACTCAAGATTGCCATCGTCATTAGCACCACTCGTGCGGCTCGCTTCGGCCACAAGCCAGCGCAATGGATCTACGATATTGCCGCCCAGCGGGACGATATTGAGACCGAAATCGTGGACTTACGCGATTTCCCAATGCCGTTCTTTGATGAGGTGGCGTCGAATGCTTGGGCACCTTCGCAAAATGCCGTTGCCCAGCGCTGGCAGAAGAAGGTCGCCGGATTTGATGGCTACATCTTCGTCACTGCTGAATACAATCACAGCATGCCTGCGGTGCTAAAGAACGCGTTCGACTATGCTTCTCCAGAGTGGAACAAAAAGGCCGCCGGTTTCGTCGGTTACGGGTCGGTGGGCGGCGCGCGCGCAATCGAGCAATTGCGTCTCGTTGCCGCCGAGCTGCAGTTGGCGACCGTCCGCACCGGCGTTTACATCCAAGGCGCGGACTTTATGGCGGTGTGGAAGGAAGGCAAGGAACTCAAGGACATCACTTATTTGCAAGCTGGCGCCAAGGAGATGCTTGATCAGCTAGCCTGGTGGACCAAGGCGCTCAAGGTCGCGCGCGATCAGGACCAGCTCGCCACGGCGGCCTGAGCCGGCGTCTCTGGCGCGTGCTTGCGGCCAATGAGTTTATTCGCCCGCCACATGGCCTGGCGCCACTATCACTGCAGCAATCGCATGTCTCATCCGGTCAACATTTTCATCATCGAAGTATGAAAATGTAAGAAGGGCGACGATTAACAAGTACAGTAGAGCCAGCTTGCCATCCATTATTGGTAGCCTTTTAATCCGCCACCCGGTCCGCCAGCAAGCTGCAAAATGCAGGCCACGGCACCCAGGACAGTCGTCGCTGTTCCAATTCGCGCGACGGTGTGGTGCCGTGTTCGCCTGAACCCTTCCGAAAAGTTTTCGTGGCGGGGTCCCGCGTGTCTACGGGACGGCTACGAATTAGGCTGTTTGATTATTGCCGCGCTTGTTTTGTGAGCGGCACCGCCGGCTCCGATCGACATAATTTCCGGAAAAATTGCCGACCGCAGCTCCGGCACATCGTTTGCGACTAGTATTACACTTTTGATTTTTTGTAATACTCAGCGGAAAGCACGGCCTTGGCTGCGAAAGTCGATCCTAGAGAAAAAGACCAGCTACGCCGACCCCGAGCATCAGCACGAGGGCAAGCCGCCGCACCCCGGCGTCGCTCAGCCGTGCGAAAAGTCTATTCCCGAGCCAGATAGCCAATAAAAACGGGATCGTAAGAGCCGTCGCTGAAATAGCAAGGCTCGTCGTTATGGCACCGGCGGCTGCAAGCATAATAAGTCCGATCACGGAAATCGCGGTGACGAACACAGTGAGATTGGCGCGGGTAACCGCAGCGGATTCAGGTCCCGAAAGGAGATAAAGGATCACGGGTGGGGCTCCAACACTTGTTGCGCCCAGCAATGCGCCGACAAGGCTCCCAAGGGCGAGCGACGTCGCAACACGTGGAGATCCAGTATAGCGAAGCCCGAATAACAGCATCGAGCTGAATACAATAACCACGGCGGCAATCATTTTTCGGGCGAAACCTGGATCGACGGTCAGCAAAATATAGCCACCAATCGGCACCGTCACGAACGCTGGAAGGATAAGATACAGCAATGTGCGCCAGGTTGCTTTTGGCAGGGCGTCCGGAAACATCACAAGCGCAGCTGCGGTTTCTAATAGAAGGGCAATAACAACGGCTGGCACCGGCCCAAAAAGTATAGACAGAACCGGGGTCATTAGCATCGCACCGCCAAATCCGGTAGTACCGCGGACAAGTCCTGCCACCGTGACAATGCCAATCGCCGCAAAGTCGCTTGTGTCCATAGTCTGACGCTTTGAATCGCTATGTTGTCAGGATGCCGCCGTCGACTGGAATGACGGCGCCGGAGATAAAATTCGCGCGGTCGGATACGAGGAACGCCGCAAGATCAGCAATATCGGACAAGTTTGCGAGACGCCCGAGGGGGATTCGCGCGAGTATTTTGCGTCGCGCATCCTCTGTTAGCGCGGCGTGCGTCATCGCCGTGTCGGCAATTGCGGGCGCAATCGCGTTGACCGTGATGCCGTTTGGACCGAGCTCCCGTGCAAGCCCCATCGTCAACGCGACTACGCCAGCTTTGGTTGTGCCATAGAGTGTATTTCCAACGGAACCTCCACCACGCATAGCTGACACCGATGCAATATTGAGGATGCGGCCATGTTGCTTTTTTTTCATGAAAGGAATTGCGGCTTTAGCGCAATAAAGTACGCCGGAGAGATTGACCTCGCTGACTCGTTGCCACTCTGTGATCGGCAGATCGGCAACTAGACCTGTCGAGAGCACACCAGCTGCATTCACTAGAATGTCCAGCCGATTGTAGTTGGCGATGATTTTCTCAAACGCCTGAACCACAGCAGCGGCGTCGCTAACGTCTACCGCGGCAGATTGGGTCTGTGGTCCGAACGACGCGGCTGTTTTTCTGGCGGCGCTTGCATCCCGATCGATAATACAAATGGTGCAGCCCTCAGCCGCAAGCGCGCGACCAATAGCCTCGCCGATGCCGGCCGCGCCGCCAGTTATAATCGCGACGCGACTTTTCAGGTTGAGATCCATGACGATCGCGCCGCGGTTGGGGTGTGGCTATTTGCTATCGACAGCCATGTCACGCTTATGGGCTTCGGTCATTGCAAAGACCGACAGTGCACTTACGATGCCGACTGCCAAAACATACAAGCAAATTAGCCATGGCTTGTTGCCGCCGGCCGGCAACAGAGCGGTGGCAATGATCGGCGTAAGCCCACTCGCGTAGATACCGGAGAACTGATAGACAAATGATATTCCGGTATAGCGAACGCGCGTATCAAAGAGCTCCGAAAACAGCGCAGCTTGCGGTCCGTAGACCGCCGGATAGACGAAGGCAAATGGCACTGCAATTGCGATCCAAATCAGTAGTGGCTCTTTCGTTTGCATCAGCCAGAAAGACGGGAACGAAAGAATACCGATCAGTATTCCGGCGACCGCGAACATCCGGCGCCGGCCGATCCGGTCTGACAGATTTCCATAAATTGGCAGCATGACAATCATGATTGCCGATGAAATCATGACGCCGGCGAGGGCGGTTTGCCGCGGCAACCCCAAAGTCCCCGCGAGATATCCGACGATAAACACGCCAAAGATATTGAAGGTTACGCCTTCGATATAGCGTGCACCGAGCCCCAGGAGGGTGTTCTTGCCGTGGGTTTGCCACAACTCGAAGAACGGCACGTGGACAACCTTTTTAGATTCTTGGATGCGGGTGAATGCCGGTGTCTCCATAATTTTCAAGCGAATATAAAGGCCGACTGCGACCAGGATCGCGCTTACGAGGAACGCGATCCGCCATCCCCATGCGAAGAAGTCGGCTTCGGGAAGATAGGACAGCAGGTAGACCATGCCCGAGCTCAGCAGCAGGCCGGCCGGGACTCCGATCTGGGGCCAGCTTCCGTAAAATCCGCGTCGGCCGGCTGGCGAATGTTCGACCGCCATCAATACGGCACCACCCCATTCGCCGCCGATGCCTATGCCTTGAAAGATGCGAAGGAAGAGCAGCATGATCGGGGCCCAAATACCGACCGATGCGTAGGTCGGCAGCAGCCCAATTAAGAATGTAGCGACACCCATGATGAGGATGGTGAGGACGAGCACTGTCTTGCGGCCGATCCGATCACCGTAATGGCCAAAAATGATTCCACCGATCGGGCGCGATATGAACCCGACAAAGAACGTCGTGTACGCCAGCAACGTACCGACCAATGGATCGAAGTTGGGAAAAAATAGTTTGTTGAGCACGATCGGAGTGACCACTCCAAACAGAAAGAAGTCGTACCATTCGATCGTGGTGCCGATGGCGCTTGCAAATGCGATCGTGCCGATCGATGTACCGAAGCGTCCGGATTGTGCTTTTGTCTGCATAGGTCCCCCCTGGTTTTCGCGGTTTAAATTCTAGCCCGTTGGTAGTCGCAGAATCTGTCGCGCTTCTTCAACACTTGCCGCATGTCGTCCATATTTCGCGCATATCGTAGCCACGCGCGAAACCAGTTCGCCATTACTGCGGGCGAGCCGATCTTTGTCGAACTTGATGTTATCCTCTAGTCCGGTCCGAACGTGACCGCCGAGCTCGAGACACCAGTGGTTGACTTCCAACTGGTGGCGTCCAATTCCAGCGGCTGACCAGGTGGCGTCGGGCATCAAGTCCTTGAGCTCTGAAATCTGAAATTCCAGCAACTTCCGCCGAGCCGGCAGTGCATTCGGAATGCCCATCACGAATTGAACCTGACACGGTCGCTTAAGCAACCCACGATCCGCGAGATTCTTAGCGTTGTAGAGCATCGCTACGTCGAAAACTTCGATCTCAGGCTTGACGTTGTTCTCAAGCATCGAGCGCGAAAGTTCTTCGACGAGTTGCGGCGGATTTTCGTAGATCTGCGCTGGAAAATTGACCGAGCCGGTGGCGAGCGAGGCCATATCAGGCTTGAGGTAAAGCATACGGCCCCGTTCGTTTTGGCTTCGGCCACGGCCGCCGGTTGAGAACTGCACAATCATCTTTGGACAATGTTTGACGATTCCTTCCTGGACGCGCGCAAAAAGCTCCGGCTCCGAACTCGGGCTTTCATCGGGGTTGCGCACATGGATATGCGCGACAGAAGCTCCGACTTCGAACGCTTCGTGGGTAGATTCGATCTGCTCGCTTGGCGTCACTGGGACGGCTGGCGTGTCGGCCTTGCGCGGAATTGCACCGGTTATGGCGACAGTGATGATGGCTGGGACAGTCATGCTAGTTACCTGGCCTGATGGACAAGGTGGATCGATCGAATGTCGCGCCGCTGCGTGATTTCCCTCAGCAAAGTAATGAGCGGCGTAGACGCAAGAGGATGGCCGGTCTCAATGGGCCCGGCCGCCTTCAAGGCGCTATATTCGCGGTTGGAATAAAAAGCCGCCAACAAAAGGTCGTCGTCTGACGCGAACGGACCGCGCTCGCGTCGAATTTTCGGAATCCCGGGCTCTAATAGGTCGCCAGGCCGCGCTGTTGTAGCCGTGGCGCCATTGGTGATGCGGTCGTAGAGATTGGGATCGATCGGCCCGGCAATTTCGCCGTAGTAGCCAAGCACGTATTTTTTCACCTCATCGGGGATCGTGGCATAACGCTCTTTGCCCATTACGTTAAGGACCGCCTGGGTTATGACAAATTGCGCGAAGGGGCTGACAATGATCGGGTAGCCCAGCTCGCAACGTACTCGCGCGGCTTCCTCGAGAACGTCTGGCAGGCGGTCGGCGATGCCAAGGGGCGCAAGCTGTGACTTCAGATTCGAGACCATCCCACCCGGCATCTGATGCTCGTAGTGAAACGCGTCGTATTCAGCGATGGTGCCGAGTGGCTTATCTTCACGTTTCGCGATGTACCGCAGTCGCTCGGCGACTTCTTGAACAGGTGCAAGATCGATAGGAACGTCGAAGCCGGCGCGTCGTATATTTTCGACGAACGATTCAGTCGCAGGGTGCGAGGCGCCGTTGGCCAAAGCCGAGGTCGCTGTATGCACCACGTCAATTCCCAGTGCTACTGCGCGGACCGCCGTATAAGGCGCAAGCCCGGTGAGACAATGCGAGTGCAGGTGTAGAGGTAGTGCGCCGCACGCGGCTTTGAGGGCCGGAACGAGGGTGTTCGCTCTTTCTGGCGTTAATAGGCCGCTTGGATCTTTGAGGTAAACGGCATCAACGCCGAGTGAGGCCAGTTCGAGCGTCTTGCGCGCGTAATAGGCATCGGTGTGGACTGGGCTGATCGTGTAGACGATGCCACCGGCAGTATAGAGCCCAGCCTTTTTCGCCGCCCGCACCGGAACCTGCATATTACGCATGTCGTTCAACGCGTCATAGGGCGTATGATACCGGATGCCGTTGGCGAATATTCTTTCTGCCGTCAGCTCGACGATATCGTCGGGAAAGAACTCGAATGTAAAAAGGCTCTGACCACGTGTCATGACGACGAGCGGCGTCTGCTTGACCCATCCGCTAAGGATGCGCATTCGCTCCCAGGGGTCTTCGCGCAGGTACCTTACGCAGACATCGAACACCGCGCCGCCGACCAGATCGATCGCCTCAAATCCTGCGCGGTCGAGCCGCGGCGCAAGATCTTCCATCATCGCGGTCGTCATACGCGTTGCCCAGAGGCACTGGTGGGCGTCGCGTAGCGTTACATCGACAAGATTGATGGTGCGCTTATTAGTCATCAGTGTTGCACGATCTGCATTTGCTCTTCGACCCACCGGGTATGCACTTCCGCCCGCATAAATTCAGGTGTCTGTAACAGTTGGGCGTGGAACGGGACGGTAGTCTCCAGTCCCGACACATGGAATCGGGCGAGTGCTGACCTGGCAATGCTCATCGCTGTCGCGCGATCTGGCCCTGTGATGATGAGCTTGGCCAACATGGAATCGTAATAAGGGGGGACGGCGTAGCTCTCGTAGACGTGGCTGTCGACACGAATATCGCGGCCACTCGGTGGCCGCCATCGTTTGAGGACCCCTGGCGACGGTCGGAAATCGCGGGTAGCGTCTTCAGCATTAATGCGGAATTCGATCGCGGTGCGACCCTCGGAGAACGTCGAGCTGAACGAGAGTTTTTCGCCGGCCGCGACCCGAAATTGCTCAAGCACCAGATCGGTACCGGTGACCATTTCAGTCACAGGGTGCTCAACCTGAATGCGCGTATTCATTTCGATAAAAAAGAACTGACCGCTGGTGGGATCGAAGATGAATTCGACAGTGCCGGCATTGACGTAGTCGAGCGCCTTGGTCAAGGCCACAGCTGCTTCCGCCATGCGTGTTCGTGTGACCTGATCGAGCGCGGGAGAGGGTGATTCTTCCACGAGCTTCTGATGCCGGCGCTGCACGCTGCAATCGCGTTCACCGAGGTGAGCATAATTGCCGTACTGATCACCAAACACTTGAATTTCGATGTGCCGAACCTGCGGGAAAAATCGTTCGAGATAGACTTCTGCATTGCCGAAGGCAGCGAGTGCCTCAGCCGAAGCTTGCTCAAATTGCGCGTGGAAGGTTGCGGCGCTCGTTACAATCCGCATGCCGCGGCCGCCCCCGCCGCCGCTTGCTTTCAACAGCACTGGAAAACCGAGATCGCGTGCCGCTAATTCTGCCGGACCCGACGATATAAAACCATGCTCGGACCCAGGCACGACTGGGATGCCGATTGCGGCGGCAGTCTGGCGCGCCGCGACTTTGTCCCCCATGCGAAAGATGCACTCGCCGCTGGGGCCAATGAATTTCAGGCCTGCTTCAGAACACCGTTCAGCAAACGCGCCGTTTTCGGCCAAGAAGCCGTAACCCGGATAAACTGCGTCGCATTTCATAGCGCCGGCAGTCTCGAGCAAGGCGGCTGCATTCAGATAGCTCGCAGTAGCGGGTGGCGGCCCGATGCAAATTGCGCGATCGGCGGCCCAGCGGTGCGATGAATTCGCATCTGCGGAGGAATAGACAGCGAGGCTTTCCAGCCCGAGCTGTCGACAGGCACGGATCGCCCGCAACGCGATCTCGCCGCGATTGGCGACCAGCACGCGCCGCATCGCTCGCCTCCCAGTTGAGTCCGTCACCCATCTGCGCAGGTGGACAATTCAATTGTCGCACCGATCAAATTCATATTGCAAGACGTTTTGTTTCGGTTTTTGATACAAGCCATGCAGCCTCCGCTGACGTCCCCGAACAACGGCCGGCTCCACGACGAACTGACCCGGCGGTCGGGATCCGCGGAGCGTTCGACAAAGGCATTTCCCACAGTCAAGGCGGTGGCAATTCTCGAGGCCATGGCGACGGCGCGCCGACCGCTCGGCGTGTCTGAGCTCGGCGCTTTGCTCGGGCTTCCCAAGCCGACGGCCCATCGCATCGTCCGTATGCTGGAAAGTGAAGGTTTGTTGCAGCGCGAACCGGGCAGTCGCCGGTTCGTGCCGGGTGCGCGCATGGTCCAGCTCGGACTGGGCATTGTTGCCGCATCGATGTTGCGCGCGCCCCGCCATGCAATATTGGAGGCGCTATCCCAGGAGATCGGCGAGACATGCAATTTCGGCGTGATGAGTGGCAGCCACGTCGTCTACCTCGATCGCGTGGAGTCGGCATGGCCATTCGGGCTGCGGTTCGAGCCCGGTTCGCGGGTGCCCCTGCATTGTACATCCATGGGCAAGCTCTTCCTGAGCCAGCTGCCGGCCCAAAAGCGCGCGGCGCTGCTACGCTCGATTCCCTTATATCGCTACACCGAAAATTCCATCACCAACGCGGCGCTGCTGGAAATAGAGCTGGAAAAAATCCGCGCGACTGACGTTTCGATCGACAATCAGGAATTCCTTGCCGGCGTCGTGTGCGTCGCCGTGCCAGTGTGCTCACCACATAAGCAACCGGTCGCAGCCCTGGCAGTCTCCGCGCCACTCGCACGCATGTCGTTGCAGGAGGGCCTGCAGCACGTTCCGTTGCTGCAGGCAGCGGCTGACCGGCTGGCGGCGACCATCGATGAGGCTCCGCACGACCCGAGTGGAAAGGAAGGCGCGTGAGTTTGACCTACGATGAAATCGCAGAGATCGTGAAACTGATCGACAGCAGTTCTTGCGACGAACTCATATTTGAAACTGGCGACATGAAACTTGTGGTGCGTCGGAATGGTGCGCCTGCAACGTCTCCACTTGCGGCTATAGAGACGGCAGTTCCTGCAGCTTCTGTTGTGCCGAAGCCAGCTATTCGCGAGTCGCGCCCCGCACCTCCGAAGGTCGAAGCGGCTACTGGCCAAATCGAGGTCACTGCTCCGATGGTCGGAACGTTTTATCGGGCACCGACCCCAGATGCGCCGCCCTTCGTAGAAGTTGGCGCGGTCATTCGCGCAGGCCAACCGCTCTGTCTGATCGAAGTGATGAAGCTGTTCACAACCATTAATTCAGAAGTTGCTGGCCGGATCGTGCAAATCGGCGCGGAGAACTCTGAATTAGTAGAATACGGGCGCACATTATTTGTCATCGAGCCGATCTAACAGGAAATGAGACCGAACGAGTCCGACACGCATTTGCCAGTCAAACAAAACCGGGGGAGGAGTGTAATGCAAAAGCAGTCAGGAACGAGGTTCGGCATAGTGGCCGCCGCGGCGTTCGCCGCATTGATTAGCGGCATAATTCCAGCGGCGGCGCAAAGCTTCACGGATTGGGGGTGGCCCCAGCCCTATGAGAAAGTCTCTGACAAATCGGTCGCATGGCTCAAGGAGAAGGGCTGGTGGCCGATCGGCGTCGGCTGGCAAGGCCCGTTCTCTGGGCAGAACACGATTAACGTGGTGATGGATAAGGCCGGATTGCTGAAAAAACGCGGTCTCGAAGCGAAGTTTCAAACATTCGCTGCCGGGCCCGATGTCAACGAAGCGGTTGCGTCTGCAAGGGTGCAGGTCGGCAACGGCGGG
>DATFVF010000188.1:0-22628 GCA_035260465.1 Pseudolabrys sp. | reverse complement strand
GCGTCGGGGCTCCGCCCGGCTGGCCACTACGGGCTGCCTGCCAGGAGCTTGGCTGACGGTGGTCGTTTAGACGACCCCCGAAAAGCGCGGCCCGGCGCCGGAAGGAGAACGCCGCGATGGCGCGCCGGGAGGCGCCCGCGTCCTCGAGAGGGAACGCGGCACACAAAGAACAATGGTTGCGCCACCTGGCGCGCCATCTCCCTCGCTTGGCGGGGGAAAAGGAAGAAAGCCCCGCTCCGGTGGGGAAAGCGACGGCGCACCCGGCGCCGCAAAGAAACAGGGCGGCGGAGCGTTGGCTAAGGCTGTTTGACAATTGAATCAGAGCGCGCCCGAAAAACCGCTCATCCGCGCGCAAGCGGGGATCCAGCTTCCGCTCATAGAACTGGATGCCCGCTTACGCGGGCATGAACGGAAAAGGACGAGCCCCTTTTATTGCACTCGCGCGCGCACTTTCGGCAACCGCGAGACAGAGCCGGTCGGCTCCTTGTCCGGTTTCATCGGCGTGCCGGCCGGTGCTTTCGGCGGCAACGGCAACGACCCGGCACCGGACGTCTCCGACGCTGTCTTTCCGGGCTGATCGGGCGCAGTCGCATCGACCACCGGAGTTTTCAGTTTGTCGAGCGCCGACGAATCGGCACCCCCCGCCCCTGCGGCACCGGCTGGCGAAACGGCGGACGACTCCGGATAGCGGGCGCGCAGATCACGCAGGAACGCATCGAGCGTATCGACGCTTGCTATCTTCTTGACGACTTCCTTGAACTCCGCGCTTCCGGTGCCGGTCGGGGCGGATACGATGTCAAATGCACGACGTTCGGGGCCGTCGGAGAACTTTGCTTGATACTTTTCGCGCAGGCGCGAAAGGCCAATCGTCTCGTCGCCGAGCGCGTAACCGATTGCCGCACGTAGAATGTCCGATCGTTCGCCGTCGTTCAGAGGCGCAAAATCGTGCCAGCGGTCTCCGAATAGGACCTCCATCTGTTCGCCCGCTTCGCGCCAGCGCTTCGCCGCCCAAAGGATATCAGAGCGAAGCCGCACCGCTTCCCGTCCGTCGACATTGACGATCAGTTCCAGGGCGATGTCATGCCGTCCAAGATTGGACATGGCCCGTGCCTCAAGCAGCAGGCGCTGGTCGCGCAAATCGTTCGACAGATCGGAGATGCGGGTCGATTGCAGTGTGGCGAGCGCGCGATCGGCCTTGCGGTTCATCAGATAGACCACCGCGAGCCTGGTTGCGACCTGGGCCCGCGCGGCGCCTTGCAATCGGTGGTCGACCTGGTGTTGCAGCAATTCCGCTGCCTGGTCGAGCAGATCGACCGCAACGAGGCGATCGGCGAGCCGCCGGATCATCTCATCGCCGCGCCGGCCGATCGGCGTCAGCTCGCGGAAATCGTAAAAAATCCCGAGCGCTTCAACCGGCGGCAACCCATCTCCTTTGCCGCCAAGAAAAATGCTTTCGAACGTGACCGCGGCCTCATCCTGAATCTTGCGCGTCATGTCGGAATTTGGATGCGCGAGCAGCGCAGTGCGCATCACATGGAAGGCGTCACGGTAGCGATTATCTTCGGTGTAGAGATGAGCGAGCAGTTTGAGCCCTTCCGTTTCGGTCTCATCGCCACGCCAGACAGTTGTGAGCGTTTCAAGCTCACTGATGACATCCTTGCGGGTCATGCCCCCGGTTGCAAACGTCAGGGCTATTTCGCGCAAGCGGCCTTGGGCAGCGGCGCGGCGATTTTTCGAAAACGCGGCGGCGCGATAGCTTGTGAGGGCGTCTTCGGTACGACCTAATCCCTCGTAGAGCCGGCCGATCAGGACGTTGATGATCGGCTCGAGTTCCGGCGTTATTCCGACGGTCTCGAATTCATTGGCGACCCGTGTGGCGTGGTTGAAGTCGCGCACTTCGACCGACGCACGGAGCGCCTCTTTCATCGCCATTCGCTGCAATTCGATGGGAAGAGCGCCGATAGCCGCGGCTACGTTTTTAAAAATGTCGCGCGCTTCCGCCCATCGGCCCTGACGAGCATACGCGATTGCACGCCAGATCGGCGCGTCTTGCTGGTCGCCCACCTGCGGCTTGGCCAACTCCTTGAGCGCGTCCTCGGGGCGGTCAAGCATCACATCGGCCACAGCCGTCAGCACACTTCCGGTTACATCTTCGGAACCACGCTGATCGGCGAGCGCGACGTCGAGCACGGCCTTGGCTTCGGGTGCCATTTCCTTCGCAAGATAGAAGCGTGCCAGGTTGAGGCGCGCCAGGCGGCGCTTCGTCAAGGGCGCTTCCGCTGCGAGCCCGATCAGCTCCGATTGGCGGGCATTGAATGGCGCATCGCGATCGAAGCCCCAGAGCTGGGTATCAAAAGTATAGGCACGATAACTGATCGAGACTTGCTGTTGGCCGAGCGAAGTTGCCGACAACGCCAGGCCGCTCGGACGGCCGATCGTGATCTTGTCAGCGGCGAGCTCTGCGGTGAGGTCATCGGCAATCGGCTGCACGACGACGCCATGGGTCGAAGGCAATGCGTGCAGCTCGACGAACTCCTGCACCTTGAGAAACCCACGGGCTGGCCCGAGCGCGGTGATCACCATGAGGTGGTCGCCAACGTCGGGATCCTTGATATCGTGAACCGCGCGTGGGCCATCGAACGGAATCGCGATGCTTGCGCGATTCTTGCCGACGATACTGCGGGCAACGCCAACCGGACGTGTGGGTGGCATCGCAGAGTCCGCAATTTTGAGAATCCAGGCGGGGCCATCAGCCTCAAAGCTGCTCATGCGCGGCCGTGCGAGCTTGATGCGCACAATCGCCGCGCCATCTTCGGCGCGGTCGAATTTTGCCTCGCGTACGCCAATCTCGCTGTCGGTTTTCAGCGCAGAGAGGTCGATCGGCGCCGTGCTGTCGAAGACCAGCCATAACGTATCGGCGCGGTGGAATACCGCAGCTGGCGTCGGCGTCGCAAACGGGAATTCGACGCGGAGGCTGTCGCCAGATTGATGCACATTGGCGACGACTGCCGCGGCCGGATTGGCCGGGGGACGTGTGGACTCGCCGACCGGTGTACTTTGCGCTGCGGGTTTTGGCATTTCCGGCGCGGCTGCCGGAGGCGACTGCGTCTCCGCGGAATTTGCGGGCGCGGGGGCCGGCGGCACAATGGCCGGTGTCGGCGGCGCGGCCACTGCTGGCGCGGCTTCGACAGGTGCGAGAGGTGCTATCGCGGGAGGCGCTGCGGAGGCCGCAGCTGCCTCGGCGTGTTGAATTGGCGCAGGAGCAGCAACAGGCGCCGGCTGCGTTTGCTCGGCCTCTTTCTTGACGGGGGTTGAGACCGAAGGCGCCGTCGGCGGCGCCATGCGTGGCGGGTCAGCCGCGCTTTGCTTCGGCATAGCTTTTGGCGGCTCGATTGGCGCCGCTGCATTTTTCGCCTGAACAGTTTCGGGCGACGAGATCGGAGTCGCGCCTCCCGATGTCGCGACTCTCTTCGCAGCCGCGCCGCCGCCTTGCTCCGACTGCTTCTGTTTCGCACCGTCGACGCCGATATCGACCACGATGCTGCGATCTTCCCGGAACGCGCGGACGTCCGGCGTTCCGTTAAGTGTAAAGACAACGGCGACTGCGTCGAAATCGACCTCCGCTTCAATCGACTTCAGCGTTGGCGGCATCGATGCTTTGGCGTCCGCCAGATCCCACACGACTTGCTGGTCGAAATTGAGCGTCAGTCTTCCGTCAGCGCGTTCGGGCACGACATTGACCGTGCCGGGCATTGTAAAAACGTAGCGGACGAAGGTCGGCTGGGTCGCGACCTTGACCCGGACCATCGGCGGCTTTTTCTGTTTCTCTGCGGCGCGCTGCTGATGCAATTGGCGTTCGGCATCGCGCGCGCGACGTACGAGTTCGTCGACCACTTCCTGCGGAATACCCGGCATCGGGCCTTTCCAACTGTCAGGCAAAAGATCGACATAGAGCCGCTCAGCCGCGACGATCGCGTTGACCTTCACTGTTCGCATCAACGCAATGCGGATTGCACTGCCGTCCGGGTCTCGGCGTGCGGCGCTTATATATTCGGGAGCATTGACGTTGAGCTTTTCAACAGCGACCGCCACCGGTTTATTGAAGGTGATAATTACAATTGCGCCGGAAACGCGCGTTGTCGCCTCGACCGCTTCGTCAAAGTGAAATAGCAACCGCAAATACCCGCTATCGGTGGCCGCTTTGACTTCACCCTTTATCGGCTCGTCCGCGCGGACTGCGGAGATCGGCGCGAGGGCGAACAGGACAATGGCGGCCGACGTTATAAGTGCCGCAGCGCCGACGGATCGCGGCCACGACGGCCACTGCGCAAATTTGCGCGCAAACGCCCACCTCAGCTTGAATGGCAAAGCCGTCATAAGGCCGTTCCAGCCCGCGAAAATACCGGTCACGACAGCGTAAGGTTGGGCGTTTAATGTTGCGTTAACCGTCGCGGTCAGTTGGCGGTCTGCTTACCCTCAATCTTGGGCAACTGGTCCGGATTTTGCGTTTTCGGCTGGGGGGTCGCGCGATTAGCGAGCTCGACAGTCAGGCGTTCGGCAGAGTCCGGCGACATTTGTGCAAGAATTTCCGACATCTTCCGCGGACTGATCTGGGTGGAAACGTCTACGAGGATTTTCAGATCGAGCCTTTCGAATATACGAGCGGCTTCCTTTGCCTTCATGTTTTCGTACATCGAAACGATGCCTTTGAAGCGTTGAGTTTCCGTCTGGTCACGGGTGCCCATCGCGGTATTGATACGGCCCTCTGTATCTTTGAGTTCAGTGACCTTCTCTTCCAGCCGCTTTTCGGCGGCTTTGAGCAGACTTTCGCGCATTTCGAGTTCACGATTGCGCGTATCGAGCTCTTGTCGGCGTGTTTGTAGGCGCTCGAGGACCGCGCGCTCACCGGGTGAAGCGATGCGGCCAGGCTCAAGCGGGATCGCCGCGCCTGCGACTTCAAGCTTCGGCGGGTCCGGTGGTTTGTCACTGACCTTGAGCGCCGGGTCGCTTGGCTTTTCCTCGGCACCCACCGATCCGGTGACGTCATCGCTTCTGGTTCCGGCGTTTCTGCTATCGCCGAAGTTGAACATCTCCTGCGCCCAGGGTTGCCGCCGCCCAGGCGCGTCGAGTTTGCCTTGTTTGTCCCCGACGATGAGCTTGGGATATTCCGGCACGCTGTCCCGCGTGGTGACCCGTATGTCGTTGCTATAGCGCGCCTGCATCCGTTCGGCGAAAGTATAACCTCCGTCGAAAACCAGGCCCGATACTTTCAGCGCGAGCAGGCTGATCGTGGCAAACAGCACGACCGGAATAAGCCGGAAATCGTGCGCCAGTCTGTTCATGCGGCGTGGCTGCCTACCCGCGAGCGCGTGCGATCCGCGAAGGCCTGCGCCGCCGCCGCTACGGCTTTGGCATCCTGAACCGCGGGCGTTTCACCGGCCGGCCGCGACACGCCGGAGATACGGACAAGACGGGCGAGGAGCTGGTTGCCTGCGCTAAGATGAAGGTCGAGTTCGGCAGTGAGGAGTTCGCCCCGATCCAGACGTTCGGTCAAAGCGTGCCCCCCCTCCTGCATTGTGGATTTCAAGCCGGAGATAGCGCGATCGGCAATTTCAGTGGCCGTAACGAGCTCCGAAATCGTCGCACGCAGCGATTGCTCGTCGGATTTGAGCAGGCGAAGCTGCTTATTGAGCCGAACGCAATACAGGATCGTGAGCAATAGCAGGATCGAAACCATCGTCTCGACCAGGAAGCCGTAATGGTAACTCACGGTACCTCCATTGGGGTGGTTGTCTCGTCGGCCTTTTCAAACATGGCAAAGGTCGTCCGTGGTTTGCGCAGTGGTTTCGCGACTCGAACGGCGACGCGGTCTCCAACTCGACCCATACGACCTTCGGTGAGTGTGATGTCGCCGCATCGAACCGTTACCATCGCGTCCGGCTTGAGTTCGAGCATCAAGGTGTCGCCGACATTTAGGCTCATCATCTGCCGAAGCGGCAGTCGCGCCTCGTACAGCACGGCATCGACACCAATGCGCGCCTGCCCTATTTCGGTTGCGAGATGCCCTTCCCAAATTGGGTCGCGGCCAAATTTCTCGCCCATGAACATCTGCAACAAAACGGCACGAATTGGCTCGATCGTGGCGTACGGCAGCAGCAACTCGATATTGCCGCCACGGTCCTCCATATCGATGCGCAAACGCACCAGAATTGCAGCGTTGGCCGGCCGCGAAATAGCGGCAAAGCGAGGATTGGTCTCGAGCCGATCGATGTTGAATTTGACTGGCGACAGCGGCTTGAACGCAAGTTCGGCGTCTGCCAGGACGACCTCGATCATGCGCTTGACCAGGTTGGTCTCAATGGTGGTGTATGGGCGGCCCTCGACCCGGATCGTGCTTTGCCCCCGGCGTCCGCCGAGCAACACATCGATGATCGAATAAATCAGGCTCGAATTGACTGTCGCGAGCCCGAAATTGTCCCATTCCTCGGCCTTGAAAACCGCCAGAATTGCCGGCAATGGAATTGAATTGAGATAGTCGCCGAAACGCACCGAGGTGATGCGGTCGAGTGAAACTTCGACGTTGTCGGACGTAAAGTTACGAAGGCTCGTCGTCATCAACCGCACGAGGCGGTCGAAAACGATTTCCAACATCGGCAAACGTTCATAAGACACCATCGCCGAGTCGATTATGGCGCGGATGCCGGAATTGTCGTTGAGCGACACGTCAGCAAGGCTGAAACCGAGGAGGCTGTCGATCTCTTCTTGATTCAGGATGCGTTCAGCGCCACCTTTAGCCGATTGCAAGCCCCCGCTATCGTCGACCATCGACGCCCATTGAGCAGCAGCCTCGTCAACACCCGGCGGCGAATTGGTTTCCCCATTCGCTGGTGTTGGGTTCGAGTCGGATTCCAGCGCCAGGCCCCATTCTGCAGCCAGGGCGTCTTGATCGATTTGGTCTTTTGTCGCCATATTTTAAGTCGCCAACCTGATTTCTATCGAACCGTCACTGGACGACAATTTCTTTAAACAGAACGGCCGTGATGCGGTTAGGGGCAACCGCGGCGTTGACCCTGCGCGTCAATTCTTCCTTGAGCCGATAAAGTCCGGCGGATCCGTCCAGATCGGTCGGCCGCAACTCGCGCAGATAAGTTTGGAAAGCATCCATGACTCTGGGCATCAACGGTTGAATCTGCGGAACAAGCGTTGAGTCCGGAAGTTCGAGCACGATTTTGACTTTGAGATACTGGGTGCGGTCCCCACCAGCATTTGACAAATTGACCAAGACGTCGGGCAGATCGACGAATGTCGCGGGCTTGGCGAGAACTTGTGGCTCTTTCTCGTGTCCACCTTTGAAGAAAAAATAAGCGCCGCCGCCGCCACCGAAGAGCACCAACAAGCCGGCTCCGCCGATGATCATCCATTTCAGCGACGGCAGCTTAAACTTCAAAAAACCAAATCTCGATTTTAGCCCTGCCTGTTCGTTTTCACCTTCCGGCTTGTCGTCTTCTTTTTCTTCTTCGACGTCCGCCTGCTTCGCCTTGGCTGCCATGGATGACCCCACTTCGCGGCGTTGAGGCGAAACGACGTGCGACGCCGTTTTTAGCCAAACATCGCCCCTGCGCGACCCGCGCGCCCCTTAAGTCGAAGGTAGGTCCGTATGGTTAACAGATACTTTCTCGGGTGCCGCCGACAGGAATGTTTTGCCGGGTCTATCCCCCAAACGGTTGTTTTTGCCGAACGAAAGCCAGGCCGATTTTCCCATAACTAGTTGATTTAACTTTACCTTTTTAGTTGGCATGACCGCTGCAGTAAGTCCATCAGCCGCGCGCTTGGGAGAGCTCGCGGTGTCGCTGCGGACAAGGCCGGCCTCGGGAGGGTCGAACCTTTCCAAACTGCAAGGGGAGTTACCGATGCAGAATGCACTTCTGGTCGGACTATCACGGCAGGTCGCGCTCGAGCGCGAGCTCGACGTGGTCGCCAATAACATCGCCAATATCAACACCGCCGGTTTCAAAACCGACGGCGCGGTGTTCGAAGAGTTCATTAGTCCGACTGCGCGTGCCGACAACTTTTTGGCTGCCGACCGTCGGGTGAGCTTCGTGCACGACCGCGCAACCTGGATCGACCTTAGCCAGGGACCGCTCGAACGCACTGGCAATACATTGGATGTGGCAATCGATGGCCGCGGGTTCATGGTGGTACAGACGCCACGCGGCGAGCGATACACACGCAACGGCGCGCTGCAGATTAACAACACTGGCCAGCTGGTTACGAGCGAAGGCTATCAGGTGCTCGGAGAATCGGGACCCATCACCTTTCAGCCGAAAGATCGTGAAATCACTATCAGCGAGGACGGCACCATTAGCGTCCGCGAAGGCAACAACGCGGCGATCGATTCACAGCGCGGCCAGTTGCGTGTGGTGAGTTTTGATCAGCCCGGTCGAATGCAGAAGGAAGGCAGCAGCGCCTTCAAGGCGCCCGATGGCGCCACTCCACAAAGCGATAAGAAATCACGAGTTTTGCAAGGCACGGTCGAAAAATCGAACGTCCGATCGGTCATGGAAATGACGCGCATGATCGAAGTGACGCGCAGCTACACCCAAATTGCTGCCCTGTTGTCACAGCAAGCTGATTTGCAACGAACGGCGATCGAGAAGCTCGCCGATGTACCGAACTAAACGGTGGTAGCAGGAGAATAGTTTATGAGAGCGCTTCACACCGCAGCGACCGGGATGATGGCCCAGGAACTTAATGTTCAGGTCATCTCCAACAACATCGCCAACATGCGGACCACTGGCTACAAACGCCAGCGCGCGGAATTTCAGGATCTACTGTACGAACAAGTCACCCGTGTCGGCACGCAAACTTCCTCGCAAGGCAACATCCTTCCCGTCGGCATCGAGCTGGGCTCCGGCGTGAAGACCGTCGGGACGCCGCGACTCATGAGCCAAGGCGAGTTAACGCAGACCAGCAAGGATTTTGATCTCGCCATTCGCGGTGAAGGTTTATTCAAAATTCTTTTGCCCGATGGCCGTACTGCCTACACGCGCGACGGGTCTTTCGAGCTCGATGCTCAAGGCCGGCTGGTGACATCTTCCGGAAATCTGGTGCAGCCAGGCATTACCATTCCGCAAAATTCCACCGCGGTCACTGTCAACACACAAGGGCAGGTGTTCGTGACGGTGCCCGGATCGAATACGCCGAGCCAGGTCGGCCAGATTGAACTGTCGATTTTCGTCAACAAGGCTGGCTTACAAAGCATGGGCGACAACCTCTATCTGGAAACGCCAGCTTCGGGCGCACCCCAGAACGGCAATCCGACGACCGACGGCTTCGGCAATCTGCAACAAGGTTACCTCGAGCAGGCGAATGTCGAGGCCGTCAGCGAGATATCGGACCTCATCGCTGCCCAACGCGCCTACGAGATGAACGGCAAGGTCATCACTGCAGCAGACCAGATGCTATCGACAACTTCCAATCTCATGCGCTGAGGATTCGCCATGATCCGTCTTCTCATTTCTGCATTCGTAGCATTCGCCTTGGCTGCATCCGCCAACGCGGAGGTGGCCAGTCAGCCGGATCCAGAGCGGCCGGTGTTGAAGTCGGATGCAACTATCAACGGCGACATCGTTCGCATCGGCGACCTCATCGAACATTCAGGTATCGTTGCAACCGTTCCGATTTTTCGCGCTCCAGATCTTGGTTACACCGGCACGATTTCGGCCGACGCTGTGCTTGAAGCAGTTCGCAGCCACGCACTTATCGGCATCGATACAGCGGGAATACGCGAAATAACGGTGACGCGCGCGAGCCGCGCCATCCCCGTCAAAGATGTTGAAGATGCAATTGCACGGACATTGTCGACGCGATTCGATCTCGGCCCAGCCGAAGACATCGTGGTGAATTTCCTGCCCGACATGCGTGCGATGTATGTGGAGCCTTCCGCCAAAGGGCAGCCGCGAGTGACAAATATTGACTTCGACACGCGCAACGGGCGCTTCGACGCCACACTCGAATTTATCATCGGGTCAGGCAAACGCAGTGTGATGCGACTTTCTGGTCGCGCTAACGCAACGGTGCAGGTTGCAACCGTAACGCGGACGATCGAGCGCGGCGGTGTGCTGAAGGACTCGGACGTGCTGATGGAACGGCGCCCGCGCGCGGAGGTTGGCCGGGACGTCGTCACAAAGCGAGAGCAGGCAACGGGGCTCGCGGCGCGCAACAGTTTGCAACCCGGTCGCCCGCTTCGTACCGCCGATCTCATGACACCTGACTTGGTACAGCGAAACGAGACGGTGACGTTGATCTACGAGATGCCTGGAATCTTGCTGACGCTTCGAGGCAAAGCCGTCGACAGTGGCGGCGCCGGTGACGTGATTAACGTCGTCAACGAACAGTCCAAGCGCACGGTGCAAGGCACAATCGTCGGCCCCGGCCGCGTCGCTATCAACACTGCTTCGTCGAGGGTCGCTGCAAACATCAAACCAGCGAATGCACCATGAGTCTTCACGCCGCGCTATGTGCGGACAGAGCGCTCCTTCAAGCTTCGACCTAGTTCAACAACGGCACGGTTCCCGTGTGCTACTTGTGAAAGAAAAGTCATGAATGTCGTCATGGTGATGCGTCACGCGGTTCTGGCCGCGCTCGCCAGTGCTCTCCTTAACGGCTGCGCCGCGATCGACAGAATCAAGACGATCGGTCAACAGCCGCCCTTGGCGTCCGTCGATAACCCAACCACACGGCCTGGCTACAAGCCGGTGCAAATGCCGATGCCGGCGGCGCAGCCCGCAGCTTACAATCCGAATTCTCTGTGGCGGAATGGATCGCGGGCTTTTTTCAAAGATCAGCGCGCGCATCAAGTCGGCGACATCCTTACGGTCCAGGTCAACATTACCGACAAAGCCAATATCGCCAATGAGACCCAGCGAACGCGAACTTTGACGGAAGATTCCGGCATTACCAACTTCTTCGGCAAGCCAAAAGTACCGATCATGAATACACCGGTGCCGACACGCATATTTACTGCAGATTCCAGCACGGCGAGTGACGGCAAGGGTTCGGTCAACCGATCAGAAGCATTGCAAACCAACGTCGCCGCGGTGGTCACGCAACTTTTGCCAAACGGAAACCTGGTGGTCGAGGGAAGGCAGGAAATTCGTGTCAATTTTGAAGTGCGTGAATTGATCGTCGCCGGCATTGTCCGTCCAGAGGACATACAAAGCGACAACACAATCGACTCGAGCAAGATCGCCCAAGCGCGCATTGCTTACGGGGGACGCGGCCAAATTACAGATTTGCAGCAGACTCGGTACGGTGAGCAGTTGTTTGACGTGCTTCTTCCGTTCTAGTTCCCGCGTAGCTTATCGGGCTCCCGCGCCGTTTCGCATCGCGCGAGCGTAGACGGCGTCAATGACGCGGCCTCCGGCTGCTCCCCGGCCGGAGGCCGCGTGAGTTTTGAAGGCAAAAAAATAATGCCCGGCATTGAGCCGGGCATTTGTACGCAACACATGAATTTTGATTTTCAATCATCACGGTAGACGCGCTCACGACGTTCGTGCCGCTCTTGTGCTTCCACAGACAACGTCGCAATCGGTCGTGCTTCCAACCGGCGCAACGAAATCGGCTCGCCGGTCTCTTCGCAGTAGCCATATGTCCCGTCGTCAATCCGCGTCAGTGCCTCGTCGATCTTTGCGATTAACTTGCGTTGGCGATCGCGCGCACGCAGTTCGATGGCCCGGTCCGTTTCGGATGAAGCACGGTCGGCGAGGTCGGGATGATTCTGATTTTCTTCCTGGAGGTGCTGCAAAGTTTCCTTGGCTTCCTTGAGGATATCCTCCCGCCACGCAAACAATTTCACGCGAAAGTATTCGCGTTGGCGCTCGTTCATGAACGGCTCTTTGTCGGACGGCCGATAATTCTTGGTCTTGGCCAACATTTCCCACCCACTCCCTGCTTCTTTTGTTTTTGGGCGCGCCGCGTCGCCCAGTTGCGCGGCTGGCTTATATACGTCCACTCCCCGGCGGACAATATCGGAGTACGGTCCCTCGCCTGGACCGATATCGATGACAGTTCAATGACTTGTGGTGATTGGCGGAACTCGGAAGGCCGCGGGCGGCGATTTAGCGAACGCCGGCTTTCGCTAGCTCCACCGCGACACGCAGGTCGATCTCGCCGAGGACCCCATCAAGCCCCGTATCACCCGATGTGTCGGTTAGCCCTTCAGCGGCCACTTTGAGCCGCGCGACGGTGGATTGGTCGACACTCCCATCAATCAACCCAAGTTTGAGGGAATCGAGCACATCGAGCGCATTGCGGCCCTTGGCGACCGCGCGTTTCTTGCGTTCCGTCGGATCTTGCACCCCCTGGAGGGCGATAAGGGCATCAACGGTCGATATTGCGCGCAGGGATCCCGCGGACGTGGAGTTTCGGGGCGCCTCCTGGTCGCTGACCGTAAATAAGCCCCCCGCAGCACGGCGAGCAGCCGTCGGCGCCGCCGCCAATGCAGTTCCATTCGGCCCGTAGATGCGCATCGCGATGAGTCCCCACCGAAATCAGATCGGTTCCCGAATACCTTGAAGCCTGAGCCGGTATGGTTAATCCCCGGTAAATGAGGCGGCAAAATTTACCGCACAGGAGCATTCATGCCCCATGAGCCGCGGCAATCGAGTCCGCTGGCAATCAAAAAATCGATGCATTGCCAAAGTCTTGGACCATGCCGCGGGGTTGGCACGGGGCTCGCATAGAAGAATGCCGTCAACCGTCACATTGGGGAGCAGTGATGACGAGGACTTTGCAGGCCGCATGCGTCGCGGTGATCTTGGCCTTGTGTGCCCCGGCTAATGCTGGGGCGACCTCGCGCATCAAAGACCTCGCGAGTATCGAGGGCGTGCGTCAAAACCAGTTGATTGGCTACGGCTTGGTGGTCGGACTCAACGGCACCGGCGACACTCTCAACAACATTCCCTTCACCAAGCAGTCGCTCACCGCAATGCTGGAGCGGCTGGGTGTCAATATACGCGGACAAACTATTCGCACCGGCAACGTTGCCGCGGTGATGGTGACGGGCAACTTGCCGGCTTTCGGTACGCAAGGTACGCGCATGGACGTTACGGTCTCGGCCATGGGCGACTCCAAGAGCCTGCAAGGTGGTACCCTTTTGGTAACACCACTGCTCGGCGCCGATGGGAACGTTTATGCCGTTGCGCAGGGATCATTGTCGATCAGTGGTTTCCAAGCCGAAGGCGAAGCCGCCAAGATCACGCGCGGCGTGCCCACGGTTGGCCGTATCGCCAACGGGGCGCTGATTGAACGCGAAATTGAGTTCGCCTTGAACCGCGTCGGCCAGCTGCGCATGGCGCTGCGAAATCCCGATTTCACGACCGCCAAACGTATCGCTGCCGCGATTAATGACTATATCGGAACACCGACGGCGGAGCCGATCGATCAGTCCACCATCGTGATCACGCTACCGACCAAGTCGACATCAAACATTGTCAGCTTCCTCACCGAGATCGAGCAGCTTCAGATCGAGCCAGATCTGCCGGCGCGCATCGTCATCGATGAGCGCTCGGGCGTCGTCGTGATCGGGCGCGATGTGCGCGTCTCCATGGTCGCCGTCGCGCAAGGAAATTTGACCGTGACCGTTTCGGAAACGCCGCAGGTCAGCCAGCCACTGCCATTTTCACGCGGCGGACGGACAACGGTGGTGCCGCGCACCAGCATTGGCGTCCAGGAGGATGGCAAGAAAATGTTTTTGGTCAGGGAAGGCATTTCCCTGCAACAGGTCGTCGATGGCCTCAATGCCATGGGCATTGGACCGCGCGATCTGATCACCATTCTCCAAGCGATCAAAGCCGCTGGCGCCATTCAGGCCGACCTCGAGGTGATGTGATGGCAAGCGCATTTGCCCTTCCCAGCCCTGGCCTAAAGCCGATCGACCTGCTTACGAACGGTGCCTTGCCGGGAAAGCTTGCTCCGGCAAAGCAAAGCAAAGCCCACGCCGCTGCGCAGGATTTCGAAGCCGTATTTCTCAATTCGATGTTTCAGAACATGTTCACTGGCATCGGCGGAGAAGGCCCCTTTGGCGGCAGCGGCGCCGCTGGTGTCTGGCGCTCAATGCTCACCGATGAGTATGCAAGATCATTTGTCAAATCAGGTGGCATCGGAATCGCTGACCAGGTCTATCGCACGCTCATTGCGCAACAGGAGGCAAGGTCATGAGTTCGCGTGAGGCGAGGACACTGATTGCTGACACAAGCCAGGCCGAAAAGGCAGTAGTCGACCTTGAAAATATTATGGATCAACTAGAGCACGCCGTTACCGAAGAGACGGCGCGCGTGCGCGCTGGCCGGCTTCGTAACGCGATGGAGTTGGGCGAAACAAAAATCGAATTCGCCCGCCTGTATGCCGTAGAAAGCGAACGCGTGAAGGCAGCCAAAGATGCGATCGCGCAATTATCTCCCGGTGCTCTCGACCGCCTGCGCCGGCGTCACGATTCCTTCCAAAGCTTGCTGCGCACCAACCTAACAGTGCTGGCAACCGCGCACGCCGTATCGGAGGGGATCATCCGCGGAGTGTCCGGCGAACTTGCGCGCAAACAAGCACCGTCGACTTACGGCGCCACCGGCCGCGCGCAAGTGCCAAGCTCCAAGGCCAGCCCACCATTGGCGGTCAGCCGAACGCTCTAGCTGCTTTTCAGAAATTTTCGTCGGGCGCCGCGGCCGTGGACAGCGCACTCGGCGTTTTACGCCGTCACCGAAATTTTCAATCCCGTCACCGTATCAATTTCGGATCCGTCCGGCATCGTCAAAATATTGTTTTTGGTGTCGAGGTAGGCACCATTCGCCATCTGGATTATCGATGAAGTGTCGATAACCTTGCTCCCGGTCGTCGTGTCGATTTTCGTCCCGTCCGACCTCGTCAAAACGTTGCTGTTGGTATCAAGCGTCGAGCCATCGGCGAAAAAAATTATGGGGTCGAGCACGTTGGTTGGCTGAACCATTTTCTGCGTCGCTGACAACGCGTTTATCGAATCCTGCAGCTTCTGCTGATTTGTCTGCTGGGCATTCTGCGCGGCGATTTGCGCAACAAGGCTAGACGTGTTCGTGACGCTGTTTTGCGAAATCAGCGCAAACTGATTTGCAGTTTTCCCGCTGGAACCAAGAAATGAGCTGATGCTGCCGTCGCCGCCGGAGTTTTGCAGCATGCCCAATAAACCGCCGGCACTACCCTGATTTTGAATGGAGCTCAGTGCATCGTTGAGCCAACTCGAAGCGGAGTCTGCACCTAAAAATATGCTGGCTTGGGTGATTGGAGATGCGCTGATAATTGACATACTGGCAAACGCAATTTGAATTGCGAAAGACTAGATCAAAAATATTAAGAAAGTCTGATCGTTAGCAATTTGCTAACCAAACTTTTTCTCGAAAGCTGGCCTGAATTTATTGGCATTTCTGCTTGATCGGACATCAGCCGCCGCAGCGAGCAAGGCGGTAACTCATTAACCATGAACTTTTACGGGCCGTTGGTGGGGACTATGCGATGAATTTCCCGATCCACTGGATCACACGTGTGTAACTGCCAGTACGGCAAATAGACCAGAAAGGTACCTAAGATGTCTAACATCGTTCTATCCGCAGGCGTGCGGTCGAACCTGCTGCAGTTGCAGCAGACTTCTGACCTGATCACGCAGACGCAGACCCGGCTGGCGACGGGAAAGCGGGTCAATTCGGCCCTCGACAACGCAATCAACTTCTTCACCGCCCAGGGCCTCGACAATCGCGCCAACGATCTGAACGGGCTGCTGGACTCCATGTCCAACGCCATCAACACGATTCAGGCCGGCAACAACGGCATCACGGCCATCACCAAGCTTGTGCAATCGGCACAAGCGCTCACCAGCCAGGCCAACCAGACCACTGACACCACGGTCCGGGCGACCTTGAGCTCGCAGTTCGACGCGCTGATTACCCAGATTGGCCAGCTCGCTGGCGATTCAGGCTTCAACGGCGTCAACCTGCTCGGTGGCGACACCTTGACCGTGACGCTGGACGAAACGGGCAACTCGACCACCAGCGTGACCGGCGTCAACTACACTGATGCCACCGCGGCCCCGTTGAGCATTGCCGTGGCGGCCAACAGCTGGGCCGGCTCTGCCGACATTCAGGCGGCGACCGACAATTTGACCGCAGCGCTTACCTCGTTGCGTACAGAGTCTCAGACCCTCAGTGCGAACCTGTCGACTGTGCAGATCCGCCAGGATTTCACGAAGGCGACAATCAACACACTGCAGACCGGTTCTGCCGACCTCACCCTTGCCGACTCGAACGCGGAAGGTGCGAGCTTGCTCGCCCTGCAGACCCGCCAGCAGCTGTCGACCACAGCTCTGTCGTTGGCCTCGCAGGCTGACCAGAACGTGCTGCGCCTGTTCCAATAAGCAGCTTCAAACACGAATAAAACGGCGGCCTTTTAGGCCGCCGTTTTTTTTGCGTGCTGCGCAATCGTGGTTAATGAATTCTTAATTTTCGACTTTAACCGTCTGTCAACCCTAACGTTTCATTATCATCGCTAAGCGATTTGGCCCTATGCAGGCAAGGAGTTTGCCATGAGTGAAATTGTACTCTCCCCCGGCGTTCGTTCGAACCTTCTGCAATTGCAGCAGACGTCGGATCTGATCACCCAGACGCAGACTCGACTCGCCACCGGCAAGCGCGTCAACTCAGCGCTGGATAATCCGATCAACTTTTTCACCGCCCAGGGCCTGTCTGTGCGAGCCAATGACCTCAACGCCCTGCTCGACTCGATGTCCAGTGGCATCAACACCATTCAGGCCGCCAATAACGGCATCACGGCGATAACCAAGCTCGTGCAGTCGGCGCAAGCGCTGGTCAGCCAAGCGCAGCAAACCGCGGATCCGACCGTACGCGCAACACTGGCTAGCCAATTTGACACGCTGCTGCCGCAGATCGACCAACTCGCCGGCGATGCCGGCTTCAACGGTATTAATCTACTCGGCGGCAACGACCTTACGATCACGATGAACGCAGACGGCACTTCGAGCGTAGTTGTCACTTCCTTCAACGACACGACCGCAGGCGATCTGGCGATCAATGCTTCGCAGAACAGCTGGGTGGCGAATACTGACATCACCGCCGCCGGTGACAATCTAAAGACCGCGCTGACGACATTGCGGTCGCAGGCTCAGTCGTTAAGTTCCAATTTGGCGACCGTGCAAATTCGGCAAGACTTCACCAAGGCGATGATCAACACGCTAACCGCGGGCGCGGACAGTCTCACGCTTGCTGACAGCAACGAAGAAGGTGCGAACTTGCTCGCCTTGCAGACACGTCAGCAGCTGTCGACAACGGCTCTATCGTTGGCCTCGCAAGCCGATCAAAACGTGCTGCGGCTGTTCCAATAGTCGCTTTCGTATAGCCCGTCGCCGCGGAGGCGAAAGTCGCCGCACCAAGTTCAATAGACGGCCGCAAGGAGCGGCATCAAATGGGTCTCAAAGTCGAGCTGAAGGCCGGAGAACGCTTCATCCTCGGCGAGTGTCTGGTCACCAATGGCAGCCAGCGCACCCGATTGCTTATCGAAGGCGATGCGGCAATCTTGCGCGAAAAAGACATTATGACGGCGACGCAGGCCAACACCCCCGCCAAGCGCATCTATCTCGCGGTCCAATTGATGTACACCGCCCGCGACCCCCGTATTCACCACGAGACCTATTTCGTGCTGATGCGCGACCTGGTGCAAGCCGCACCGAGCGCATGGCCCCATATTGTGGCGGTGAGCAATCACATCTTGGCCGGCGAACTGTACAAGGCGCTCAAGAGCGCCAGAGCCCTTATTGCCTACGAAAAGGAGCTGATCGATCATGCAACACGCGGCACAAACATACGACGCGGTCGCCAAGCAGACCGCAAGACCGCGTGAGTTAGAAGCAGATCTGCTTCTAAACGCGGCCGCGCGCCTGCAAGCTATCCGCGACGGCTGGGACGCCAAATGGGCCGAGTTGGATGCAGCGCTTGTCTATAACCGCAGGCTCTGGTCGATATTCGTGACTTCGGCAACCAGTCCCGATAACCCGTTGCCGCCCGGTGTTAGGCAAAATGTCGCGAACCTAGGCCTATTCGTTTTCAATCACACCATGACAATCATGGCCGACCCGCGGCCTGAAAGTCTCGGTTCGCTGATCAGTATCAATCGCGAGTTGGCCGCCGGATTGCTCGGTCGCGCCTAAGCGGTACGACGAAAAAACATTAAACCAAAAAACCGCGGCAATGCCG
The DNA here is from genome assembly GCA_035260465.1 of Pseudolabrys sp. GTDB lineage: Bacteria > Pseudomonadota > Alphaproteobacteria > Rhizobiales > Xanthobacteraceae > Pseudolabrys. The sequence goes on along the minus strand of DATFVF010000188.1, from coordinate 4,341 downwards.
CGGTTTTTTATTTGTATTTCGGCGCTTCGCGAGGCCGCGCGCCGCCTATTATTTCAGATAGTTTACCAGACTGGTCTGAAACAGCATCGAGGTAACCTGCAACGATGCCTGCATGCGCGCTTGAAGTGTGAGAAGTTGTGCGCCGACGTCTTCATTCGACACGCCATCGATTTGCTGCAGAAAGTCATTGAGTGTCGTACCGGTCTGCTGGTGGCGGGTCTTGGCAGCAGTTAATGAAGTTTGTGCACTGGCGAGATCCGTCTCGATATCAGCGATGCTCTGGGTACCGGTCGCACCCAGATTGACGGTCAAGCGCTGATCGAGAGCGCTGCTCAGGCCAACGCCATTCGGATTCGTCGGCGAAATCGATACAGCGGCCAGAGTGGCGACGTTCTGCACCAGGTTGCGAATCGCATCTTCATTGGCGCGGGCGCCGTACGAAACAGATAACGACTGGTCGATTCGCGCAGTTGCAGTTGAGCGCGCGGGGTCGGTGCCGGTTTCGCCGGTATACCAAATCACCGTGTTGGCTGCCGTGCCGGCAACCATTCCTGTCGCAGCATAGAATGGTGGTGATCCACCGACGCGCTGAGGCGGATTATTGGCATCGGCGTTGAAGAAATCGTTCGATGCGGCAACCGCTGACGCTGCAGTTAACGCAGTGCCGCCAAGTTTTCCTAAAGCGGTGGTGAGGGCGGCCTGGAAATTGGTCGCCGTTTCGGTCGGCGTGGTGCCAACGGTGAATTGGTTGGAGCCCGGCGGAGAATTTGTCGTGGCTGTCAGCGTCAAGTTCTCGCTTGTGCCGTCAGGCAGATTGAGGCGCATCGTGACCGTTTCGCCGGGGTTCGGAACGGCAGAGAAATCGATACCCATCGAGGCCGGCGAGCCGCTCGGCGCCGACACGGTGGCGCCGGCCGCATTAGTGGTAATGGACGCCAGTTTGAACCCAAACGGAGATGTTGAATCCTCCGTCAGCGACACTGAGGTTGGGCTCGGCGCATCAATAACCAGCCGCCCGAGCCCGTCGGAGCCAAGGTCCGCCTGGTTGCGCTCAGCAATGAGCTGTTTAAGGCCGGCGCGCGCGCCATCACCATTGAGAATGTGATCGAGGGTTTCCACGGCCGGTTGGTCGGTGGCGCGACCAGAAAACAGATAGCGATTGCCAGCCTGACTATTCAGCAATCCAAGCACTTCGTCGAGCGATGACAGGGCGGTCTGCTGCGCCACGCCAGTCCCACTACCATTGCTGACACCGTTAGCCTGTACCATCGCCGATTTCACCGTGCTGGTGATGTCGGTCATGTTGCTCAGCGCGGTGTTCATGAGATTGATGCGCGTCATCACATTGTCGATAGTGTCGTTATACCCGCTGATCTGCGACAGCTGCGCATTCAGACTGACGGTGACACCGCGGTCGAGCCCAAGGCCTGCATAAGTCGCTGATTTCTGGCCGGTACTGAGCTGGCGCTGCAAATCGTCAAATTGGGCGCGCATCTGCGTCAGTTGCTGGATGGCCAGTTGCGATTGGACTCCGATCGATGAGACGCTCATACCGTCCTCACATCTGGATCAGGGCGTCGAACATAGCTTTCACCGCCGACAACACGCGTGCGTTGGCGGAGTATGAATTCTGCAATGTGAGCAAGTTTGCCATTTCCTGATCAACATTGACGCCCGACGTGTCGTTGAAGCGCTGCTGCAATGAATTCAACACCACATCCTGGCCTTGCTTGAGATTGTCGGCCGAAGTCGCTGCCTCACCTTGCTGGCTGATGACCTGGCGCAGATAGGTGGTCAGCGATCCAGTGAACGGTGCAGTAACGGTACCGATGCCCGTATTTGGCGAAAACGTCAGTGACGTGCCGGTGAGCTGCTGCAATAGGAAATCAGGCCGCGTGCTGTCACCAGCTGCGGTACCAGCTTGGAAAGCGACGAGAGTCGATGGATCCGCCGCCACCGCGGGGTTAACGGCAATGCGGCCCGCTAATCCAAGGCTTTCGAAACCGCGCGATGTAATCGCCCCCGTATAGGGAGACGATCCGTCGGTAAACAACGGAAGTTCTGCGCTGCCGCCCGCAAGCGTGGTGACGGTCGAGGTGGCCGAGACCGAATTCACGTCGGTATTGCCGGTACCGTCGTCCAGAACTTCGAGAGTTGTCCCCGCCGGGTTTGAAGCCACCATGCCGGTGCCGGTGAACGCCGCGTTGATCTGTGTAATTACCGAACCCATACCACCGGAAAAATCGATGCCAAATACGGTGTCGTTCGGTGTAGAAGTCGCCGTATTTGACAATGGTAACGCCGCAGGATCATCAACCCGCATCAACGTGATGGTATGCGGTGTATTCGTCAGGGTATCGGTGTAATGGACTGTGATTGTATTGCCCGCCGACAAGCCGCCGATATCAACATCAAAGCCGTTTTGCGGCAGTGCGGACACCGGGCTGCCTGCGGTCGTTTTGTCCGAAAGCGCGGATGCCATCCCCGCAGCAAGAGCGTCGAGTTGATTTTGCGCCTGCACAAGATCCTGATCGCGCATCTGCAGGTAGCCTGCGATGGTTCCGGAACGGATCGCATGGGCCTGAATCAAATCGATCGGAGCGCCGTCGGGCGGAATGAGCGTTATCGTGCCGACACCGCGCTGCGTAGGGTCAGCGCTCCACTGTGATGCCGGCGTAATAGTGCCCACCGCATCAAAAGTTAATTTCGCAGCTTGCGTTCCGACCAGTTGGGTGCCCGAACTTGTAAAGATGTTTATCTGGCTGCGATCTCCCTGCACGACGTTGATATCCATGAGCTTCGACAACTGGTCGATATAGGCGTCGCGCTGGTCCATCAAAGTTGCTGTGGCGCTATCTCCTGGCGTAGAGGCAGCAATCTGCTGATTGAGTGCCGCGATCTGGCTCATTGCACCGTTGGCCTGATTGACCGCGTCGGCAATCCCAAGTTCAGCATTGGCGCGCAGACTCTGAACGCTGTCACTCAACTGATTGATCTGCTGCGTCAATAACTGTGCGCTACTGATAACGGCACTGCGCGCGCTCGGATCGTCAGGACTGGTCGAAAGGGCCTGCAGTGCAGTGGTGAAATTGTTGTACACGGATTCCAGCGCTGTACTCGATCCGGGCTGGCCATAGATGTTTTGCAATTGCGAGTACATATCCGCGCGCGTGTCGGCATAGGAAGCGCCGGCATTTTCGACCCGCAACTGTCGCTGTACGTACAGATCGATTTCACGTTGGATATCGCTGACCCGGACGCCAACGCTCGTGTTGCCGCCGGTCGCGATCTGGTTGACGACCTTGCGGGTGTAGCCCGGGGTGTCGGCGTTGGCGACGTTTGCCGCAACCATCGCAATATTGGCCTGCGTGACCTGCAGGCCTGAGAGGGCGGAATTGAGCGCTTGTGTCAGACTCATATTCCGGCCTCGATCACTCTGCGATTATGTCCGGCGCTCACGGACGACTATCGAATGACATTCAGCAGATCTTGCGACATTTGATTTGCCGTCGTGATCACCTTGGTGTTCGCGGAATAGGCCTGCTGCGTAACAATCAACTTGGTGAATTCAGTCGCGATGTCGGTATTCGAGGCCTCCAGCGACTGTCCGACGATTTTTCCTGATGAACCTGCGAGCGCCGGCCCTGAAGCATCTGTCAATTGATAGGCGCCACCGTCGAGGCTCTTGAGATTATCCGGACTATTAAAGTGGACCAGCGGGACTTGGGCCAACGCCACATTTTGCCCGTTTGAAAACGTCCCGATGATATCGCCCGAGTCGCTCACTGCAATTGAGTTGAGCTGGCCCGCGGCGTAGCCGTTCTGTTGCAAGTTGTTGACCGTCGCGATGCCGCTCGTATTAGCGAATTGCGTGATCCCGCCCGTAGGACTCTTGATTGTTATGTTGCCGAGCGAGGTACCGTTGATCGTGACACCGGTGAGCCCGATCGTCGTGACAGGTGGATTCAACTGACCAGTCGTGCCATCAAACGTGAAGTCGATGCCGGCATTTTGCCACGCGACCGTGGCCCCCGCCGCTGTCGAGTCTGTTTGATAGAATAGTTCCCAGGTATCCTGGCCACCGGCGGCAACACTGTCGGTCTTGGCCCATCTCAATTGAAGATTGGCGGGCGTGCCGATCGGATCATAGACCGTCACCGAGCCGCCATCGATCGATTCATTCACAAACGTGGACACATCGGTGCCGATGACCGTTCCTGTTCCAGCAACCGTAGGGTCAGCACCCGGAGTGAAATCTGCAGGGTTAAGCAACTCGGAATTTGGCGATGCTGGATTGAACGCATTTGTGGCTGGATTTGACGGAAGATTGATCCCGTAGTT
>DATFVF010000187.1:0-12019 GCA_035260465.1 Pseudolabrys sp. | reverse complement strand
GGCGACCCGCCTCCATTTGCCCTTCGTCATTTTGTCGGATGAAAAGTTGGCGCTCACCAAAGCGCTCAACCTGCCGACTTTTTCGGTCACGGGAATGACGTTGCTCAAGCGCATGGCGCTCGTGATCGACGACGGCAAGGTTATCAAGGCGTTCTACCCGGTATTCCCGCCCGACAAGAACGCGGAGGAAGTCATTGCATGGCTTCAGGCGCCGAGATAGCGGCGTACGCTCGCGAAAACATCGCAAAACATTTCCGGCGTAAGCACGCGCGTATTCGTGTTGTACCGCGAACAGTGGTAGCTGGAAAACAGAGCCAGTTCACCGAGCTTGTGCTTTCCGCCATGGGTGAATGGCACAGTTGATTTTTTTGCACCAAGCGCCGTGACGGCGCTGTCGTGAGCGATACGGCCAAGCGCGACAATCGCGCGGAGCTTTTTCATTTCCGCGATCGTCGGTACGAGATAGTCACGGCAGGTTCTTATCTCTTCGGGCGTCGGCTTGTTTTCTGGCGGCACGCACCGTACCGCGTTGGTGATACGGCAATCGATCAGCTCAAGCCCGTCATCGGGATGCGCGCCGTAGTCACCGCGTGCAAAGCCGAATTTTTCAAGAGTCCCGTAGAGCAAAACTCCCGCATAGTCGTCGGTAAAGGGACGCCCGGTGCGATTGGCGCCCTGCAAGCCTGGCGCAAGACCAACAATCAAAACGCTGGCGTTGATTGAGCCGAAAGATGGGACCGGCGCATTAAACCAGGTTGGCTCTTTTGTCCGCCAGGTCTTACGGAACGCGGCAAGCCGCGGACAGCGCGGGCAATCGCGCCCAGGCTTACCGTCGGCCCCAGCCATCGTGCACCGTTATTCGAAGGAGTCGTCGTCTTCTTCGGCCCCGACGGGAGCCGTGGCGCGCTGCGGTGTTGTCGGCGGCCTTTGCAAGAATTGCGGCGTGTGCTGTGGCGACTCGCGGTCATCGCGCGGAGGGCGCCCCTCGCGCGCGGGCCGCTCGGAGGGATCGCGTCCGATCTTGGATTGCAGCGTCACGATGTCGGTAAACACATCGGCTTGGCGGCGCAACTCGTCGGCCACCATCGGCGGCTGGGTCGAGATGGTTGACACAACGGTGACACGCACACCCTTGCGCTGAACCGCTTCGACCAGCGAGCGGAAATCGCCATCGCCGGAGAACAGCACCATGTGATCGATCGTGCCTGCGATTTCCATCGCATCGACCGCGAGTTCAATGTCCATATTCCCTTTGACTTTCCGGCGCCCGGTCTGGTCCACAAATTCTTTCGTCGCCTTGGTGACGACCGAGTAACCGTTGTAGTCGAGCCAATCGATCAGCGGACGGATCGAGGAATATTCCTGATCCTCGATGACTGCGGTGTAATAAAATGCGCGTAACAAATAGCCGCGCGATTGAAATTCACGAAGCAACCGCTTGTAGTCGATGTCAAAACCAAGAGATTTTGCGGTGGCGTAAAGATTGGCTCCATCAATGAATAAAGCGATTTTTTCACCGGGTACGGTCATGGCTTTCTCTCACAATTCATTCCGGGCTACTTTCAGATACTCCCCGCCCGCAAAGCGAGTTGCGTGCGAGGTCCTGAATCGCCGTTAACTGGGCATTGTGGCATCTCCGATCAATTGAGCTGCCACCTGCGAAATCACCTCGTGCCGACAAAATCCCTTGCCATCGGCTTGCTTGCGATCGCGCTATTGTCGAGTAACAGACGGTTGCGGCTAAACCAAGACAAAAATGCTTGAAATTCTATGCGCGAGAGGATACCTACCAGTCGAATTCAACACAAGTTCCACCCAATGGAGTGACGAGCCGATGGCCCGTGTCACCGTAGAAGATTGCATCGATAAAGTTGAGAACCGGTTCGACCTCGTGCTTCTGGCGAGCCATCGGGCGCGGATGATCTCATCCGGATCGCAAATTACCGTTGAGCGCGACAACGACAAAAATCCAGTCGTGGCATTGCGCGAAATCGCCGATACCACCGTGTCGCCTGGCGACCTCAAGGAAGACCTCATTCACAGCTTGCAGAAGTACGTCGAGGTCGACGAGCCTGAGCCCGAAGTGCCGCTGATTGGCGCGGGCGCGGGGGCGAGTGTGGATTCTGACGACACCGAGGTAACCGCCGACCGTATGACCGAGGAAGAGCTCCTCAAGGGCCTCGAAGGTTTGGCGCCGCCGGAAGAGCCGCCGGAAGAAGAGGCCGAATAGGCCCGCATTTCGGCATTGCCTGCAATTTTCTGTGTCGGCCCGGCCAAACGCCGGGCCGTCGCCTATTTATCAACCAGATTGGCAAAGCCTTGCTGCTATGACGCAGCCACGTGATATCGTGAGGTAGTTCGTCACCGGCAGCTGCGAGACAGCAGATATGGCGCGTACGCGCTCGGACCTTCCGCGCATGCAAAAGCAGGCCCCGACACGGGCGCCGCGCCCGCCGGCTGTTGCGGTGGCCACGCAGACGGCGGAAAAGCCGGCCCCATCGCGAAAGCAGCCAATGATGCGGCAGTACGACCTGATCGAGAGGGTCCGCCGCTACAATCCGAACACGAACGAGGCATTGCTCAATCGCGCCTACGTCTACGCCATGAAAGCCCATGGCGAGCAGCGGCGCGCGTCGGGTGATCCCTATTTTTCGCATCCGATCGAGGTGGCGGCGATTCTAACCGACCTCAAGCTCGACGACGCAACCATCGCAGCCGCCTTGCTGCACGACACGATCGAGGACACGGAGGCTACTCGCGCGGAAATCGACAGCCTGTTCGGGCGCGACATCGGCACTTTGGTTGAAGGCCTGACCAAACTGAAAAAGCTCGACCTCGTTACCAAGGAGGCAAAGCAGGCAGAAAATCTTCGCAAGCTGTTGCTGGCGATCGCTGACGATGTGCGCGTACTGTTGATCAAGCTCGCCGACCGGCTGCACAATATGCGCACACTCGACTACATGCCGCTCGACGCGCGCCGGCGCGCCGCCGAAGAGACGCTGGAAATCTACGCGCCTCTCGCCGGCCGCATGGGCATGCATGAGATGCGGGAGGAGCTTGACGATCTCGCGTTCCGAGAACTTTATCCAGAAGCCTATGCCGTCGTGACTGCGCGGCTTAACGCCCTCAGCGAACGCAGCAAACTTTTAATTTCGGAGATCGAAAAACAGCTCACAAGGAAGCTCGCCGATCGTGGGATCGATGCGCGCGTGGTGGGGCGCCGCAAGCGCGCCTATTCAATTTGGCGCAAGATGGAGCGGAAATCTGTCGGTTTCGAGCAGCTGTCCGATATATTCGGTTTTCGTGTCGTCGTGAAGACGTTGGCCGACTGTTACCAGGCCCTTGGCATCGTCCACAGCGCATGGCCCATGGTGCCCGGCCGCTTCAAAGATTACATCTCGACGCCGAAAGGGAACGACTATCGTTCGATCCACACGACGGTGATCGGGCCCAGCAAGCAGCGCGTTGAATTACAGATCCGCACGGTTGGGATGCACGAGATCGCCGAATACGGCATCGCCGCGCATGCGCTGTATAAAGACAATGTTGGCTCGCCGACTGAATTGCTGTCGCGGGAATCGACCGCTTATGCCTGGCTGCGCCGTACCATCGAGTTGCTGGCGGAAGGTTCAAACCCTGAAGAATTCCTCGAACATACCAAGCTCGAGTTGTTTCATGATCAGGTTTTCTGTTTTAGTCCAAAGGGCAAGTTGATTGCGTTGCCGCGCAAGGCGACCCCAATTGATTTTGCGTATGCCGTGCATACCGATGTCGGCAACATGGCGATCGGTTGCAAGATCAACGGTCAGATCGCACCGCTGACGTCTGAGCTCGTGAATGGCGACGAAGTCGAGATTATCACCTCGAAAGCGCAAACCGCGCCGCCGGCAGCCTGGGAATCGATTGTCGTCACCGGCAAAGCGCGCGCGGCGATCCGGCGCGCAACGCGGGTCGCCGTGCGTATGCAATATGCCGGGTTAGGCCGCCGTATCGTCGAGCGTTTGTTCCAGCGCGCCAAGATTGTCTATTCGGACGAAAATCTCACGGGGGCCTTGTCAAGACTGGCGCGCGCGTCGGTCGATGACGTGATGGCGGCGGTGGGCCGCAGCGAACTCAAGGCGTCCGATGTCGCTCGCGCCATGTATCCCGATTACAAGGAAGAGCGCGCCGCTGCGATGGCCGCCAAGCCTAAATCGGAGAGCGGGTGGTTCGGACTGAAGAAGCTCACGTCGGTCAAATTCAAAGTGCCCGACAGTGCATTGGGGCCCGCGATTCCCATTCGCGGCATCAACGGTGACCTGCCGGTACGGTTCGCCCCCAACGGAGGCGCAGTCCCTGGTGATCGCATTGTCGGGATCCTCACGCCCGGAGAGGGCATTACGATATACCCGATCCAGTCGCCGGCATTGAGCGAATTCGAGGACCGGCCGGAGCGTTGGCTCGACGTGCGCTGGGACGAGGAGGAGCGTACGCCGCAGCGTTTTCCTGCGCGTATCGAGATTCAGTCAGTCAACGAGCCGGGCTCGCTAGCGCAAATCGCGCAAGTCATCGCCGAGCATGACGGCAATATCGATAACATCCGCATGACGAGGCAAGCGCCCGATTTTACAGATGTGATGATCGATCTCGAGGTCTACGACCTCAAGCATCTCACCGCCATCCTCGCGCAGTTACGCGCCAAGTCAGTGGTAGCCAAGGCGGAACGAGTAAACGGCTAGCGCATGAATCGTCTTCGTCTTGGTGTCAATGTCGATCACGTCGCAACCATTCGCAACGCTCGCGGCGGGCGCCACCCCGATCCTGTTCGTGCCGCCAAGCTCGCAATCGCGGCAGGCTGCGATAGCATCACCGCCCATCTGCGCGAAGATCGTCGTCATATTCGGGACGACGATATCGTCCGGCTTATGGCCGAAATTGATAAACCGCTTAATCTGGAAATGGCGGCTACCAGCGAGATGCTGGACATCGCGATTAAGTCTAGGCCGCACGCAGTCTGCATCGTTCCGGAAAAGCGGAGCGAGCGCACGACCGAAGGCGGCCTCGATGCGGCCGGCCAGCACAATCATTTGGCGCCGTTCGTCCAGAAATTGCGCGATGCGGGCATTCGCGTTTCGCTATTTGTCGCGGCAGAGCCACGCCAGTTCGAGGCCGCGGCGAAGCTGCGCGCGCCGGTGGTGGAGATCCACGTCGGCGCCTGGTGTGAGGCGCTTGTCGAACACAACCAGAAGGCGGCTGAAGAAGAGTGGCGTCGCATCCGAAGCGGCGCAACATTAGCGCACGAGTTGGGCATGGAAGTGCACGCGGGCCATGGCCTCGATTACGCGACGGCCGAAACCATTGCTTCGTTGCCGGAGGTCGTCGAACTCAATATTGGCCATTTCCTGATCGGGGAGGCGATATTCGAGGGGTTGGCGGAGACCGTAAAATTCATGCGTGCGGCGATGGATCGCGGCCGCAAGAAGGCGCAACACGGATGATCCCAAGTGAATACCGGCGTTCGGACACGATCATGCGCAAGGAACGAGCATGATCATCGGACTTGGCTCCGACCTTGTCGACGCGCGGAGAATTGCCGGCGTGATCGAGCGCCATGGTGAGCGCTTCCTCGACCGCATCTTTACGTCGACGGAACGCGCCAAGGCGGAGCGGCGCGCAAACTCCGTTGAAACGTACGCCAAGCGGTTTGCTGCGAAGGAGGCCTGCGCCAAGGCGCTCGGCACCGGGCTTCGGCGCGGCGTATTTTGGCGCGATATGGGCGTGGTCAATCTTGCGAGCGGCCGCCCGACCATGACGCTGACCGGCGGCGCACTTGCGCGGCTGCGCGCGATTACCCCGCCGGGCTACGAGGCGAGAATTGATCTATCGCTGACCGATGAAGGTCCGACCGCGCAGGCCATTGTCATTATATCTGCCGTGCCTAAATCCGAACCGGGGCTTTGAGTTGAAAGCGGGAACATCAATGCGAACAGTTGTTTGTGGTCGGTTGTCGGCCTTGTTGATTGCCTGTGGGGGTGCCAGCCGCTACAAGGTCGCCGGGGCGCGCAAGCCATATGGCGGGACGAAAGGCCTATGAGCGTGACATCTGGAACAAAGCGAAAAGAGGGCGGCGTCGCCGAAACCGTGCGGGTGATCATTCACGCGCTGATCATTGCGCTCGTGATCCGTACCTTCCTGTTTCAACCGTTCAATATCCCGTCCGGCTCCATGAAGGCGACGCTGCTCGTCGGCGACTACCTGTTCGTATCGAAATATAGCTACGGCTTCAGCAAATATTCGCTCCCGTTGTCGCCACCGCTTTTCTCAGGACGCATTCCGGGTGATTGGTTGCCGCAGCGCGGCGATGTGGTCGTGTTTCGGCTGCCGAAAGACCCATCGACCGACTACATCAAACGCGTGATGGGTTTGCCGGGCGATAAGATTCAGGTCATCGACGGCGTCGTCAACATCAACGGTGTGCCGGTCAAGCACGAGCGCGCGCCTGACTTTGTCGAAACAGAGGAAGGCACACGTGACGCGCCCGTCAAGCGATGGACGGAAACGCTGCCGAACGGCGTGACCTTCAACACGCTCGATCTGGTGGACAACGGATTTGCCGACAACACCCAGGCCTACACCGTGCCGCCCGAGCACTATTTTATGATGGGCGACAATCGCGACAATTCGACTGACAGCCGCTTTAGCCAGGTAGGCATGGTGCCGTTCGAAAACATTGTTGGTAAGGCACAGATCATCTTCTTCTCCGTCTATGAGGGCGAGCGCGCTTGGCAATTCTGGCGCTGGCCGGTGTCGGTACGCTGGAACAGGCTATTTACGATCGTCAGATGAGCCGCAAGGCCAAGGACAGGACGGCGCTCGAGAGCAGGATCGGCTACAAATTTGCCGATAAAGACTTGCTTGAGCGCGCGCTCACGCACATTTCGGCTTTGTCAGGTGGCAATCGCGCGTCCAGCTATCAGCGGCTGGAATTTCTCGGCGATCATGTTCTTGGGCTCGTGATCTCCGACATGCTTTACCGGGCGTTCCCGAAAGCAAACGAAGGCGAGTTGTCGCGGAGGCTGGCCGATCTTGTGCGCAAGGAGACTTGCGCAGAAGTGGCACGAGCGATGGACCTTGGCCCTGCGCTCAAACTCGGAAATTCGGAATCGCACGCCGGTGGACGGCGGCGAACAACGATTCTCGCCGACGTTTGCGAGGCGTTGGTTGGCGCAGTTTTCCTCGATGCTGGATATGGGGCGGCTGATGCGTTAATCGCGCGCTTTTGGAAGGAGCGAATGCTCACACCGCCGCGTCCGCTGCGTGATCCTAAAACTATGTTGCAAGAGTGGGCTCAGGCGCGCGGGCTGCCAACGCCAGCCTATCGCGAGCTCGCGCGCACCGGGCCCCATCACGATCCGGAATTTCGGGTCGCGGTGGTGCTGCCCGACCGCCCACCGGCCGAAGGGCTGGGCAATTCGAAGCGCGCGGCCGAACAGGCTGCCGCCGGGGCCATGCTCACGCGTGTCGGCGCGCCGGCGGACAAGCTTGATGGTTGAGCAGAACACGCGGAGCGTGGACACGAGCTGCGGCTTCGTCGCTCTGATCGGCGCGCCCAATGCGGGAAAATCGACGTTGCTCAATGCGTTGGTCGGTTCGAAGGTCAGCATCATTTCACACAAGGTGCAGACGACGCGCGCATTGATTCGCGGGATTACCATTGAAGGGAAGTCACAGCTTATCTTCGTCGATACGCCGGGCATCTTTTCTCCCAAGCGGCGACTCGACCGCGCCATGGTCACGACGGCCTGGAGCGGGGCGCACGAGGCCGACCTTGTCGGCGTCTTGATCGATGCGCGCAAAGGACTCGACGAAGAGGCGGACGATATTCTTGGGCGGCTCGGGGACGTGAAGCCGCTGAAGCTGCTGATCCTCAATAAGGTCGACGTGGTGGCGAAAGAAGCACTGCTAACGTTGGCAAAGCTTGCGAACGAGAAGTCGAAGTTTGAGGCGACGTTTATGATTTCAGCGTTGACCGGCGACGGTGTCTCCGATCTCAAAACCTGGTTGGCGCAACGCGTCCTACCAGGGCCATGGCTCTATCCGCCTGACCAAATGTCGGATGCGCCGATCCGTCAGTTGGCTGCCGAGATCACCCGTGAAAAACTGTTTGAACGGTTGCATCAGGAGCTGCCGTACCATTCGACGGTCGAAACCGAAGCGTGGAAGGAATTACGCGGCGGCGACATCCGGATCGAACAGACGATCTATGTCGAGCGCGAAAGCCAGCGCAAGATCGTTCTCGGCAAGGGCGGGCAGACGATCAAGGCCATCGGGGAGGCCGCCCGCCGGGATATCGCGGAGGCTGCGGACGCCAAAGTACACTTGTTTCTGTTCGTCAAAGTACGTGAAGGGTGGGGCGAGGATCCGGAGCGATACCGCGCCATGGGGCTGGAGTTTCCGAAGGATTGACGACGCATGGGACTCGCCCTCATGGTTCGAGGCGCGCGGCTTCGCCACGCTCCTCACCATGAGGGCCGTTGTTGCCTCATCCTGAGGAGCGCCCGAAGGGCGCGTTTCGAAAGATGAGCCGTATATCTACATGCAATGGACCGATGAAGGCATTGTGATCGGAGTTAAGCGTCACGGGGAAGCGAACGCTATCCTCGAATTGATGACGCGAGAGCATGGGCGCCATCTTGGTCTTGTACGAGGCGGCTTCGGCTCGCGGCTTAAACCGGTTCTGCAACTGGGCAATAGCGTGAGTGCAGCCTGGCGGGCGCGACTCGATGAGCATCTCGGCAACTATACCGTTGAGGGCCTGCATTTGCGGGCGGCGGGTTTCTTTTCGGCGCCACATGCAATTTACGGTGTCAGTCATCTCGCCGCGCTGATGCGGCTATTGCCTGAACGCGATCCGCATGGCGACCTCTACGAAGCCCTCGACCAAATTCTTGATCACCTTGACGATGCGGCGATCGCCGCGCCGATGGTTGTACGATTTGAATTGCAGCTACTATCCGAACTCGGTTTCGGCCTCGATCTCGAACGCTGTGCGGCGACGGGCGTTTCCGGCGACCTCATTTATGTTTCGCCGAAATCCGGGCGAGCCGTCTCGCGTGCCGCCGGCGAGCCATGGGCGGACAAAATGATGCGGCTACCGGCATTCTTGCGCGAGCAAAATACTCAGCCCGCCGGCGGCGACCTCGCCGACGGATTTGCGCTCACCGGCTACTTTTTGACTCGTCACGCGCTTGAACCGCGCGGGCTGGCGCTCGGCGACGAGCGCGCACATTTTATTGCTGCGCTAAGCCGCGCTTTGCCAAGCGTCGCTTAGTTCACCACCAATAACGCCGCCGATAAGGCCCGCCGTGGTAGTAGGGCCCGCCGCCTGTCCACCAGCATGCGCGGCGCCAGCCGCAGCCGTATGGTCCGCAACGCCAGACCCGGCGACAGACATAAGCGACGTCCTGGGCGAGATTCGTGCCATCGAGCGCCGTCCCAATTCCGGCCGGCATCGTAATCGTCATAGCCTCAGCGCGATTCGGAACGAATGAGCCTGCCGCGAGAATCACGAGCGTTGCGGCAGTTGCAAGAGCAATCCGGCGCATTTCTTTCTCCACCCTAATAGAAGCGTCGCCCCGCATAGTCGTCCGCAAGATAGCACAATCAAGGCTTCCGAGTTCGCAAATAGTACCGGAAAAAGTCCGAAGAATAGATGGCCGGCGCGTTCATCGCTTGTTCATCGCGGAACAACCGATTAGCTATCGAGCATGGGAAAGAGACTGATTCCCCCGGACAAGGGCGCGGTTGAAGAGGTCGCGCTGCGCGAAGCGCTTGAGGAGCGCTATCTCGCCTACGCTCTTTCCACCATCATGAATCGCGCACTTCCCGATGCGCGCGACGGCCTCAAGCCCGTGCATCGGCGCATTCTATACGGGATGCGGTTGTTGCGGCTCGACCCGGGGGCCGCCTTCAAAAAGTCGGCCAAGGTCGTCGGCGATGTGATGGGCAACTTCCATCCGCACGGCGATCAGGCAATTTATGATGCGCTGGTGCGCCTCGCGCAGGATTTTGCCCAGCGCTATCCACTGGTGGACGGGCAGGGGAATTTTGGAAATATCGACGGCGATAACGCTGCTGCTATGCGCTACACCGAGGCGCGGCTCACGGAAGTGGCGCGGCTGCTGATCGATGGCATTGACGAGGATGCGGTCGATTTCCGCGTGAGCTACGACGGCACCAGCGAAGAGCCGATCGTGCTGCCGGCGGCGTTCCCCAATCTGCTCGCCAACGGCTCGCAAGGCATTGCGGTCGGCATGGCGACCTCGATCCCCCCGCACAATGCCGCGGAATTATGCGACGCGGCGCTGTTCCTGATCGATAACCCCAAGGCGCGCAGCCGTACGTTGCTCAAATACGTCAAAGGGCCGGATTTCCCGACCGGCGGTGTCATCGTCGATACGCCGGAGACAATCGCCGAAGCCTACAACACCGGCCGCGGCTCGTTTCGCGTGCGCGCGCGATGGAAACAGGAAGACACCGGTCGCGGCACCTATGTGATCGTCATCAGCGAAATACCGTGGCTGGTTCAGAAGTCGCGCCTGGTCGAGAAGCTCGCCGAGTTGATCAACGAGAAGAAATTACCGCTGGTCGCCGATGTGCGTGACGAGTCGGCTGAGGACGTCCGGCTTGTTATCGAGCCACGCTCGCGATCTGTCGATGCCGAGTTGCTGATGGAGTCGCTGTTCAAGCTCACCGAGCTCGAGAACCGCATTCCGCTTAACATGAACGTGCTGGTGAAGGGCCGCATCCCGCAAGTGCTCGGCCTTGCCGAGGCCTTGCGCGAATGGCTCGACCATCGGCGCGAAGTGCTGTTACGCCGCTCCAAGCACCGGCTGGCCGAAATCGAACATCGTCTGGAAGTGCTAGGCGGATATCTTGTCGCTTATCTCAATCTCGACAAGGTCATCAAAATCATCCGCAAAGAGGACGAGCCCAAGCCCGTCCTCATGAAGACGTTTAAGCTCAGCGAGGTGCAGGCCGACGCCATCCTCAACATGCGGCTGCGCAATTTGCGCAAGCTCGAGGAAATGGAAATCCGTGCCGAGGACAAGGCGCTGCGCGAAGAACGCACCAAGGTCAAATCGCTCATCGCTTCGACGCCACAACAATGGAAAACGATCTCCACTCAGATCAAGGAAATCAGGGAAACCTTCGGACCGAAGACGCAAATCGGCAAGCGCCGCACCACGTTCGGAATTGCACCCGCTCATGACGAAGCGGCCATCGAAGAGGCGATGGTCGTTCGCGAACCGGTGACCATCGTCGTGTCGGAGAAGGGCTGGATCCGCGCCTTGCGTGGTCATGTCAGCGACCTCGCGGGTGTTACGTTCAAGACTGACGATGCGCTGAAATTTGCGTTCGCGACGGAAACCACCGCCAAGATTTTGATTTTCGCCAGCAACGGCAAGTTCTACACAATCGAAGCTTCGAAGCTGCCAGGCGGGCGCGGACATGGTGAGCCCGTGCGCCTCTATTTCGATTTGGAACAGGAGGCCGACGTCGTGGCGGCTTTGGCGTATCACGGCGGCCGCAAATTCCTGGTGGCGAGCTATGCTGGCAATGGTTTTGTGGTGTCGGAAGACGAATGTCTGGGCACCACTCGCAAGGGCAAGCAGGTGCTCAATCTCAAGGCTCCCGACAAAGCGGCCGCGATGACCACAGTCGACGGCGAGCTTGCGGCCGCGATCGGCGCGAACCGCAAGATGGTGATCTTCAAGCTCGATCACGTACCGGAGATGGGCCGCGGGCGCGGTGTGCGGCTCCAGCGCTACAAGGAGAAGGGACTATCCGACATCACCACGTTCAAGGCCGACGACGGCATCACCTGGAATGACGCCGCAGGCCGCAGCTTCACGCTGCCGATGAAGGATTTGAAGGATTGGCGCGGAAATCGCGCCGACGCAGGCCGCATTGCGCCGAAGGGATTCCCGAAGAACAATAAATTCCGCAGCCTGCCGAGCGGTGGAAACGGCAAGGCGGA
>DATFVF010000186.1:0-4720 GCA_035260465.1 Pseudolabrys sp. | reverse complement strand
GGATTAAAGAGCGTTGTGGCGCCAGTGACATTGACGATTTCCTTACCAGTCTGAATGGCTGCGACAGATGCCTGTTGCGCCTGGACGGCCGTGCTGAAAGCGACCAGAGCCAAGGCGAGTGCGACCGGCCTGGCGGCGCTTCTAACGACCTCTATGACTTTCATCTTCGAAACTCCATCTGGCTCGAGATATCAGGACCTTTCGACAATCTTTACGCCGTCCGGTCCGCCAATTATGGCTATCTGCGCAAGGCCAATAAACAGGCCGTGCTCCATTACCCCGGGAACACCCGAAAGCGCATGCGCCAATGCCGCCGGGTCGTCAATCCGGCCCAGCGCGGCGTCGAGGACCCAATGACCACCATCCGTGACGAAAGCATGGCCAGTCTTGCCGCGCCGCAACGTCAATTGACCCGTGCGCTGTAGCGCGCCGATCGCTTTTTCCACGCCGCGTTGAGTAGCCGCCAAGCCAAAAGGTGCCACCTCAACCGGTAGCGGGAATTGGCCGAGCGTGGCGACGCACTTACTTTCGTCCGCAATCACGATCATGCGCGCAGATGCCGCTGCGACGATTTTCTCCCGTAACAATGCGCCGCCACCACCCTTGATCAAGGAAAGCTTCGGGTCGATCTCATCGGCGCCGTCTATCGTCAGATCGAGCTCGGGTGTCTCGTCCAGTGTGGTGAGCGGGACGCCGCAACGTTTTGCGTCGGCAAAAGTCGCCTCCGAGGTCGGCACGGCGACGATGTCCAGTCCCGAGCGAACGCGTTCGCCAATCAGCTCCACGAAATGCTTCGCGGTCGACCCGGTACCAAGCCCGAGACGCATACCCGGACGGACAAATTCGACGGCGCGAGCAGCAGCTGCGCGTTTCTGAGCGTCGGCGGTCATCGGTACCGGCTGGGCAATCGGGCGTCGATCAACATTTATCGTGGCCTGCCTATCTAGCTCCGATCGCGTTGCGTGAATAGCCCTAGGCCGATGTCGTCGTAACCCGGCCTTGCAACGATGATAAACGAAGGCTAGCGATTTCCCCCATGAATGCTCCAACGATTGTCTTCGATCTGGACGGCACCCTGATCGATACGGCCCCCGACCTCGTCGAAACCCTCAACGTGATATTCGCGCGGGAGGGATTGGCACCGTTGCCTTATGAGACCGCGCGCAATTTGGTCGGCGGCGGCGCCAAAGCAATGATCGCTCGCGGCGTCGAGGCCGAAGGACGGGTTTTCCCGCCGGCGAAGCTCGACCAATTGTTTGCCGATTTCATCACTTACTATTCAGAGCACTTGGCCGACCGGTCTCGGCCTTTTCCCGGGGTCAATGATGCCCTCGACGTCCTCGCCGCGCGCGGGTGCCAATTTGCTGTCTGCACAAACAAACTCGAACGGCTTTCGGTGCTTTTGCTCAACGAGCTCAAACTTGCGGACCGTTTTGTTGCGATCTGCGGGCAAGATACATTTGGTGTTCAGAAGCCCAATCCGGACGTCCTGCGGCGCACCATCGCTGCGGCCGGCGGAACACTTCAAGGTGCGGTCATGATTGGTGATTCAATTACCGATATCCGCACAGCGCGCGCGGCCGGTGTTCCTATTATTGCCGTCGACTTCGGCTACAGTGAACGTCCCATCGCGGAATTTAGTCCGAATCGGACCATCAGCCATTTCACTGAATTACCGGCGTCGATTGCCGCCGTTTTGTCCGCATTTTGAAGGTCCGAGGTACCGAGTTATGGTTAATGTGGTAAGGTTAACGCGGCGCAATATGTTGCACCTTCATGACAGCGCCCGTATCCTTGTCCTTGCAACGGGGCGAGCGGTCTCAAGCCGCTCGAATGGGACGGTTAATATGATGTACCGAGTTCTTACGATCATTGGCAGCGCCATTGCCCTTGCGGCATGTTCGTCGACACCCGACTGGATGAATCTCAACGGTCTTAAACCGGGACCGTCGTTGGACACCGTCAGTTTGGAATCCGAACCTCCGGGCGCCGAAGCCAAGGCGTCCAATGGACAGACCTGCCGCACGCCCTGCGCGCTCGCGCTGCCGGTCGACGCCCCGATGACAGTGACATTCTCACTCACCGGCTATCAGCCTGAATCGGAACGGCTTGAAGCAATCACTGTTACCGGCGAGCCTCCGCGATTGCGGCCGAACCCGGTTGTCGTCGAACTCACGCCCGGCGGGCCGCCGGTCGCGAAGAAGCCCGCTAAAAAGCCCGTAGCGACGAAGAAGCCGGCCGCGCGACCGAAGCCGGCGGCGGCTGCACCTGCGCCGGCGCCGATGACGGCGGCACCCGCGCAGTCGTCTTCGCCCTGGCCCACAAGTCAGCCGCCTGCTCGTCAGAATTAGTACTCAACCCGCCGGGGGCATCGCATCGCGCGCGCGCAGGCGCTACTGGACGCCATGGCCAATACGGGCCAGAATTCCTATATGAGACGGAACAGACTGACCGGTCCGAACACATAGGAATCTCCGCATGGCGCTGGCCAACGGCAGCTCCACAATTGAAAGCGCCCATCAAAAGCCGAGCGCTCTGATCGATCCGTTTCAACGCGCCATCACTTATTTGCGTGTGTCGGTAACCGACCGGTGTGACTTCCGCTGCGTCTATTGCATGTCGGAGCATATGACATTTCTGCCGAAGGCTGATCTCTTAAGCCTTGAGGAACTCGACCGGCTCTGCAGCGCATTTGTCGCGAAAGGCGTAACGAAGTTGCGTTTGACCGGCGGCGAACCGCTGGTGCGCCGCGGCATCATGACACTCGTGTCTTCTCTGTCGCGCCATCTCGCAAGTGGCGCGCTCCAAGAGCTCACACTAACCACCAACGGCTCACAGTTGGAAAAATACGCCTCCGAGCTCAAGGCGAACGGCATCAAACGGATCAACGTTTCGCTCGACACTCTCAATCCCGAAAAATTTAGAGCGATCACACGTTGGGGCGATTTAGAAAAGGTTATCGCAGGGATCGATGCCGCGCAGGCTGCTGGCCTACAAATCAAGATCAATGTTGTCGCGCTCAAGGGCGTAAATGAGGATGAGATCGCCAGCATCCTCGAATGGGCTCACGGGCGTGAGATGGATCTCACGGTGATCGAGGTCATGCCGCTCGGTGACGTCGATGAATCCCGCCTCACTCAGTATCTGCCGCTCTCGATCGTACGGGCTCGGCTCGCAGAGCAATTCACCCTCGAAGATATTGACTATCATACGGGCGGCCCAGCGCGTTACGTGCGCGTGAAAGAGACGGGAGGGCGGCTGGGCTTTATTACGCCGCTCACCCACAATTTCTGCGAAACGTGCAACCGCGTGCGCATCACGTGTACCGGCACGATGTATATGTGCCTCGGCCAGAGCGATGCTGCCGACTTGCGCAGTCCGCTGCGCGCTTCGGAAAGCGACGCACGTCTCCACGCCGCCATCGATGAGGCGATCACACGCAAGCCCAAAGGGCATGATTTCGTGATCGATCGCCGGCACCAGGGCGCCGCATTGCCGCGCCATATGAGCATGACAGGCGGCTAGCCGATCGAACTCCGGCCCGCGCGCGGCATCGTTTACCAAGTCGCGCAGCTCCTCCGCCCGCAGCCGTGGTGAAGCCGGGGTCTACGCATTGGTTTTGGGGGGCAACAGGGTAAGGCGCCCTGCATTGAGTCCGCGGCCGATATCGCCCATCTGGCCCAGCGGGTCCCGATTTCAGGCCTTCGACCAAATTCTCCATTGACGCCGGATAGAGGCATCGGATTAAGGTGGGGCTTGGTCGCGTGGCCAAGCGAGGGGACATCGACAACAATAATAATGCCGGCCGGCAAAATCCCGGCGGAGCCGGTTAGAGGGGGAGTGGTCAATTGAGCGGTCTGGATGCATTGCTGACGGCATTGCTGCCGGTGACTCGTGTAATCGACGCTGTCACCACATGGCTCGGAAAGCGATTAGCGTGGCTCATCCTGGCGGCGGTAGTCGTTTCGGCAGCCAACGCCACTGTGCGCAAAATTTTTGACACCTCATCGAACTCGTGGCTGGAATTGCAGTGGGTGCTTTTCAGCATGGTGTTTTTGTTGTGCTCGCCGTGGACGTTGCTTGCCAATGAACACATCCGCATCGATATCGTGAACAACTTTTTGCCCAAGAACGTACGTAACTCGATTGACGTCATTGGGCACACGTTCTTTCTGTTGCCGCTCTGCCTCATCATGACGGTTACCGGCATTCCATTCTTCTACCGGTCGATCGCTATCAATGAACAATCGGGAAATGCAGGTGGCCTTCCGCAATGGCCCGCGAAGTCCTTGATTATGATCGGATTTGCGTTCCTCCTTGTGCAAGGACTCTCAGAGCTGATCAAACGCATCGCCGTCATGCGTGAACTCATCCCCGACCCGCACGCAACACAGGTCCATGCCCTCGAAGCCGAGGTCGAACATATCGTCGAAGCAATCGAGAAGCATTGAACGTAGCGGGGCGGGGAGTTTCGAATGGAAGCGTTCATCATCCAAAACATGGCGCCGATTATGTTCGTGGCGCTGGTGCTGTTCCTTCTGCTCGGCTATCCGGCGGCATTCTCGCTTGGGGCGGTCGGCCTGCTCTTTGGCATTATCGGTATCGAGCTTGGCCTGTTTGTGCCTAACTTCCTGCAAGCCCTACCTGAACGCATTTACGGAGTAATGAGCAACGATACGTTGCTCGCAATTCCGTTCTTCACGTTCATGGGCCTGGTCCT
>DATFVF010000185.1:0-2743 GCA_035260465.1 Pseudolabrys sp. | reverse complement strand
GGAGAGCGCAGCTGGGGCCCGTTGCGCGCCATGGCGATGCAAGGCCGCAGCGCGCCGGTTGAGTACATGCGAGAGGCCAACGACGGCACGCTCACTTTCGCGATGATCGAAACCGCAACCGCACTTGGCAACGTCGATGCGATTGCGGCGACGCCCGGCATCGATGGGCTGTTTGTCGGGCCCTATGATCTCGCAACGGCGCTGAGCAACGGCGCCGCGCAGGATGTGGATGCGCCGCAGGTCGCACAGGCCATCGATAAAATCTGTGCCGCTGCGAAAAAGGCCGGCAAGATTCCGGGCATCTATAGCCGCACTGTCGAAGGCGCGCTGGCCATGGCCAAACGCGGTTTCCATTTTGTTGTGGCAGGAAACGATCAGACCACCTTGCGCGAGGCCACCGTGGCGCAGCTCAAGGCGTTGAAATCATAACCGTCGTTCGGGGACCGCGCGAAGCGCGCAGGCGTCACAAACTCCGCTCATTCCCGTGCAGACGTCACACAAACTCCGCTCATTCCCGCGCAAGCGGGAATCCAGGGGCAACACTGCGTGGCGTAAAAGACTGGGTCCCCGCTTTCGCGGGGACGAGCGGTTTATTTCAAGGCCCCTTGCTAACGCTCCCGCGCGACGACTGGGGAGAGTTCATCGAGGACTTTGCCCACATCCCTCTCCACGTCCGCCGCCTTCACCGCACACAAACGGTAGTCGCGCGCGACGAGATAAGCGTGCCGCTCGGCGCGCGTGCGCGCGGCCTCCTCTGTTTCCCGTGGCGGCACGAGATCGATGACGCATTTGAGCGGGAACGAAACGAAATCTGCAATGTGCGGGCCGATCGGCACCTGCCGCTTGAAGCCGCGGCCGGCAAAGCGGCGGTCATTCACCAGCGCCTGCCACAAGATGCGTTCGCCCTCCGTCGGATTTCGGCGCAGCAGCTTGGCCAGACCGCGCACCGGACTTCGCTCGCCCGGCACGCGCGCTCCGCCCTGCTCCGCCAGCAGATCGCGCAGCTTCTGGGATTCTACCGGATCGAGCACGCCGCCGCGCGCCGGCCCTTTGCGGCCCTGGATGATCGCATTGATCACCCCATGAAGCGTCCTGATATCCTGCCGGGTGGGTGACATGCGCTGGAAGATATTGCGCAAGTTCACGCTCATGGTGCCGCGCTTTTCCTCGGGCCGGAAAAACTCGACCCGCTCCAGCTCGCGCTCCAGCTCGGCGAAGAACGCATCGAGTTGTTGCTTGGGCGCCGGTGGCGATTTTTCCGGCATGGAAAATGGCAATTCACCGCCCGCACGCTTGAACCATTCATAGGCGACCACCACCACCGCCTGCGCGAGATTGAGCGAGGCGAATGCCGGGTTAACCGGCAAGGTCACGATACGGTCTGCGAGCGCGACTTCATGATTTTCAAGCCCAATGCGCTCGCGCCCGAAAATGATCGCAACGCTTTCGCCCGCAGCCACCCGCGGCGCCATTTCGGACGCCGCCACCTCCGCCGATACCACCGGCTTGGCCTGGTCGTGGTTGCGCGCCGTGGTCGCCAGCACAAAGCTGCAATCGCCGATTGCGTCGTTGAGGCTGTCAAAAAGCGCCGCGCCATCGAGGACACGATCGGCACCCGCGGCCATCACGCGCGCCCTTTCGTTCGGCCAGCCCTGGAGCGGCTTGACCAGCCTCAGGCGCGACAGCCCGAAATTGGCCATGGCGCGCGCGACGGCACCGATATTCTCGCCGAGCTGCGGCTCGACCAGAACGACGATCGGGGCCGGCGTTTCGATCCAGCGCTTGGTCTTGTCAGTGCCGGCCCCAGGCATGCAGTCCTCCGTGCGCGCGGTATACCTGCCCCCTTCGGGATGGGAAAGAATGCCGGAAATTCGCGGCTTTCGCCGCCTGATTTGGGGTGCTATACGGCCCGCGCCGGAAGTCTTTCCTCCCTGTCCGCGCAATTTTCAAAAGGTTCTCCCCGCAATGGCGAAGATCAAGGTGGCAAACCCCGTCGTCGAAATGGACGGCGACGAGATGACGCGCATTATCTGGCAGCTGATCAAAGACAAGCTGATCCATCCCTATCTGGACATCAACCTGCTCTACTACGATCTCAGCGTTCAGAAGCGCGACGAGACCGACGACCAGATCACTATCGATGCCGCCAACAAGACAAAGGAAGTCGGCGTCGCGGTGAAATGCGCCACCATTACGCCCGACGAAGCGCGGGTGAAGGAATTCAACCTCAAGAAAATGTGGCGTTCGCCCAACGGCACCATCCGCAACATCATCGGTGGCGTGATCTTCCGCGAGCCGATCATCTGCAAGAACGTTCCGCGCCTGGTGCCCGGCTGGACGCAACCGATCGTGATTGGCCGCCACGCCTATGGCGACCAGTATCGTGCGACCGATATTCGCGTGCCGGAAAAAGCCAAGCTGACGCTGAGCTACGTCACGCCAGATGGCAAGAAGGTCGAGCACGAAGTGTTCGAATTCCCCAGCTCGGGCGTTGCGCTTGCAATGTACAATCTTGACGACTCGATCCGCGATTTCGCGCGCGCCTCGTTCAACTATGGACTCTTGCGCGGCTATCCGGTTTACCTGTCGACAAAGAACACCATCCTCAAAGTCTACGATGGGCGCTTCAAGGATCTCTTCCAGGAGATCTTCGACAAGGAATTCAAGGCCGAGTTCGACAAGAAGAAGATCACTTACGAACATCGTCTGATCGACGACATGGTGGCGGCAGCGATGAAATGGT
>DATFVF010000184.1:0-4109 GCA_035260465.1 Pseudolabrys sp. | reverse complement strand
GAGAGCAATCATGGAACCCAAAACGGAAAAAATGGCCCTGTTCATTGACGGCGCCAATCTCTACGCCACCGCCAAGTCGCTCGGTTTCGATATCGACTACAAGCGTCTCCTGAGCGAGTTTCACTCGCGCGGCTATCTCTTGCGCGCATTCTATTACACCGCCGTGACCGAGGACCAGGAATATTCGTCGATCAGGCCTTTGATCGACTGGCTCGACTACAATGGCTACAGCGTCGTGACCAAGGCGACCAAGGAATTCGTCGATCAAACCGGCCGGCGCAAGGTCAAAGGCAACATGGACATCGAGCTCGCCGTCGATGCCATGGAAATCGCAGGCTCGATCGACCACATGGTGTTGTTCTCGGGCGACGGCGACTTCCGCTCGCTGGTCGAGGCGGTGCAGCGGCGCGGCGTGCGCGTGACCGTGGTCTCCACCATCTCGACGCAGCCGCCGATGGTTGCCGCCGAGTTGCGCCGTCAAGCCGACGTCTTCCTCGACATCGTCGAGCTGCAGCCGAAGATCGGCCGCGATCCGGCCGAGCGCGCGGCGCGCGAAGCGCGCGAGCCGCGCGACCGCCACACGCCACAATTCCTGCAGCGTCCGACGGCGCCGCAGCCGGCGGGCGCCGGCGCGCCCCTCGATGACGACGACGATTTCGAAGACTGAGCGCTGCGATCCCCGACGCGTCCCGGCGCGCGGCTAAGACAACTGTCCAGATTGGGGATTCTGCTCAGTTCGAACCGAGTCTCCAGCGGATCAACACGGATATTGAAAATTGCGGTACAGAGACTCGCCGGTCTACACGGCCTTACGATATCGACATTTTGTCGATGAATTTGCGCCACCATTGGAACGCGTCTTCTAGGATTTCTACGGCCGATGTAAGTGACCTTCCATCGGTAATCCATAGTTCGGAGGCCTGTGCCGTATAGCTAACGATCTCGCCGGCTGGCGAGAACTGGTTCAGCGTGGCGTCGCCATCCTTGCCGATGGGGTCCGAACTTATCTTAAATCGCTCGGTCACCTTGGTGGAAAACACCGGAGGCTTCGAGAAGGTGAAATATTTCGCGGAGACGGCTATGCCTTCGCAATAGGCCAATTCGGCGCAATCTTTTTTGACGAATTTTTGAAATTGCTTGAGTTCTCTGATCGGCGTCCCGGCGCTCGCTGTGAGACTACGGAACCGCGGGATCGAGCCTTGAATTTCCCTCCACGTCCAATCCGTCAGATGCCAGGCAGTCATTGCTGCATTGAGACCATGGTCTATGACCTCTTGACGAATTATCGAACCTGCTAACTGTTCAATCTCGCGCTTGAGCTTCTCAAGCATGTCGCGACTTGAATTGATTGCAAACGTCTTCGGCGTTGTAGGCTCGGGCTCCAGTGGCATCATAGGACTTATCCCAAGTAGATCGTTGCTGTGATGTTGTGTCGGATTGGGCTTCGCGCTTCTTCTCGCACCGAGGCCGCGCAGGCCGAATTTGGTGACCCGGCCCGGCAAGCCTCTCTCCCCATGATGAGGCCCCAGGCTTGGGGTGCCGGATAGGGAACCCTTGTCGTGCCGGGCCGAGCCGGCGCCGATTCTCGCAAAGGGTGTCTAACGACGGGTTACCAATCCAGCGCACCGGCGGAATGTGATGTGCATCGAGTTCCAGCGCCCCCACGGCCTTGAAGCGACGTAATGTGCTTGAATGGAGTGGATGAGAGCTTCGACGTTCATTCCGAAGCCCCGGCTTGCTCCGGGGCTTCCTTTCCATCGGGCGGACTATTGCTACCCTTTTGCTATCCGGATCTGGTGACTGCGGCGGCTTGACCATCCGGCCCGCGCCACTCAGGCAGCAGACCGCTGCTTTTTTTGCTAAGATTACTTCGCTCATGACGCGCCGTGCCCCGGCGCAGTGTGGCAAGTCCCGGCCCGCTGTGAGGAGCGGCGGGTCGGGGCTCTAACGATGCTCATGGTTCTGGCCGCGCTAGCGAGGAAGCTGCACCCAAGTCGACCGGCTCTCAGCGTAAGCGCACCTCTGACACCGCCGACCCACGCAAGGCCGCTCGCCAAAAAGGTCGCCGGGGAAAAGCAAGCATCACAGCTGACAAGCAACGGGAGAGCCGGCCGGCCTCGAAACAGGCGCGGGTGATCGCGATGTTGCGGGCCACGGCGGGCGCCTCCATTGCGGCAATCATGAAGGCGACGGGAGTAGCTCCGGCAGCTTCGCGATGTTGACCGCGATCCGCCGCGCCTCGTCAAAGGTCAATTGCTTGGCCTCGACCGCTTCGCTTTCGGTGGAACGCGCATAGAGATAGGCGAGCGCTTGTCCGGTCGCATCGCGGACCACGTAACCGCCCGAAAATTTCTCTTCACGCCAAGGCGCAGGGAAGCGTCTAGCCATTGTTGCCGACTCCATGCCGTTCGATTGACAGCGTAACCGTTGCAATGAGTGCCGCTTGGCAAGACCGACGAGTTGCCGAATCTACCGGGCAAATACGGGCGTGAAGGTCTCGGCTCAGACCACAATAAACGCTCTAGTGTCTTGTGGCGGGCGCTGTTTGTGCTGGTGGATTTTGTTGCGTGCGTTGCTGGGTGATAAAATCCAGCAATCCCCTTGCAAGGGCTTCGGCGGCATCTATTGGCATAATCACGCGCGCGATCACTACTCGGTTTACCGGGCCTGGCGTCGAAACATGGTTTACCCTTAACCCCTCGAGAGTGACTCTGATGTTGCCAGCGAAGTTAAAAAAACCAGCCGTGCCGTCGGCAAAAACCTCTGGCGCGTGTGGATTGTCCAAAAAGTTCACTGGCGGCGTGACGGGAGCTGTTATGTCTGTCATGGCGTGTCCCCCTCTGGGTGAAAAAGCTAAGATTTGGCAGTCTAAAGACGGCGGGAAAGCGCGCCGCAGCCGCGCCCAATAGATCGCGCCGAGGCACATTGGGCAGGGCTCGCAACTCGTGTAGATGTCGCAGTCCGGCAGGTTGAACGCGCCAAGGAGCGCGCAGGCACGGCGAATGGCCACGATTTCGGCATGCGCGGTCGGATCGTTGCTCGACGTGACCTCATTCCAGCCTTCTGAGATGATCGTGTTGTTCCGGACGATGACTGCGCCGAATGGTCCGCCGCTGTTCGTGCGCATTTTCTCGAGCGCAAGCGCGACCGCGCGCTGCATGAATACCTGTTCGGTCATGACAATCCTTGATCCATTAAGGCGGCCGGACACCCATGCCTCGCGTCGCGGACGCATCCGGGCCACGAAGCGGGTTCGCGGCGCCAGTCAACTCAGTGCCTGCCGACCGAGCTCCAAGGAGATCGAGCCCGACCTGGCGGGCGCGTGCATTCAAGCCCTCCCAGCGCGTGTCGGCAACCGTCCGCCATGAGTCCGCTTCACGCGCATAAGCGGACATCGACCTGCTCTGCGGCGGCGCGGCGATCTGCTTGATCATTCCATGCTCAAGTGCGCCCACACTGAGCAATTACATTATCCAGAAAGGACTGGCATTCGGCCGCGATTGGAGCGGTACTGGCGCCAATTCCGGGCGCCAAGGGCGCTCTGAGATCCTGCCCCACCGGCTAGTTGGCCGAGATGGGGCTTCGGTGGTGCGGCGCGACGCCGCCATGAACCGAATGGAGGATCTCAATGTCAAAGTCTGCCAAGAAGCGAACAGTTGTATCATCGGCAACGCCCGTTTCTGTTGCACAGCCGCGATCGACCGCGGGCGATGTTAAGGCTCAGAAGGGCGATTCTGGCTCTAAACAATCCCGTGTCATCGCGTTGCTGCAATCACCAACCGGGGCAACGATTGCGGCGATGATGACGGCAACAGGCTGGCAGCAGCACTCGGTGCGCGGCTTCCTTGCTGGCGTAGTGCGCAAGCGCCTCAAGCTGAAGCTCGGCTCGAAGAAGGTGGACGGCCAGCGGGTCTACCAGATCGCGAGCGCAGACAGCGGTAAGTCTGCGGCTCGCCGGTCCAAACGCCGCCCGTCCTGACGCCATGCCGCGCATCAGGATCGGTCCCGCACTACCGGACCGAAAGACAATCGACGTCGAGATTGCGCGCTTGCGTGATCTCGACGTCGATGCGCTTAGGGCCCGTTGGCACACCGTATTCCGACGGCGA
>DATFVF010000183.1:0-6567 GCA_035260465.1 Pseudolabrys sp. | reverse complement strand
GGTCGAAGTGACTACAGCTCCGTTTCCGGGCTTCCCCACCGACTTGCAAGCGCAATTGATGGCGTTGATGAGTCGAGCCGACGGCACGTCGCATATAACAGAGACTATTTTTGAGAACCGGTTCATGCATGTGCAGGAACTTGCGCGGCTTGGCGCGCGCATCCAACTCGACGGGGAAACCGCCACGATCGAAGGCGTCAATCGACTCAAAGGCGCGCCCGTGATGGCCACCGATCTACGTGCTTCTGTATCGCTGGTGATCGCCGCATTGGCTGCTGAAGGCGAAACGATGGTCAACCGTGTCTATCACCTCGATCGCGGGTTCGAGCGGCTCGAAGACAAGCTTGCCCGCTGTGGCGCGGCGATCGAACGCATCAGCGCTTAGACGAAGCCGTTTCGCTCGGCCGCGATCCCACGCGCAATGAAGGAGGAATTCGTCGTGCCTGATGTTAAGGTAATGAGCGCCGGCGCGGTGAAGTCGATGGTAGCTTGGCTTGCCGCTGAGTTCGAAAACGAGAGCGGCAACAAACTTGATTTAAATTTTGGCACAGCGGGGTCGCTGCGCGAGCGGATCAAGAATGGGGAGGTCGCGGACCTCGTCATTTTGTCGGAATCAGCAATCGCCGAGCTTACAAAGCTCGGCTTTGTCGTGCCCGACAGCCGAATTGACCTCGGCCGCACCGTTACGGGGGTTGTGGTGCGTGAGGGCGCGCCCATACCCGATATATCCACGCCTGAGGCGTTCAAGCAGGCCCTCTTGAATGCACGCACAGTCGCCTACACCGACCCGAAGGCCGGCGGCTCTGGCGGCATCATGTTCTCAGCGCTTTTGCAGAAGCTCGGTATTGCTGACGAAATCAACAAGAAGGCGGTGCTTGGAAAAGGCGGCCATGACGTGACCGTGTCGATTGCCGAAGGTCGGGCGGAGCTCGGCACCACATTCATCAGTGAAGTTCTGCCTGTGAAAGGTGCAAAGGTTGTCGGTCCGCTGCCGGGTGAGCTGCACAGTGCCAACACGTACACGGCGGGAATACACGCACGCGCATCCGAGCCAGCGCGCGCATCTGCGCTTCTGCGCAAACTCACTGATCCGGCGACACGCCCACGCTGGATTGCCGCCGGTTTGGAGCCCGCCTTCCCCTGACGCGAAGGACCTTGCATGGCGCGACTGCCTTGCCTAATTACGCCGGGAAGGGGAGCGAGAACGCCATGGACCCGATAAAATTTGTGGTCCTCGATGAGGAAGACCTAGAGGTCGCTTCGGCCCACCTGCAGGACGCAGTGGTCAAGGTTTCGGACGTTTTGTGGCGGCCACGGGAAAAGCGGCTCGTGGTGGCGCTCAACCGCTTTGACTGGGAGAGCGCACAGGGCGCCAAGCCCGAATTCCGGCGTCGCCGCTCGGCCCTGCGCTTCGAGCGTGTGTTGTCATGCAAATGCCGGGAGATCGACCCCGCACGAAAGGATGCCGTACTCAATCTATTGGCGGTCGAATTCTCCGAGACTGAGGCGCCCTCGGGGGACGTCATCCTGACCTTTTCGGGCGGAGCAACGATGCGGCTCGAGGTTGAATGCCTGGAGGCGGAACTGGCCGATCTCGGTCCAACGTGGTCAGCAGTGGCCTGCCCCGCGCATACCAACCTCGATGGGGCTGCCGCGAAGCCTCAGCGCGCTTAACCTCATCTCCGTCGCACCCAACGATAAAGCAAAATTCAAAACTGTGCGTCGTAACGGCTGCGGCGCCATGCATGGCTTGATTTTTCTGGAACTCTGGTGGCGTAGTAGTACCGCTTCTCAACAGGGGTGTACCATGGGCAAAATCTTCATTTTAGGCGGGTTGCTGGCGGGGGCTGTGCTTTTTAGCGGAACGTCAGCCAAGGCTTGGGTCGGTTGTACCTGCGTCACAGCCAATTCTGCCGCCGTCTGCGTATCTGGGCCGAACGATTGTGCCGCTATGAAAGGCGCCTGCTTATTGCCGTGCGATTATCAGGCACCAAAAAAGGCCAAGATGCACAAAAAGAAAAGTAAACCGGCATAAATTAGCTTTATCAGTCAGCGACAAGGCTCCGCCTCGGCGGAGCCTTTGTTTTGGGGCGCGGCGCCAGGGTTGACGCCAAGGCGCCCATCACCCATTGACCTGTCGTCCGGTTACGACCGGCAGGATCAGCCATGCCCCTTCGCTTGAACAGTCAAAGCGCGGATTTTCCGCTGCGTTTTCGTGGTCTTCTCGCGGTCAAACGCGAGGCGGCGGAGGACGTGGAGCAGGTCGTGCGCGGCATCGTCGCCGACGTCGCGGCACGCGGCGATACCGCCTTGTTCGAGTTGACGGCCAGGTTTGACCGGATCGCGCTTACCAAGACGAATGTCCGTGTGACGGCCGCCGAACTCGAGAAGGCGCAGAAGGCCTGCCGGAGCGAAGCGGTGGCGGCACTCAAGCTCGCGCGTGATCGCATTGAGGCCTTTCACCGCCGCCAAATGCCCACGGACGATCGCTTTACAGATGCGCTCGGCGTCGAGATGGGTACGAAGTGGACTGCAATCGAGTCTGTTGGCTTGTACGTACCAGGCGGGACTGCAGCTTACCCGTCGTCCGTTCTCATGAATGCAGTCCCTGCGAAGGTTGCGGGTGTCCCGAGGCTGGCGATGGTGGTGCCGGCGCCGGATGGCAAATTGAATCCCCTGGTGCTGGCCGCGGCGAGACTCGCTGGCGTCGATGAAATTTACCGTGTCGGTGGCGCGCAAGCGGTGGCGGCGCTCGCTTACGGCACCGAAAGCATCGTGCCGGTCGCCAAGATCGTGGGTCCCGGCAACGCCTATGTAGCGGCTGCAAAGCGCTTGGTGTTTGGCAAAGTCGGTATCGACATGATCGCCGGGCCGTCCGAGGTTCTGATATTGGCCGATAAAACCGGCAATGCCGAATGGATCGCGGCCGATCTGCTGGCGCAAGCCGAACACGACGTGAGCGCGCAGTCGATTCTGATCACTGACGATGCTGACCTTGCTGTTCAGGTCGAAAAGGCCGTCGACGCGCAGCTAAAGACGTTATCGCGGGCAGCCGTCGCGGGGCCGTCGTGGGAAAACTTCGGCGCCATCATCGTCGTGCCCAAGCTTGCCGATGCGGTTCCCTTGGTCGATCAGCTTGCGCCCGAGCATTTGGAAATTGTTGCGGCCGATGCCGAGCCGCTTGTTGTCCGTATCCGAAATGCCGGCGCGATGTTCATCGGTGCCCACACCCCGGAAGCGATCGGCGATTATGTTGCCGGCTCAAATCACGTGCTGCCGACGGCACGCTCGGCGCGCTTCTCGTCTGGCCTCGGTGTGCTTGATTTTATGAAGCGCACCTCATTGCTTAAATGTGGGCCGGAGCAGTTGCGCGCGCTCGGACCAGCCGCGATTGCGCTCGGTCAGGCGGAAGGCCTGAGTGCACACGCGCGCTCTGTGGCGATCCGCCTCAACCAGAAATGAACGCGACGAAATCAACGCCTGTTGCAATGAAGCGGCGCCTTGTCGCTGTTGTTCTCGATGAAAAATCGATTGGCCGGTCCAACCCGGATGTCGAACACGAGCGTCAGGTCGCGATCTACGACTTGCTCGAACAGAACTCATTTGCGCCGCTGGGGCACGACGACGGGCCTTACACGCTCCATCTGAGCATCAATGGGAACCGGCTGGTGTTCGACATTCGGCATGAGAACGGCACGCCGGTGATCGCGCATTTGTTTTCGCTCACGCCGCTGCGTCGGATCGTCAAAGACTACTACATGATCTGCGACAGCTACTATCAGGCGATCCGGACAGCGACGCCCGATAAGATCGAGGCCATCGATATGGGGCGGCGTGCAATCCACAATGACGGCTCACGAATATTGATGGAACGGCTCAAGGAAAAAGTGGTGATCGATGTCGACACCGCGCGCCGCCTTTTTACTTTGATCTGCGTGCTCCATTGGAAGGGCTAGAGCATGATCCCGAATAGCGCATACCTCCGGCGATAGCCCACGGATGAGCGTTCCCGAGCGCCCTTCGCGCCACCAGGCGGTGCTGTTCGCTTGCGGCATGAACGCTGTGCGCTCGCCAATGGCTGCAGGGTTGCTCCGCCGGATGTTCGGGACGTCTGTTTACGTCGGCTCCGCGGGCGTACAGAAGGGCGAGCTCGATCCCTTCGCGGTTGTCGTCATGGAGGAAATCGGCATCGACATCTCCCGCCATAAGCCAACCACGTTTGAAGAGTTGAAAGATCTTGAAGAATTAAACTTCGATCTCATCGTGACTCTGTCGCCGCCGGCACATCACAGGGCGCTGGAATTAATCCGCGAGCTGCCGTCCGCGGTCGAATATTGGCCGACGATGGATCCCACCGCGACCGAAGGCAACCGCGAACAGCGGCTCGACGCCTATCGTGAAGTGCGGGATCAACTGATGGCGCGCATCCGCGAGCGCTTCGGGCGGCCGGGCGGCGGCAATGAGTGAGATGTCGGCTCGGGTTGTGAAAAGGGGCTAATTCCGCTAGTTTCCGCGCCCATTCATCGCGTTCCTCAAGTCATCGCCTCGCCCGTATCAATGATCGGCCGCCCAAAATTCGTACTCGCCTCCGGTTCGCCTCGCCGCCTTGCCTTGATCAATCAAGCCGGCATCGAACCGGATGCGCTCAAGCCCGCGGATCTCGACGAGACTCCACGGCGCGGCGAGATTCCGCGCGCCTACGCGACGCGTCTGGCGCAAGCCAAAGCCGCGGCGGCATTGGCAAATGTGAAGCTCGACGATGAATTGCGCGGCGCATACGTGCTGGCTGCCGATACCGTGGTGGCGGTCGGCCGGCGCATCCTTCCTAAGGCGGAACTGCTCGACGAAGCCGCGCAATGTCTGCGACTGCTATCGGGCCGCAATCACCGCGTCTACACGGCTATCTGTCTGGTGACGCCGAAAGAAACATTTCGCCAACGCCTTGTGGAAACACGCGTGCGCTTCAAGCGTTTATCCGAGGAAGATATCGAGGCTTATCTCGCCTCGGGCGAATGGCGTGGCAAGGCCGGCGGCTATGCGGCACAGGGCATCGCCGGGACGTTCATCGTGAAGATTGTCGGTTCATATACCAATGTGGTTGGCCTGCCGTTGTACGAAGTCATGACGCTCCTGGGCGGCGAGGGCTATCCGATTCGCTTCGGCTGGCTGAACGCGGTGTGAGGCGCCGCATGGTTTTTGCTTCGCAACAAGGCAGCTGTCACCATGAACGAGATCGATCGCAAAACTCCTCCTTCGCGATCCTGCCCTCTCTGCGGCAAGCCGGCGGAGCCGGCATTTAAGCCGTTCTGCTCCAAGCGTTGCGCGGATATAGACCTCAATCGATGGCTGTCCGGCGTCTATGTGGTCCCGGCAAAGGACCATGAAGACGAAGGCGGCGATCGGCCTGCCGAAGGGGAGGCGGGCGAGGAATGAACACGCCAGCTGAGAGTTGGCCAGACCGGCTGTTCGAAATACTGAAGCGTGGGGACATCCGGCAAGTGGGCTACGTGCCCGACGCTGGCCATTCGCGTCTGATCGATCGCTGCCGCACCGACGCCGAGATCCGCGATGTCGTGCTCACGACGGAAGAGGAGGGCATAGCGCTGGCAGCCGGCGCCTGGCTGGGCGGTGAACGTGCTGCGTTGCTCATGCAGTCGAGCGGCCTCGGCAATTGCATCAACATGCTTTCACTGGCGCGGACCTGCCGCTTTCCAATGTTGATGTTCATCACGATGCGCGGCGAGTGGGAGGAGTTCAATCCCTGGCAGGTGCCGATGGGCTCGATCGTCGATCCCGTGCTCAAGCTGTGTGAGGCGGAGGTTTATCGTGTCGACGCGCCCGACGACGTTGCGGGCGCTGCCGAGCGCGCCGTGCAGTTGGCATTCGGAGACGAGCGCATTGTCGCCGTGATCCTGTCACAGCGACTGATCGGCAAGAAGGTGTGGACCAAATGAGGCTCGAACGCCGCGCCGCGATGGCTACGCTGCTCGCCGACCGGGG
The DNA here is from genome assembly GCA_035260465.1 of Pseudolabrys sp. Lineage (GTDB taxonomy): Bacteria > Pseudomonadota > Alphaproteobacteria > Rhizobiales > Xanthobacteraceae > Pseudolabrys. The sequence continues at coordinate 567 of DATFVF010000183.1, read as the reverse complement.
CGATGATCTTCTGGTCGTTCCCGGTCTCGGCTCGACCGCATGGGATGCCGCCGCCGCGGGCGACAACGACCGGAATTTTTATTTGTGGGGCGCGATGGGCGGCGCCGCGATGGTTGGCTTGGGACTCGCCTTGGCACAGCCAAAGCGCCGCGTTGCGACGATTACGGGCGACGGAGAGATGCTGATGGGCCTCGGTTCGCTCGCGACCATCGGAATCCAGCAGCCGCGCAATCTCGCGGTCATCGTCTTCGACAATGGCGTTTATGGCGAAACTGGCATGCAGCCGAGTCATACGCAAAGTGGCGTCGATCTCATCGGTGTGGCCGGTGCGTGCGGTATCGGGATCTGTCTCGACGTGCGAAACGAAAATGCTTTACTCGATCTTGCCCGTCGCCTGAAGAATCTTCGCGAAACACTCTTTGCACGGGTACTGATTGCAACCGACGAACCGCCTCGCGTGCTTCCGCTGCGCGATGGTACCGCACTCAAAAGCCGGTTCCGCGCCGCCATTGGCATTAAACCATGATCTGCGAGCTTGCAGGCAGCGTTCTGGACAGTGATGACTCG
>DATFVF010000182.1:0-4587 GCA_035260465.1 Pseudolabrys sp. | reverse complement strand
ACGCTTCCATCGGGCATGACAACACGCTCGCGGATCACGCGGCACTCACCTCGGGCGTAAGCGTCGTACCCGCGCCGCCAGTGACTCTGAGGCCAGCCGTAGTTCGGGTCATCGAGGCGGTTCTCTCCGACGCCTCGGTTCTCTCCGACGCCTCGGGGGTCAGCGTCAAAATAGATCTGAGCGCTTGCCGGCATTATTGCGGCAAGCATCCCGCACATTGCTGCCATCAAGAGGAACTTTTTCATATCGTGTTGAATCCTCCGACACGAAAACGAACGACTGCGCGCTAAGGTTCCTTCTGTTCCCCTTTGGCCTTTATCCAGATGGGGCTGTGCGGGGTTTCGATGCCCATGGGGGGTGCTCGCTTATTGAGTGTCGGTGGCAGGTGCGCGTCCGCTAAGTGCCAATAGCGGACTCATGCACCGCGGCAAACAGATCGCTATGCGATCACCTCGTCCGCGCGTGGATCGGCTAAGACGAATGCTTTGATAGGGGCTCACAAATCGGCGCTACTGCACTTTTACGTCGCGGATATAGCTCTTAACGTGGTTTAAGAATTACGCATCGGGCACGGTAGAAATTATTAAAGGCTCCAAATGTATGGTCGCGCCTGTAAAGACCAATATGGAGGCGACAAATGTCGAAAGTTGTTGCGTTTCTGAAGGATCAGTCGGGGGCGACCGCGATTGAATACGGCCTGATCGCTGCCGGTATTTCGGTTGTCATTATCGCGACCGTCAATGCGATTGGTACCAACCTGAACGGCAAATTCCAAAGCATCTCCACGCAGCTTAAGTAGCTCTCCTCCTCCATTTTGGCTGAAACATCCATTGAGGTCGCCGGGTGGTTCGGCGGCCTCTTTGTTTTCATCGCTATAAATTTCGCAACCGTTACTTCGTTATTCGACGACTTCATCCGCGCGTAGCAGGAATGCCCCGGGAATCGTCAAGCCGAGCGTCTTCGCCGTCGTGAGATTGATGACCAGCTCAAATTTTGTTGGCTGCTCGACCGGAATGTCGCCCGGCTTCGCCCCGCGTAGAATCTTGTCCACATAATCGGCGGCACGCCGGAACAGGTCCGGGAAGTTGGGTCCATAGGACATCAGCGCTCCCGCGTCGACGTACTCCCGGCTCCCGTAAATCGTCGGCAGTCGCGCGCCTAGCGCCAAGGTGTTGATTCGAATCCGATTGTTGAATACGAGCGGGTCGGTCGCGACGTAAAGTGCATCCGCACGGCTCTTGAATGCCTCAATGGCGGGCACGACATCCTCCGCCTGTCGGATTTCGCGGGTGGTGACTTCGAGGCCGAGCGTACGGGCCGATACCTGTACCTCCCGCATCTCCAAAACGGCGCCGGGAGCGTCGGCATTGCCCATGATCGCCAACCGGCCAAGATTGCGGACAACCTCGCGCAAAAGCTCGAGACGCTTGCTGGCAGTATCGGTCTGCTGGATCGACAGGCCAGTAACATTGCCGCCGGGGCGCGCCAGGCTCGCGACGATGCCCGCGCCAACGGGGTCCATCTGCGCAGCGAACACGATCGGGATGAGCATCGTAGCCTGCTTTGCCGCAATGACTGGTGCGGATGCCCACGTGACAATGACATCGACCTTGAGCCCGACGAACTCGGCCGCAATCTCGCTATAGCGCTCGGTGCGTGCCTCCGCCCATCGATACTCGATTACGACGGTGCGACCCTCGATCCAACCGAGTTCTCGTAGGCGCTTTTCGAATGCGGTGATCCATTGGCTCGCGACCGAAGGCGTGGCCGCACCCAGGAATCCGATGGTTGGCAGTTTCCTCGCCTGCTGCGCCCGCGCAGTAAGCGGCCACGCGACTGCGCCACTCAAAACACCGAGAAAATCTCGCCGTTGCATGCTCGCCCCGTGGCTCTGGACGTATCATCCTAACGTCTCGAACAAGTATTTTGATAGGGGTTGAAACCGGCATCAAAACCATTGCCGCGGTGCACAGCCGATGTCCGCTTTGGGTCATTAGCGGACATGACGCCATTCATTCGATCACCTCGTCGGCGCGGGTGAGCAGCGACGGCGGCACGGTAAGGCCAAGGGCCTTGGCGGTCTTGAGATTAATGACCAGCTCGAATTTGGTCGGCTGTTCGACCGGCAGATTACTAGGCTTTGCACCTTTTAGGATCTTGTCAGTTACGATTGCCGCGCGCCGGAACAGTTCATAATAATTAGTGGCATAGGAAACGAGGCCCCCTGCCAATACCTGTTCGCGGTAGGTGTAGATTGAGGGCAACTGGTTCTGTATTAAAAACTCAGCGATTTGAGGCTGAAGGTTTGCCAGAAGTGGATCGGCGACAACGAGAATCGCGTCAGGACGTATACCTCTAACCTTGAGAAAAGCGTCGTCCAAACCGGATTCCTTCGCAATCTCGACAACGTCAAGCTGCACACGCAAGGCGGCTGCGGCGAGGCGCGCGCTTTCTACAGCAACGATGCAATAAGGATTTGTTGGATTCGATAATACGACAACCCTGGAAAAGCGACCAAGCAGTTCGCCAATAAGTTCAAGGCGTTTTCCTTCCAAATCCGCAGCTTGTGTAGAAAATCCTGTTACATTGCCGCGCGGATGGGAAAGACCCGGAACGAGACCCACAGCAACAGGGTCGCCGCTGGTCATGACAATCGGGATCTCATTGGTTGCACCCTTTGCCGCCAAACTGGCAGGAGTACCCCAGGTGACGATGACATCAACTGGCACACGAACCAATTCGGCCGCGAGTGCGGGATAGCGATCTGCGTGCCCTTCCGCAAACCGGTAAATGATGTTGAAGTTTTGGCCCCCAATGTAGCCTAGCTCCCGCAACTCGTTCCTTAGTCCGTCGAGTGGGGGCCATGCCTCGTTCGCGAGAACGCCAATGAGCTGAAGTTTCTTTCTCTCCTGAGCAATTAGGCACTGCGGCCACGCAGCGGCCGCACCGCCAAGCAGAGTAATGAACTCGCGCCGCTGCATGTGCCCCCGGAGGATCACGTTATTCGGACCGCCTAAAGCCTAGCACTTTGCGGCTGGGCGGCGTTTGGCTAAATGGCGCATAACCGCGTGTCAGATGTCCGACGCATCTCCGCTTTACCCCCGAAAGCGGACATTGATCGGCGGCTCGGGAATGTCCGCTAAGTGCCAATAGCGGACATTCGCGCAGTAACGTGCACGCGAACAGAAAGACCGCCAGTGCAGCGGTCCTTCCGAAAAAACCAATCAGATGTTTTGATGCCGATTGGTCGAACTAGCGCATAACGCAGCCTCTCGGCACACCGACCCTCCTGCAATAGACAACGGGTCGAGCGGCAACCGGGGCTACAACAACCGGGGCCGCGACAACCGGACGAGCAACTGGTCGAACAACGCAGCCCCTCGGCACACCGACGGTCTTACAATAGACAAGGGCATTTGCGTCGGTAGTGTCCATAGCCATCGTTACGACGAACGCGGTGAGAGCAAGAGCAGCGACTGCGAGTGAGCGCATCGGCGTCTCCATGTTTTTAGAGGTTTGATAGGCTAATAAGTCGGCTCGCAAAACGCGTTGATCTGCATCCTCCCAGGTTTGCAACCTGTGGACCAGAAAGCAGGACTCGAACGAACGGCTTGGTCAGCTAGGCGCGTTGCGCCTGTGCGGCCTCCTGACGGCCAGCCACGGCGTCGAGAACGGCCAATTCGGCCTGTTCAACCGTTGCAATGGCATAGTCGATCGCAAGGCCAGCTTCCCACTCAAGCCTATCGGCTTGGCTTTCTGCACGCCGAGCGTCCCAATCATGCTTTTTTTGGGCAATACCGGATTTCATAGATTCCAGATCGCCTGCAATTTTTGTTTGCAGCGCAGTCCACTTTCTGGCCGCGGCATCACCGACGGATTTCAGACCGTCGCCCGCAGTCTTGATGTTTCGGTCCACTTTCTCGATCGCAGCCGCAGCGTCGTTGCGTGCTTGCTCACGGCGCGCCAGCACTTTGTCATGTGCTTCCTTCTGCGCGGCAGTTACAGCGTCCTCGGCATGCTTGGCGCGGACTGACAAATCAGCGAGTTGTTCAGAAATTTTTGCCATGATTTCGCTCCCGTTAATGGCCTCACAGCCCCCCGAGAACTTCTCATCGCAGGTACAGAACAAGTGAGCCTACGCTGGTCTGCGGGCACAAGACAGCTCATCAAGTAAAGTTGAACGAGTGCGGACCAATAGCCCCTAACCAGAAATCGTGGTCTCGACTCCAATAACTCGCCGAGCATTTACGACAGTTTGGTCAACAAGGCTGGCCTAGTGCGGCCACGAATGTCCGCTTTGGATCATGAGCGGACACAACGCCACCAAACGCGACGTCCGCTTTATCCCGAAAGCGGACATTCCGGAGCCAACCCGTCAGAAAGAAATAGGCCGCCAAGTGAGGCGGCCCTGCTCATCGATTCAATGTTTGTTTGATCGTCGGATAGTCTCACTCCCAGCTTCTGCTTTATCGGGCGTGAGTTTTTGCATTGGCTCAACGTCGATCATGAAATCGCGCGTGATCGGCACCGCGTCACGCTTGGTCGAAAGCAGCAATTGAAACACCATGTGTGAGCCGTGAAGGAATT
>DATFVF010000181.1:0-12222 GCA_035260465.1 Pseudolabrys sp. | reverse complement strand
GCTCCTATATAGGCTGGGGGTCGAAACCGACGCCTTTTATCCCGTGAATGGCCACGTGGCGGAGTGGTTACGCAGCGGACTGCAAATCCGCGTACCCCGGTTCAATTCCGGGCGTGGCCTCCAACCTTCTCTTCTCGCGCTTTGCAAAGCGGGTGCGCTTTGTTATAGGCCCGATGTTAACCCCGACTTATTCCCTGGTAGCTCAGCGGTAGAGCGTTCGACTGTTAATCGAAATGTCGCTGGTTCGATCCCAGCCCAGGGAGCCAATTCATCAACGCTTTGCAGGCAACCCGCCGCGGACGGCGGGATTTTTTTGACACGCCCTGCGGCCAGTGTGACCCGCAACACAGCGGGCGCGTTCCGGACCGCCTAGCCTCGCCATTCGAAGAGACCAAAGCAGAGTCACGCCATTTTCGGAGTCACGCCATGGGCGTGCTGCTCATCAAGTGCCCCAATACCGGCCGGCAATTTTCGACCGGAATTTATGTCGATGCCGAAACCTTGGCGCGCGTACCCCAGGAGTTTACCCACACGCGCTGTCCGTATTGCAAATCAGACCATACGTGGCTGCCCCGCGAAGCGAGTTTGGTTGACGCAATTCCACCCGCCGATTGGATCGAAAACCAGGGCGAGGCTTAGCGGGGTCCCGCGCCGCACGACAAAACGTCTGCGGTCCTCATCAACGGCGCAAACATCTCCAAATGTGAATTTCTCCACGCGGTCGACAGGCCGCCGATCCGCTTTTAGTGTAGGCTGCCCGCACAAGTCATCATGACACCCCTCACCAGCCCGCTCACGACCGACCTCTATGAACTCAACATGGTCCAGGCGTATCTGGATCGCGGCGAGGACAAGGAGGCCGTGTTCGAATTTTTCGTGCGGCGGCTTCCGGAGCGGCGCGGCTTTCTGCTCGCGGCCGGGCTGGAGGATGCGCTCACCTATCTGGAGACCTTGCGCTTTACGAGCAGCGAGATCGACTGGCTGAAAAACACAAAGCGCTTTCGCAATAATCTGATCGACTATCTTGCCGATTTGCGATTCACCGGCGACGTTCACGCCATTCCGGAAGGCACCGTGTACTTTCCGAACGAGCCGCTCATCCGTATCACAGCGCCGCTGCCGATGGCGCAGCTGGTCGAGACGCGGCTGATCAATATTTTGCATTTCCAGACGCTGATCGCATCGAAGGCGGCGCGCATGGTGCTGGCGGCGCCCGGAAAAATTCTCTCCGATTTTGGTTTGCGAACGGCGCACGGCGCCGAGGCCGGGTTGTTCTCTGCGCGCGCGAGCTATATTGCGGGCTTTGCCGGCGCGGCGAATGTGTTGGCCGGCGAGCACTACGGCATTCCCATTGTCGGCACCATGGCGCATTCTTTCATCCAGGTGCACGACGACGAGATGACGGCCTTCGAGAATTTCGCGCGCGCGCGGCCCGAAGGCGTGATCCTCTTGATCGATACCTACGACACCGAGGCCGGCGCCCGCAAAGTGGTAGCGTTGGCACCGAAGCTGAAAGCCGACGGCATCGCAATCCGCGGCGTCCGCATCGACAGCGGTGATCTGGCCGCGATGGCGCGCAAGGTGCGCATCATCCTCGACGATGGCGGCCTGAAGGATGTGATCATCCTTGTCAGCGGCGGCATCAATGAGGACGTCCTTCAGACAATAACCGCGGCTAAGGCGCCGATCGACGGATACGGAATCGGCGTCAACCTTGATGCGTCAATCGACGCGCCGTCGCTCGATTGCGCCTACAAGCTTCAGGAATACGCCGGAACGCCACGCCGCAAATTATCCGAGGGCAAAGTCACCTGGCCCGGGCGCAAGCAAGTCTGGCGTCGTTACGACACCGGCGGGCGGTTGCGGGGCGACGTTGTCTCTTTGGAAAACGACACGCAGGCCGGTGATGCGCTGATCGTGCCTGTGATGCGGGCTGGGAAACGCGTCGCGCCCGCGCCGACGCTGGCGCAAATCCGGAAGCACACGGCGCGCGAGCTGGCGCGGTTGCCGGAGCCGTTGCGGAAACTCGAAAGCGGCACTCACTATCCTGTGCAGATTTCCAAAGCGCTCTGCGCGCTGGCTGAGCAAACCGGCGCTCGGGGGCGGGGCTGATTTATCGCTCACCCGATCCGCACTCTCCGCTCATTCCCGCGAAAGCGGGAATTCCAGTGCTCGCTCTTCTGGGTCCCCGCTTTCGCGGGGACTAGCGGCATTTGATCGTTATTTCCCTGCCCTGTTCCAGCCGCGCGCGCCTTCGCCGTAAACCTCGTGACCGGCATCGGTAACCACCACCGTGTCTTCCAGCTTGATGAAGCCGCGCCCGGGGTGCATCAGTGTGGTCTCCACCGAAACAACCATGCCGGCTTCGAGCGGGCGCTCCGCATATTCCGCAGGATACGGCACCGGCCCATGGTCGGTCAGCCGCGGCGCCTCGTGGCTGACCATGCCCATGCCGTGCGCGAGGAAATCGAGGTGATTGTGGTGCTTTGATTTCGCGCGCAGCGGTTCCCCGGCGGCGTAAATTTCCTTGCCCATCGCGCCGGCGCGCATCGGTTTCATGGCCGCACGCTGGATGTTTTCGATCTCGGCCAGCAAATCTTCGAGCTCGGCGTCCGGCTCACCCTGAATCGCCATGCGGCAGACATCGCCGATGTAGCCGTGATGGTTGCCGCCGGAGTCGATCGACATGATATCGCCCTTCTCCCAACGCTGGTCGGAAGGCGCGCGGTTCATGCTGGTACCGCTGGTGATCAGGCAATATTCGAAGGTCAATCCACGGTTGGTCTCTTCGCGGCGAAGCGCTTCGGCGACTTCACTCTTTGTGACGCCCGGCTTGCTTGCGGCGATCACCGCCATCATCGAGTCGATGACTGCTTCCGACGCGTACTTCAGCAATTTCAATTCCTCGGGCGATTTCTTCGCGCGCTGGCGCTCGAGCACGAACAGCGCGTCCACCCATTCGGCGTCGGGAAATGCCTTGCGCAAGACCAGCGAGGAATCGTACGGGAGAAATCCGAATTCGACGCCGATACGTTTCGGCGTCAGGCCACTTTTGCGAATGTGATCGACCGCCTTCTGCATTGCGTCGACAGAGCCCGCCGACGACGTCTGCGTTTCCGGCGTCCACATCGGCTTCACTTCCCGTTGGAACTTCTCAAGCCGGTGACCGATATAGGCCGCTTTCTCCGGCTTGCCCTTGGGATAGACCAAAACGGGCAGATAGCGCGTGACGCCGGTTGCATCCATGTAATCGAAGAAGTTGGCGCGGTGGCCGCCGAGCAAATATTGAGCGTTGTGCTTGGACGTCGCGATCACGACATCGACGCCGGCTTCATCCATCAGCCGATCGAGGCGATCATGATCAAACGGGATCGCCAGTCCACTGGCAGGTTTCGCATTGATGTTCATGGTCGCACTCCGCCTTCCGACGAGAACCACGAGTCTAGGACCAGAGTTCCTTGCTCGCAAGGCGGGCGCCTTCGCTCAACGCCTCCAGCTTCGCCCACATCACAGAAGGATGCACGCGACGATAGAACGGCCCTTGGGCGAAGCCGCAATCAGTGCCCGCAATCATATTTTCGCGCCCGAGCACCTTTGCAAGGCGCACGATACGTTCGGCCACCAGTTCGGGGTGCTCGACCACGTTGGTCGCGTGGCTGATCACGCCGGGGATCAGAACCTGGCCGGATCCGAGCTTGGCATCTTTCCAAACCTGCCATTCGTGTTCATGGCGCGGATTGGCACCCTCGATCACATAGGCGCCGACCTTCACCTTGAGGATCAGATCGACAATGTCCTTGAGCGGCACGTCGCTGGTATGCGGCCCCGGCCAACTGCCCCAACACACATGATAGCGAATGCGATCGGCCGGCAGGCCTTCAATCGCATGATTGAGGATGTCGACCTGCCGCGACAACCAGCGCCGGTAATCGGGAAAGCTCGCGGGCGGCACCATGCGATCATAAGTAACCGCGCTGCGGGCGTCGTCGAGCTGCACGACAAAGCCCGCATCGACGATCATTTTATATTCGGTGCGCATCGCCGCGGCGATGGCGGCCTGCAATTCCTCGTCGTTCTTGTAGTATTCGTTCTTTCGATCAGGGATCACGCTCGCCGGCGCGGCGACCGGAAGGAAGCCCTCTTCAACCTTCATGTTTTTGAGCGCGGCGTTGAAGTTGTCGATGTCGCGCTGCAACTCTGCGTGGCCGGTATATTTGATCGGGCCAACGCAGATTGCCTCGGTGGTCGTCGACACGGCCTCCTTGGCATCAAGTTCGGCGTAAAACTCGGAAAATTTCGTGCGGTCCGCGCCGCGCTTGAACGGATTGGCGGCGTCCTGCTTGATCGGCCGGCGCTCAAAACCGGAGAGCCGCTCCAGCGCGTATTGCGCCCAGCTGATTGATTTTCCGAATTCGCCATCACTGACCACATCAATGCCGGCTTTCGACTGTTGGCGAACAACGTCGGCCACGGAGTCCGTGAGACATTTCTGATAAGCCTTTTCGTCGTAGGGCTTGCCGCCTTGTTTTGCGCGCAGGAAGTCCTGCAGGGCATCAGGCCGAATTAGACTGCCGACGTGGGTGCTGAGAATACGATCGGTGCTGCGTTTCATGCGCGCTCTATGCCAGCGGCCGACACGGAACACAATGCATTGGCACGTGTGTGGGCAGATGCCCCACCGCCGGCCATAACAAAGAATAAATTTAAGCCTTCACCACGCCAATCAGCTGCTCGAGCTTGGCTGGATCGTTCCGCAAGGTTTCGCTTGGTCCGTCATAGACGATCCGGCCGCGGTCCATCACGACCGCACGGGGCGCGATATCGAGCGCAAGTCGCGAATTTTGCTCCACTAGGATGGTCGCAAGCCCGCCGGCTTGCGTGAGGCGCTTCACAGCGCGCGCCAGTTCTTCGACGATGACCGGTGCGAGACCCTCCGACGGCTCGTCCATCAGAAGCACACTCGGATTGCCGATCAGTGCACGGCCGATTGCCAACATCTGCTGCTCACCGCCCGACAGCTGATTGCCACGATTTTCGGCACGTTCGCCCAGGCGCGGAAATAGTTCGAACACCATCGCGATTGACCATGGTCCGGGCCGCGCCGCGACCTCCAGGTTTTCGCGCAACGTCAGCGACGGAAAGATCTCGCGCTCCTGTGGCACGTAGCCAAGCCCGGCAGTGACGCGGCGATAGGTCGCGAGCCTGGAAATATCCTTCCCATGCAGCGACACGCGGCCACCGTGCAGGGTGGTGTGTCCCATGATGGTCGCAAGCAACGTCGTCTTCCCGACGCCGTTGCGGCCAATGATCGACACGGTCTCGCTTGCACCAAGCGCAAGGTGGAGATCTTCAAGCACCACCGTCTCGCCGTAGCCGGCACGGACATTGTCGAGCTCGAGCGCGCGCTCAGCCATGGCGGCCTCCGCGGTGGTCTTCCTGGCCAAGGTAGACTGCCCTGACCTGCTCGTTATTCATGATTTCGTTGGGCGTGCCTTGCGTGAACACCGCACCTTGCACAAGCACGGTAATTTCTTTGGCAAAACGAAATACCACATCCATGTCGTGTTCGATGATGAGCACTGCGATGTCCGGATCAAGCGCCGCGACCACGTCGAGAATGAGATGGCTCTCCGAGGACGGCACACCGGCGGCAGGCTCATCGAGCAGCAACACGCGCGGCTTTTGGGCCAGCGCAATAGCGATCTCCACGAGTCGCTGCCGGCCATATGGCAACTCGCGAACTAATTTGAGTGCGTCGTCGGTCAACCGCAGCGAGTCGAGGTGATCGAGCGCCTCATCGATCACGCCGCGCCGCGATCCGGCGGAACGCCAAAGATTGTTGCAATGGCCGTCTCGCTCGCCGATGGTCATGCAGAGGTTTTCCAGGACGGTCAGCCCACGGAAGAGTTGGTTGATCTGAAAGGTGCGCGCGAGGCCGCGCCGCGCACGGTCAGCCTGACTTGAGGCGGTGATGTCCTCGCCGTTGAGAAAAACACGGCCGGAATGCGGTTTCAGCGCTCCGGTTATCAAATTCACCAGAGTAGTTTTGCCGGCCCCGTTTGGCCCGATGAGCGCGCAGCGCGCACCGCGTTCGAGCGTGAGGCTGACGTCGCGCGTCACCGGCAAGGCACCAAAAGCCCGGTTCAATCCTTCGACCTGCAAAGCGGCGGTCACGGCTGTTTCCTCTTCGCGAAATACTCAGCGGCGTTCTCGAAAAGGCCGAGGATCCCGCGGCGCGCGAACAGGACCGCCAGGACCAGCATCAAGCCGATGCCAAATTGCCAGAAGGTCGGGCTTAACTTCGAAAAATAATCCTCAAGCACCATGTAAACAGCGGCGCCAATGAAGGCGCCGTAGAGCCGCCCGGTCCCACCAAGGATCAGCATCACCATGACTTTGGCGGAATTGTCGAAATCGAACACCGTCAGCGTGACGTAAGCATTGGTTTGCGTAAACAGAGCACCTGCAACGCCGGCGATCGCCGCCGCGATCGTGTAGACGGTCACCAAACGCCGGTGGACCGGCGAGCCGATCGCGTGCATCCGCCGCACATTTTCCCGGATACCGGTGAGAGCTTGCCCGAACGGCGAATACACGATCCTGCGAACGAAATAGAAAACGACTGCCAGCGCCCCGAGCGCATAGAGATAGTATGTGTGGCCGTAGAGATCGTAGTCGAATACGCCGAGCAGCGGCTTGAACGTGAGCCCTGGCAACCCGTCGTAGCCGCCGGAAATATCCGAGCGCAGATTGCCGGTCTCCTGCAGCATGATCGCCGTCGCGAGCGTGAGCATCAGCAACGTGAGGCCGCGATAGCGCAGCAGAAACCATCCGGTGATGAAGCCGACAATGCCGGCGGCAATCGCAGCGGCAAAGAGGCCGCTAATCGGCTCCGTCCATTGCAGCCGCGCGGCAGCCAGGCCGACCGTGTAAGCGCCAATACCGAAGAACGCGGCGTGGCCAAGAGTTACGATTCCGGCATAGCCAAGGATCAGGTCAAGGGAGAGCGCGAACATCACCATGACCAGCACCTGGCTGCCGAACGTCATACGATCGGGGAAAACGAAAAAGACGCCGATCGCAATCAGCCAAGGCAACATTTCCGTCAAACGAAAGCGATGGCGCTGGAGCAAATATTCCGCCGCACGCTCGCGCGTCTGGCCGCGGTTGGTCGCGCTCGTGATGTCACTCGCGGCCATAGAACCCCGCGGGCTTGATCAGGAGGACAACGACGGTGACCGCATAAACGAAAAATCCGCCGGCGTCGGCGAGCAGATACTTGCCGGCAGTGTCGAAAACGCCGAGCACCAACGCCGCTACCAACGTGCCCTTGAGACTGCCCAGCCCACCGACTGCGACGACGATCAAGAACAGCACCAGATAAAGCACTGCGAAACTGGGCGAGAGGCCGAACAATTGAATTGCGAGCCCGCCGCCAAGCGCGGCAAGCCCCGAGCCCAACGCGAACGTCAGCGTAAACAATCGGTCCACATTGATGCCGACCGACTCCGCCATGCGCCGGTTATCGACCGCGGCCCGGATCTTGGCGCCAATATTGGTGCGCTCGAACCCGTACCAGAGGACTGCAATGAGCACGACACCGAGCACGATCAGGAAGGCGCGGTAGCTTGGGAAATAACGGAACCCAAGATTGACGTCGCCTTGCAGCCAGTCGGGTAGCGGGACCGACTTCGGGATAGGACCGTAGAAATAGGTCGCCGTGGCGATCGCCATGAACGCCAGACCGATCGTGAGCAACACCTGTTCCAGATCGGTCGACTTATAGAGGCGTCGATAGAGGACGCGCTCGAATACGACGCTCGCTGCACCGACCAGCACCGCGGCAATGACAAGCGAAGGGACGAAGTCGATGCCGAGCGTGCGCGTGAGGGTGACAACAAGGTAGCCGCCCGCCATCGCAAATGCGCCATGTGCCAGGTTCACAAAGCCCATCAGCCCCATCGTGACCGAAAGGCCAACGGAGGTGATGAACAGGAACATGGCGTAGGCCAAGCCGTCGAACAGAATGCTGACGGCAACGATAGCGAAATGCGGCACGAGCCCCACCCCGTGTTGAAGAAAACGCCGCCGCGTCTTTATGCGCGGCGGCGCCGTTGAGTGTCAAATCCCGTCGAACAATCAGGTGCCGCAGCGGCCGACCTTGAGCTCCTTGCACTCATCCTTGACTGCTTTGGTCGTGCCAAGAACTTTGATGCCGAGTTTGCCGTCCGGCTTGCGGATCACTTCCATGGCATTTTCGTCCTGCACGATGTCGCGGGTAGCGGCGTCGATGGTAACTTTGCCGCGTGGCCCGTTGGCGCTCCAACCCTTCATCGCATCGATCACCTTGGCGCCGTCATCGGTCTTGCCATTGAGCTTTTTGATGGTGTCGAAGATGGCATGCATGGTGTCCCAGCCAGCGGCCGACATGAAGTCCGGATAAGAGTCCTTACCATAGGCTTTGTGCCATTCGGCGTTGAACGCCTTGTTCTCGGCATTGTTGAGATCGACGGCGTAATTGCCCATCACGATGGTGCCAATGGCAGCGTCACCCATGTCCTGCAACTTGTTATCAGGGATCAGGTCCATCGGTCCGATCAGCTTGACGCCGGCTTTGCGCATGCCGAGTTCGCCGTAGGTCTTCATCACGCCGGCGGCGTGTGCGCCGGAGGGGATGAACACGTACATGCAATCAGGCTTGGCGTCCTTGATCTTCTGGAAGAACGGCGTGAAGTCCGGCACCTGCACCGGGCTGCCCATCGGGATTGATTCTGTGATTTTGCCTCCGGCTTTTTCGAAACCGGTCTTGAAGGCTTCGGTGGAATCCTTGCCGGGCGGGAAATCGGTGTAAGCGAGCGCGGCGGTCTTGCAGCCAATCTTGTCGTGAGCATAAGCGCCCATCGGGTAACCGTGGTGCCACATGCTGAATGACAGCCGCGCGATATAGGGCGACAAATTAGTGATCCAGGCAGTACCCGCGTTTGCGATTATCATCGGGACCTTGGATTGTGTGATCACGGGCGCAAGCGCGATCGCCGACGGTGAGAATACAAAACCGGCGACGAGCTGCACTTTGTCGTTTGTGATGAGTTCGGTTGTAACCGTCTTGGCCACCGCACCGGTCGGCGGGCCCTCATCGCGCTTGATGAGCTCGACTTTATGCGGCGCGATATCGTTGGCGTGAAGCTTGACGTAAAGATCGAACGCCTTGTCGACCTGATGACCGAGGTCGGCATTGGCTCCGCTAAACGGGAGCACCACGCCAATCTTGACGGTTTCGGCCTGGGCCGCCCCGCCCAATGTGAACGCTAGGGCAGCTAACCCGAGCCAACCAAAGATACGCATTTCATCCTCCTACATCCTTGAATTAGTTTGGAATCCCACTAATCCGTGGGCCGGCAATTCGGCCCATTCGTCCTAACGTGGACTAATTCGAAGCCCCGGGTCAATTGGGATTGCCGCGGCAGCGCGTCACGGGCGCCGCATCCGTTCAGGCGGCGCTTTTCGCCGCCGCTTTCGAACCGGCGGAAGTCTTGCCTTCCGCACCCCGGCGCTCGACCATCATGTCGAACGAGGCAACCTCGACGCGATTACGACCGCGCTCCTTGGCGTAATAGAGCGCGTGATCGGCTTGGGCGAGGAGTTCTGGCACATCGAGCGTCTGTTCTTTCGAATGAACAAGCCCGATGCTGACCGTCGCGGAGACCGGGCGGCCATCGACCTCCTGCGCCATCTGGGCAAAGCTCTCGCGAATTCGTTCCGCTACGGCCAGGGCCTTGTCGCGGCTGGTCTCGACCAGCATTGCGGCAAATTCCTCGCCGCCGAGCCGGCCGATGAGATCCGAACCCCGCATCGATTTGCGTGCAGCGTCGGCAAAAATCGCCAAGACGCGGTCGCCGAGCGCGTGGCCGAACCGATCGTTGATGGACTTGAAGTGATCGAGATCGATCAGCAGGACCGCAGTCGGATGCGGATTGCCGATATGACGCTTGGCGACCATCGTGGCGTCCTGCAGAAATGAACGCCGGTTTGCGATGCCGGTGAGTGGATCGACCATTGCCGCGGTACGATGACGTAGTTCCGTGCGCTCCTTCGCCATTGCGAGCAGGATAAATGCGGTTGAGATGGTGAACAGAAGCGACTCGAAGCTCAGCACGGTCATCCAGACACTGCCCAACATGCTATCGTCTGCGGGCGACCCTTGCAGCACGCCGACCATTGGGGTCCGCAAGAAAAACAAGGCTCCTTGAGCAAACAGCATGATGACGGCCGGCCAGCGCGAGACCAGCGGCTCGTCGCGGCCCCGCCAAAACTCATAGGCTGTCAGCCAGATGTAACCGGCGATGATGCCGGACGCGATCAGCGAACGCATATCCATGTTGTCGGTCAACAACGGAAGCCGGCAGACCAGCAACCAAATGACCGCACCAGTCAACAGATAGACCGGTTCGACAGGGCGGCCATCGAAGACGCGTGCGCCCGTCCATGTCACGGCGAAAGCCGTGAACAACAACGCGTTGGCGAGGTCGATGCTGATGAGATTGGGCGTCTCCCCGTACGTCCCGAACAGGCCTATTGATACGAGACGGATCAGGTGGGCGAAGCCCCACCAGCAAACGGCGCGAAGCGACAAGTTCTGCGCCCAGACGAACAGCAGCAGCAGGCCGAGAATGGCCTCGACATAGATCGTCACCATGAAAAGCGTATGGACGTCGAGGGTCATCGGTCGATGAACTAACTGCCGGGTCCGGACTTCACTTAAAATCCAAGTGTCATGAATAGACGCAGGCTGGAAAAAACTGATGAATGTGTTCGTTCTATCTGGCTCGACACGGCCTTATGGTTTCGAGGACGTTTCCGCGACGGCGGCAATTGAATGTCCTGAACTTGCCAATCGGCCGGAAATCAGCCTGGATTGCCTCTAATCCGGAGTTTCCCCGCTCTTGTGGCGCCATTTGGGCTCCACTACGTTGAAATGTCCCACCACCCCGGAACCGGCCATGCAAATCCGCGACGGCATCATCGAGGCCATTGGCCACACCCCACTCATTAAACTTGTGCAGGCCTCCGAGGCGACCGGGTGCACCATCCTGGGCAAGGCCGAATTCATGAACCCGGGCGGCTCGGTCAAGGATCGTGCGGGCCGGCAGATGATCCTGGAAGCCGAGAAGCGCGGCGAATTACGTCCCGGTGGGCTTGTCGTCGAAGCGACCGCCGGCAACACGGGTATCGGCCTGGCGCTCGTTGCCAATGCGCGCGGCTATCGCACGCTGATCGTCATACCGGAGACGCAGAGCCAAGAAAAAAAAGACATGCTGCGCCTGTGCGGCGCTCAATTGGTGGAGGTCCCCGCGGCCCCCTATTCAAACCCAAACAATTACCAGCACGTCGGGCGCCGGCTTGCCGACCAATTGAAGCGAACCGAAAAGAACGGCGTCATCTTCGCCGACCAATGGAATAATCTGGACAACCGCAAGGCCCACTATGTTTCAACGGGTCCGGAAATCTGGGAGCAGTGCCAGGGCCGGATCGATGGTTTCATATGCGCGATTGGTACTGGCGGCACCATCGCGGGCGTATCGTCGTTTCTTCGAGAGAAGAATAAAGACATTATAATCGGCGTGGCAGATCCGCGCGGCGCGGCGATGTATCATCTGTTCAAGGACGGCAAGGCAAAAGCAACTGAAGGCGGCTCGATCACCGAAGGCATCGGCCTCGGCCGCGTGACGCCGATCATTGAAGATATCAAAGTCGACAAGGCTTATCTTATCCCCGACGACGAAGCGCTGCCGATCATCTTCAATTTGCTCGAGCACGAAGGCCTCTGTCTCGGCGGATCCTCCGGCATCAACATCGCGGGTGCCATCCGATTGGCGAATGACATGGGACCGGGCAAGACGATCGTCACGATCCTTGCAGACTATGGCACGCGCTACCAATCGAAGCTGTTCAATCCGGAATTTCTGCGCTCAAAGAAACTTCCCATGCCCGAATGGCTCGAGCGCAAAACAGACATCAAGCCGCCGTTCGAAAAGGCGTAACGATGCCCACCGATTGCTTGTTTCGCGAAGACTCGTATCTCAAAAGCTGCGCTGCGCGCGTGCTCGCCCTGACCGAACAAGGCGGCATCGTGCTGGACCAGACGGTTTTTTATGCGACTTCGGGCGGGCAGCCGGGCGACACGGGAGCGCTTGTAACGGCGGACGGCACGCGCATTCCGAT
>DATFVF010000180.1:0-4423 GCA_035260465.1 Pseudolabrys sp. | reverse complement strand
AATCCGCGTGGCTGGCGCCGAACTTAACTGCAAAGTCATCGGCGAGGGCGCCAATCTCGGCATGACCCAGCGCGGACGCATCGAGGCGGCCCAGCGCGGCGTCCGCCTCAACACCGACGCAATCGACAATTCGGCCGGCGTTAATACCTCTGACGTCGAGGTGAATATCAAGATCGCGCTGAGCGGTCCGATACGTTCCGGCGCGCTGACGATCGATGCACGCAATACGCTGCTGGCCGAAATGACCGACGAGGTCGCGCGGCTGGTGTTGCGCAACAACTATCAGCAGACCCTGGCGCTTTCGTTGGCGCAGCGACGCGGCCTGGAAGACCTTGGCTTCCAGCAGCGTCTCATGCAGACGCTGGAGCAACGCGGCGAACTTGATCGCGGTGTGGAGTTCCTGCCCGACGAAATGGTGATCGCCGAACGGCGCAAGCGCAATGCTGCGCTGACGCGCCCGGAACTTGCGGTGCTGCTCGCCTATGCGAAACTCTCGCTCTACAGCGAGTTGCTCGACAGCAAAGTACCCGACGATCCTTATCTGGGGCGTGAACTTGACCGGTATTTCCCCAAGGAAATGTCCGAACGTTATTCCGACGCGTTGCATGCGCACCGCCTGCGGCGCGAGATCATTGCGACCCAACTGACGAATTCGATGATTAACCGTGGCGGCGCGACGCTGATCGTGCGGATCGCCGACCAGACCGGTGCAGCCTCGGCTTCGATTGCGGCTGCTTTTGCGGCGGTGCGCAACAGTTACGAGCTGATCGCTCTCAACGGCGAGATTGACGGCCTCGACAATAAAATCGCGGGCAAAACCCAGCTTGACCTTTATGCCGCCGTGCAAGACTTGCTGCTCGACCGGCTCGTTTGGTTTCTGCGCAATGTCGACCTCACGCAAGGTTTGGAGAAAATCATCGGTCATTACCGCGACGGCATTGCGCAGGTAGCCGCGGCACTCGATAGCGCACTATCGAAACCCGCCGCAGTGGCGCGCGAGGCGCGTGTCGCAGAACTTGCCAAAGCGGGCGTGCCGGACGCGTTGGCACGGCGCATCGCCAGCCTCGCCATCCTCAAGGCAGCGCCGGACATCGCGCTGGTGGCAGACCGCGCCGGCAAGCCAGTGAGCGAAGTGACGGCGACCTATTTCGCGACAGAGGCCTTCTTCCAGCTTGATCGCGTTGCCAGCGCCGTTCCGAACATTGTTGTGTCGGATTATTTCGATCGCCTGGCGCTCGACCGTGCGCTCGATTCCATCGGCGATGCCGAGCGCCGGCTCACCGCCGCCATGGTTGGGAATGGCCATGCCGGTGCCGGAGCCGTTGAGGAATGGGTCCGCCCAAGGCAGGCCGAAGTCGAGCGCATTCGCTCGGCGATCCACGAAATTGCGGGTTCGGGGCTTACGCTGTCGAAGCTTTCCGTCGCCGCGAGCCTGCTGGGCGACCTGGCACGAGAGTGACCGTTCAGTGCCTGAAATGCCGCGTGCCGGTGAACACCATCGCAATGTTGTGCGCGTCAGCGGCGTCTATCACCTTCCGATCGTTCACCGAGCCGCCGGGCTGGATCACCGCAGTGGCGCCAGCCTCGATCGCGACCAATAAGCCGTCAGGAAACGGAAAAAACGCATCAGACGCGACCACAGAACCTTTGGTGAGCGGCGCGGGGAGTTTTAGCTCTTTCGCGGCATCTTCAGCTTTGCGAGCGGCAATACTGGCGGCGTCGACGCGGCTCATTTGGCCGGCGCCGATCCCAACGGTGGCGCGATCCTTGGCATAAACAATGGTGTTCGACTTCACGTGCTTGGCGACGCGAAATGCAAAGCGCAAATCGGCAAGCTCTGCCTTGCTCGGCCCGCGTTTGGTGACTGTTTTGATCTGCATGTCATCCACCACCGCGTTATCGCGTGACTGCACCAGCAGGCCGCCGGCAACCGACTTCACCATCAGTCCGGCTGAACGTGGATCGGGCAAGCCGCCGGCGATCAGCAACCGTAAATTCTTCTTGGCTGCAACAATCTTGATGGCCTCGTCGGTCGCTTCCGGCGCGATGATCACTTCGGTAAAAATCTCGGTGATCGCCCTTGCGGCGTCGGCATCGAGCCGACGGTTGAGCGCGACGATACCGCCGAATGCCGATGTTGAATCGCAGGCCAACGCTTTGCGATAGGCATCGAGTAGATTATCGGCTTCCGCGACGCCGCAAGGATTGGCGTGTTTTACGATCACGCAGGCGGCGGTGCGGAGCGGATCGAACTCCGCCACACATTCGTAGGCCGCGTCGGTGTCGTTGATGTTGTTATAGGAAAGCTGTTTGCCTTGCAGTTGTTTCGCGGTCGCGACACCATTGCGTTCTCCAGGGGAGCGATAGAACGCTGCGTTTTGATGCGGGTTCTCGCCATAGCGCAGCGCTTCCGCGAGTTTTCCGCCAAAGGCCCGATAGTCGGGCACATCGTCATGGAGGGTGGTGGCAAACCAGTTCGAAATTGCCGCGTCATAGACGGCAGTGCGCGCATAGGCTTTTGCCGCGAGCTTCTGCCGCAATTCGAAAGACACCATGCCGCTGTGCTGCGCCATTTCGCCAAGGACTTTTTCATAGTCTGTGGGCTCGACTATGACAGTGACATCGATGTGGTTCTTGGCGGCGGCGCGAATCATGGCCGGGCCGCCAATATCGATGTTTTCGATGCAATCGTCGAATGAGGCACCCTTCGCGACCGTCGCCTCGAATGGATAGAGGTTCACCACCAACAAATCGATCGGTTTGATGTGGTGCTTTTCCATCGCCGCGGCATGCTCCTTGTTGCCGCGGATGGCCAGCAAGCCGCCATGGACTTTCGGGTGCAGCGTCTTCACGCGGCCATCCATCATCTCGGGAAAGCCGGTGAGATCGGCAACGTCGATTACGGTGAGCCCTCCATCCTTTAGCACCTTCGCGGTGCCGCCGGTCGAGACGAGCTCAACGCCGTAGCCCGCAAGCGCCTTGGCAAAATCAACCAGCCCGGTCTTGTCGGACACCGACAGCAAAGCGCGGGTGATGCGGCGCGGGTGGCTGCTCATGGCGCACGAGCTAGCACATCAAGCGGGCGAAAGTGTATTCGTGAATGGCGCCTCTTCGCGGGGCATCCACAAGCATCGCACTCAAAGTGGCAATTCCGGCTCATAGGCCCGATCGGGCCGGGAGCCCGGCTGGGCCGGCGGTGTATGACGGAAGCTCCAGCGTACCGCTGCCTGCTGCCCGACTTGGCCATAAATCACGATTTGCGCCGTGCGGCGCGGTCCGTCGGAACCGGCCAAATAGACGCTTTCCTCTATCTCCACCGACTCAGCCAATGTCGCAAACGTCCATAGCTCCTTATCCTGAAGCACCAGGATCACGCCGCGGCCATCCGCAAGGCGGCTGGCCTTGATCGCCGGATACAGGTGAAAGCGGATTGCAAATTCATCTTTGGCATCGGCGGAAAATGACCCGCCTTCAGCTCGCGAAAAGCTGTCTTCACCGTCGAGAGATCGGCCATCGGGGCTGAGCCGGATGGCACGGGTGTGGATGACGCCACAGTCATTGGCATAGCCGTCATGTGACGCACGCACCATCGTTCCACCCGGTAAAGACTCTCTCTCGATGCGGACATCGTGGGGGCCGGAGATAATCGGCGTGCCACCCAACAACCTCTTGGCAGCGCCAGATTCCAGAAAACGGCAAGAAGAGCGGTCGTTCAGCGTTACCGTCGAATGCGCGGGCGTTGCACGTGCGACCTGCCGCCAATTCTCTTTGTTGACCGCCGGCAATCCGCAATTGATCACCAGCCTGTGTTGTTTCCACGACAACTCAAATGACAGGCAACCCGCATGGGCCTCCTGGCTTAAGACCACTGACGGGGGGCGACCTGTGTCCATCAGCAGCGCAGTCTGCCCCGCGTCGATGCGCTGATAGCCGGAGTGCGGGGCATTCGACACTGGTGTGCCGCGCGCATCATCGTAGGCGAGGACGGTGGCGAGAAGATCGACCGGTGTCGGCCCCATGCCGTTGAATTGCGCGAAGTTTCCGTCGCCGTGCCGGAAAAAACGCAGCATCGGCATGATGCGATCGATTGCGTTGTTAAGCCCCTGCGGCGGCTGAAGTTGTCGCGCCGAGAACAATTGGCGCAATGGTAACAGGTCAGCCAGCAATTCAATCAGTGCTCCGGGATTGCGGCTGAGGTGACCGCCATCCGGCAAGATTTGTTTACGCAATTCTTCGATCAACCGATGCACGTTCGCGCGCAAATAGCCGGATTGCCCTTGCATACAAAGCGCCGCGTAGGTCAGCGCAATGACCGCCTGCAGGCGCGGCAAACCATCGCGCGATTCGTTAAGCGTGCGGCGCAGATAGCGCGCCTGACGTGACAGACTGCGGATGTAGCGGCGGTAGAAGCGCGCATCGGCAT
>DATFVF010000179.1:0-5362 GCA_035260465.1 Pseudolabrys sp. | reverse complement strand
TAACAGCCGGCGCGTAGCCGCCCGCCCGATTGCGGCAAAATGTCGCATGCCCAGAAAATCCAGCGTCAATCATGTGGCTGAAGCCGCCGCCGCCTTGCAGCGCGGCGACCTCGTCGCCCTGCCGACCGAAACCGTGTACGGGCTGGGCGCCGACGCCTGCAACCCCGAGGCGGTGCTGAAAATTTTCGCTGCCAAGGGCCGCCCCGCCGACCATCCCCTGATCGTGCATATCGCCAGCCATGACACGCTGGAATCGCTGGCCATCGACGTGCCGGTGGCAGCGCACCAGTTGGCGGCGAAATTCTGGCCGGGGCCGCTGACCCTGATCCTGAAACGCTCGGCGCGCATCCCCCTGGTGGTCACCGGTGGCCAGGAGACCGTCGGCATCCGCTGCCCTTCGCATCCGCTGGCGCAGGAGCTGTTGCTGGCCTTCGCCAAAATCGGCAGCGGCGTGATCGCGGCCCCGTCCGCCAATAAATTCGGCCATGTCTCGCCGACCAGCGCCAGGCATGTTCGCGATGAATTCGGTGAGGCCATTGGCAAATCGATCCTGCTGCTGGACGGCGGCTCCTGCGAGGTGGGCATCGAGTCGACCATTCTCGATCTGTCGCGCGGCGTGCCGGTACTGCTGCGGCCCGGCGCAATTTCGCGGGCGCAGATTAATGATGTGATCGGTGCGATGCCGCTGGCGCGTGAAGAGTACGACGCCAAGGTGCTTGCGATCGGCAGCGGCAAGCCCTTTGTGGAGCGGCGCAAGAAACCGCGGCCCAGCAGCGGAAAAATACCGGCGAGCGATGACACGCCGCGCGTGTCTGGTTCGCTGGCCGCGCATTACGCACCGATGACGCCGCTGCGCCTGCTGCCCGCAGCCGAATTGGCAGTGCAAATGGACAAGCTGCTGGAACAGGGCAAGCGCGTGGCCGTGCTGGCCTTTTCCGCAAAACCGCGTCTGAAGCCCTCACCCATCGGCGTCGGCGCACGCAATGCGCGGCCGCTGATGTGGATCACCGCCGACAAGGATGCGGTCGGCTATGCGCAAAGCCTCTACGCCAATCTGCGCACCCTCGATGCGGCCGCCACCGCGATGATCCTGGTCGAGACGCCGCCCGATAGCGTGCCCTGGGAGGCGGTCAACGATCGCCTGTCGCGCGCGGCGGTGGGGTCGGGGCGAGCCGAGGCCGGTACTTAGCGCGCAGTGGTCACTGCTGACAGCCAAGCCTAGTGGAACGCAAAGCCTGGTGTCGGCCGGATGTTAACGTTCAGAGGTTCCTGCCATTTTCACGATCGCAGCGTTCATTTCCCACCTCCGCATGTAGGGGTTCTTGTTGAGTTTTGCGGCAGAATCATGTGAGAGGTGGTGCCATGAGGGCCTGGTCTTTAAAAGTCATATGATGTTGAAAGACTTGGCCCTCGATTTTTTAATATAAGTTGGGGCTCGCAATGAAACTCTTCGCCGCCATGTTCTTCATTCTCGTATTTCCGCTTGGTGCGCTGGCCGAGAGTTGTCCCGCTGCGCCGGCTGCAATCGAGAAGGCCATTCGCCAGCACATCGCCACGCTGAGGGCCACAGAATACTGCGGCGCACGCACGGTGAAGGCCAAAGGAAATATTACCGTAGCGATCTATACCGTTGAAGGTGCGTGCGCCGCACTAAATCCGCGAGCGAAACCCGGCACATGCTCAAACAACTGGGTTCGTTACATCGTGGCGCTTTCCGGCCAACGGGTCACGCCGCCCGTCGAGGTCGGAGGCAAGGGCGGCCTTACGGATACCGGTGTCAAGATTTCGGAGGGGGTAGTTGAGGTAAGTGGCTTATCTCTTGGTCCCAGCGACCCAATGTGCTGCCCATCCGTGCCGCAAACAAAGATGTTCAAAATTTCCTCGTCGGGGCTAAGTGAGGTTCGGCCGTGAGCGCGAGCCCCAACCCTGCAATGCACCGGACTTCGCGCGAAAAGCCGCGCGAGGCCGGTGATTTTGAACGTTAGAGGGCTTAGGACATGCTGCAGCGTGACTCCGCCACGTATCTCGAACAGACGGAGTTCGCCGTGCGGCATGCTCTTCGGGGCATAGCGCAATGCGAGAACCTGATTCGCGGTTTGACCCCGCCTTCCCAAGCCCGAAGCGAAGACGACGTCAAACGCCACATGGAACGAACCAAGCTGTACTTTGGCCGCTCGTTCTCAGAGGCAAGCCTTTGCGGGTTGATGCTACAGGTTGCGTTCATGGGCATCGATCTCTATTCCGGAAACGACACGATCCCGGCAGACTGCAGTGGGCTTCTAGGTTCCAGCCGAAAAGCAATTCGGTTCTGCATCGGCCGGCGAGTTCATGGTATCCCTACTGGCCTGCTTATCTACGCAGCCCGGAACCAATTCAATCACTGGGACGACGAGTCATTCGATGTGCCTACGTCGCAAGTTTTCGAAGCTTTGATGGTGGCGCACATGGACAACCCGCTCTTTGACATGGCGTACTCGATGAACTACCCGTACCGCACCCTGAAGGCTGCCCACGTCGTGCTAAATGAGCTCCGGTGGACTTCATACGAGGAGTACGATGCAGACATGAAAAACTTGCTTGGTGTCTCTCCTGCCGGCTGACATGCATAGCACTCAGGGTCGGAGTCGATTTTCCATTTAAAATCGACTCCACCCTGAAATTTCAAAGCCTGTACGCCAATCTGCGCACCCTTGACGCGGCCGCCACCGCGAAGATCCTGGTCGAGACGCCACCGACCACGGTGCCCTGGGAAGCGGTCAACGATCGCCTGTCGCGTGCGGCAGCGGGTTCGGGACAGCGCGAGGAATAAGCCATTTAAGCGCAGCCGGCTAGCAAGTGATGAAAGTTTTTTAATGCTCGCCAAAATTTACCCAACCGCTTAACTACTTATAAACGATCACGCACTTTCGGCCCTTGCATTCAAATATGCAATTTTCAATTGCGTGAAGCATCACGCCAGACAGATCATGGAAGTTTGACTTGGCGTCCTCCAGCGAAAGAAAGGGCCCAACAAGTACGGAGCTGCTCCCGTCACACTTCTTTGTAGTTTCTATCACAGGATGTTTTTTGCGGTATTGCTCTAGAGCCACGACCGACATCGTGGCCATATCCGGTCCATTTATGCATGCAACTCCAACATGAAGGCCATTCGCCTTCTCTCGCAATGATTCGGCAAGCCCGCTATGAAATGAAGAACCGCCTGATTTGGCACCGAGGAAGTATTCATTATAAAAACCATCCGACAACGCTTGGCAATTGGCCGACATAGGAATTAGCGCCAGCGTAACCAACAAATTCGAAATTCCGATTTTCATTGATTTAGTCCTCAACACTGAAGAAATAATTAGTTCATTTGCCGCCACATTAAGTGCACAGCAGATTGGCAGGCAGAAGAATTTTACGTGCAGTATCACCCGCTCGCGCATTGGATTACATCGCACTAGATCGTCTTAGCATTCCGCAAGTTAAAGCGGAAAGCACTTACCGTGGTCACTTCTCCGGCGACGCCACGCGTGCGCTCCTCAAACACGATCTCGCGCTCACCGCGCAGCAGGACCGTCGAACAACGCGTGCCGTATTTCTCGGTCACGATCAGCGCCGGCGACAGCACGCGCTCCCATTCGAGGCCGACGCCGGTGTCGGGCAAGGCCTTGTCTTGCGCCTGTTCTGTATCCGATAAAAAAGTGAAACTCCGCTCCTGGAGCGCGTTTCCAGCCATTTTTGCTTGAAGAATGGCTCCCAGAGCCGACTTTGCCTTTTCAACTTTGGGCCAGGGCTCATCAAGCAAATGGTTCGACAGGCCATGAATGCCGGGTTCCACATCGATGATCTCGCCTTCGCGACTGCCGAAAAAGCACATCGATTTTTCATCGGCCAGCAATAGATTGAAGCCGTTGTAGCGCGCCGCGTTCGGCGCCAGCGCATCGAGATAGTCGCGCGGCGAATCGTTGCCGCGCAGAAAATCGGCGACCAGTTGCCCGCGTGAAGGCGCTGTCGATTTGCGATCGGAAGGGTCACGAAAATTGGTGATGGCGGCGAAGCGTCCGGATCGCGTCACGCCCAGCCAGGTGCCTCCCGCTTCGAGATCGCGCCCGGCGAGAATATCCGGCGCATCCTTCCACCACGCGGCCGGTGCCGCTGGGCGGTCGCGCCATTCATCGCGGTTGGCCGCCACGATCAGCGGATAGTCGGGATGCGCCTGCCAGGCAAAAACAATGAGGCACATGGCTGGCGTCTAGAGATTGGTGCGCAAATCCCAGAGTTCGGGAAACAGGCGCACATTGACGACGTCGCGCAGGTAGGCCACGCCGGAAGTGCCGCCGGTGCCGCGCTTGAAACCGATCACGCGTTCAACCGTGGTGACGTGGCGGAAGCGCCACTGGCGGAAATAATCCTCGAGATCGACCAGCTTCTCGGCGAGCTCGTACAGATCCCAATGCGCTTTCGGGTCGGCGTAGACCTGGCTCCAGGCGCGCTCCACGCTGGCATTGGGCACATAGGGTTGCGTCCAGTCGCGCTCGATGACCGTCGGGTCCAGCGCAAAACCGCGCCGCGACAGCAGGCGATTGGCCTCGTCGTACAGCGAGGGCGATTGCAGTAGCGCTTTCAGGGGCGCATGCACCTCCGGCCGATGCGCGAACGGCTTCAGCATGGCGGCATTCTTGTTGCCGAACAGGAATTCCAGCGAGCGATTCTGGTGCGACTGGAAGCCGGACGATTTGCCGAGGCTTTCGCGAAACGCGGAATACTCGCTGGGCGTGAGGGTGGAGAGGATGTCCCAGGACTGGATGGCATTGTTCATGATGCGCGCCACCCGCGACAGCATCTTGAAGGCCGGCTGCAGATCGTCGCGGATGATCTGTTCGCGTGCCGCCAGCAGTTCATGCAGGGTGAGCTTCATCCACAGCTCGGTGACCTGATGCTGGATGATGAACAGCAATTCATTGTGCTCGCGCGACACCGGCTGCTGCGCGGTCAGCAGGAGGTCGAGGCGCAAATAGTCGCCATAGCTCATGGCGTCGCTGAAATCCGTGAACGCGCCGTCGGGCGCGTCAGGGGTGTCGTGATCGACGGGGCAGCCGCTCATCGTGGTCCCGGTGGCTCAGTAGATCGGCAGCATCGCCTTCAGCACCGAGCCGGTCTGGGCGTCGGTGATGAACAGCGTGCGCGGGTCGTTGGGATCGAAGGCGAGTGCGGCCGTGGTGTCGCCGCGCGAGGAATCGATGCGGTATTTGGGCTCGCCGCGTTTGTCGAACTGCCAGACGCAGCCGAGACCGGCTTGCGCGACGAACAGATTATTGTCGCTGTCGATGGCCAGGCCCTCGGGCCCGCTGCCGCCGTTAAGCTGCAGGAATTTGCCGAC
>DATFVF010000178.1:0-13411 GCA_035260465.1 Pseudolabrys sp. | reverse complement strand
TGGATAGGCGCCAGGCTTCACCGTGATAAAGCGATAGTAGCCTTTCTTGTCGGAAATGGTGCGCCCGGCGCCGGTGAAATTCGGGTCGAGCGGCGCCGGATGTTGGTCGACATTGTGAACGTAGCGGCCGCAAGCGTTCGCTTGCCAGATTTCCACCAGCGTATCCGGAACCGGGCGTTTGTCCTCATCGAGCACATGGCCATGCACAACGATGCGTTCGCCCAACGGCTCGCCTTTGTGCTGCTTGGTGAGATCGGCATCGCCTTCCTGCACTGCGTCGTGGCCGTAAACCGGCCCCGACAGCTCGGACAATGTATGCGGGACGACGATCAGCGGCTTCGACGGCGAACGCTTGACCGTGCTTCGGTAGCCGGGCGTGAGATGCTTGGGAAAGGCACTCAAGCTCTCTTTCGGGAAAACCAGCGTCATTCTCGTGTCCTTATGTCAGGCTTCAGCTTATTCGTTCGATCGCAAGCGATACGCCTTGACCCACTCCCACACACATCGTGGCAAGACCAAGCTTGCCGCCGCTTTCCTCCAGGCCGTGAGCGGCCGTGAGCGCCAGGCGCGCGCCCGACATGCCAAGCGGGTGACCGAGCGCGATCGCGCCTCCATGCGGATTGACGTGTTCGGCATCGTCGGCAAGTCCCAGCTGCCGCAAGCATGCCAGCGATTGCGAGGCGAAGGCTTCGTTGATTTCGATCAAATCATAGCTTCCAATTTTATGCTGAAGGCGCGCCATCAGTTTTTGCGTCGCGGGCACCGGTCCAATACCCATGATGCGCGGAGGCACGGCCGCCGAGGCCATGCCGAGAATGCGCGCGCGCGGCTTCAATCCGTGAGCTTTTACTGCCGCTTCCGACGCAACGATGATGGCCGCGGCTCCGTCATTGACGCCGGAGGCATTGCCCGCGGTCACCGTCCCAGGATTGCGGAACGGCGTTTTGAGCTTGGCCAGCTGCTCAAGCGTGGTGTCGGGACGGGGATGCTCGTCCTTGTCGACCTTGACCGGCCCAGCTTTGCCGCCCGGCACTTCGACCGCGATGATTTCTTTGGCGAAATAGCCCGAAGCAATTGCCTTTCCGGCGCGCTGCTGCGATCTGACGGCAAACGCGTCCTGGTCGGCACGTGTAACCTGGAAATCCTCCGCAACATTTTCGCCGGTTTCCGGCATCGAATCGACGCCGTATTGCTGTTTCATCAGCGGATTGATGAAACGCCAGCCAATGGTCGTGTCGTATATCTCAGCCGAGCGCGAGAACGCCTCCTGCGCTTTACCCTGCACAAAGGGAGCGCGCGTCATCGATTCAACGCCACCAGCGATGGCAAATTCAATCTCGCCAGCGCGGATTGCACGCGCAGCGGTCCCGACCGCGTCCAGGCCCGAGGCGCACAACCGGTTTAATGTCACTCCCGGTACGCTGCTGGGAAGCCCCGCGAGCAGCAGCGCCATGCGCGCGACATTACGGTTATCCTCGCCAGCCTGATTTGCGCATCCATAATAAACTTCGTCGAGCTTTTCCCAGTCGATCTTGGGATTGCGCGCAATCAGCGCCTTGATCGGCACCGCGGCGAGGTCGTCGGCACGGACCTTCGCAAGCGCGCCACCGTAGCGCCCGATCGGAGTGCGCACGGCATCGCAAAGAAAAACATCGCGCCCGGCCATCACGCAGCCTCCATTTGCGCGCGCTCGGTGCGCGCGTGAAGCTCGCGCAGGACGTCAAGCTCGCGCTGCGTCGGCGGTGCTGTTTCGCCGACATTGGCCGCAAACTTCACCTGCCAGCCAGCGTTTTCCTGAATCTGCTCGCGCGTCACGCCAGGATGAATGGAAACGACAGTCATTTCCTTCGTCTCAGGATCGGGCTCGAACAAGGCCAAATCGGTGATGAGTTTGGTGGGACCCTTCGTCTTGACCCGAAGCTTTGTGCGACTGTCGCCACCGGAAACGTGACCGATCGACGTCACGAAATCGAGCCTGTCGACGAAACTGCGTTTGCCCTGCGCCATGATAATGAAAATTTCGCCGCAAGACGTTGCAATCTCCGGTGCGCCGCCGCCGCCAGGCAACCGTACCTTTGGTTTATCGTAAGGACCGACAACGGTTGTGTTGAGATTGGCGAATTTATCGATCTGTGCGCCACCGAGAAATCCGACCTTGATGCGGCCGCCTTGTAGCCAATAGCGAAACATTTCCGGCACCGACACCGTCGTCAAGGCGGTCTCGCACAATTCGCCGTCGCCAATCGACAGCGGCAATATATTCGGCTTTGTGGCGAGCGTGCCCGACTCATAGATCAATGTGATGTTTGGCGCATGGGTGAGCCGCGCGAGATTGCATGCGGCCGATGGTTGGCCAATGCCGACGAAACAGACATCGTCATCTTTCAACGCGCGCGCCGCCGCGATGGTCATCATTTCATTCGGCTTGTAGTCGGCCATTCGATTTACTCCGCCGCCACACGATGCTTGCGTGCATATTGAGCGAAAGCGTCCGGTCCTTTCGCCAGCACGTTCTCTTTCATCCAGACATGGAAAGAATCGCGCTCACGCGAAATCGCATCCCATTCCTTATAGAAGCCATTGTTGCGCGGGTAGTAACCCTGCGCGTAGGACGGATAGGCACCGCCCGGAACTTCAACGACGTGGCC
Organism: Pseudolabrys sp.; assembly: GCA_035260465.1. Lineage (GTDB taxonomy): Bacteria > Pseudomonadota > Alphaproteobacteria > Rhizobiales > Xanthobacteraceae > Pseudolabrys. Next base: position 10,763 of record DATFVF010000178.1, on the reverse strand, counting down.
GACGGTCCAGTGCGGCAACACCACCGCATTGAGGCTACGCTCGGGCAGCTCGTCGACAATCTCCTCGACTGTCACCACCGACCGCTTGGAAGCGAGCACGGCTTCTTTTTGCACACCGAGCACGCCTTCGATCATCACATTGCCGGCTTTGTCGGCGCGCTGGGCATGGATCACCGCGACGTCGGGGCGGTGCGCCGGAATTGCAGCCAGCTCCTCGCCGGTGAAGGGGCACTTCACGCGTTTAATATTTGAATTCACCTTCGGCAGGTCACCGCCGATGTAGCCGCGGAATATCGCGCAGGGCAGACCGGCGGCGCCGGCTTCATATGCATTGGCCATGGCGGCATGGGAATGCTCTTCCAGCTCGAGTTTGTGTGGCCAACCGTTCTCGATAGCGTCTCTTAAGCGATGCAACGACCCGACCCCGGGGTTGCCGCCCCACGAAAAAACCAGTTTGCTTACGCAGCCCATTCCGATGAGCTGATCGTAAATAAGGTCCGGCGTCATACGGATGAGCGTGAGCCCTTTGCGGCCCTGGCGGATAATCTCGTGACCGGCGGCGTGGGGAATTAAGTGAGTGAAGCCCTCGAGCGCGACGGTGTCGCCATCCCGGACGGCGGATTTAATAGCTTCCGTGAGGGACGTGATCTGCGCCATACGAACTATTGTCCAAAAATGCCTTTGCGGTCCCGTATTTACGGCTGGTGCCAAGCAGGGTCAAATACAGATATTGGAGCGAGGGCTCTGGGTGGGCGCACATAGGAGACCACAGTGGCTGCGACTCCAGCGATCGGCGCCAGTGACGTTCTCCTGGTCGTCGACATCCAGAACGATTTTTGCCCGGGCGGACGCCTTGCGGTGCCGAAAGGCGACGAGGTGGTGTCGCTCGTCAATCGTCTCTCGCGGCGATTTTCGCACGTGGTACTGACGCAGGATTGGCATCCGCCCGGTCACACGTCGTTTGCCTCCACACATCCGGGCAAACAGCCGTTCGACGTCATTTCGCTGTCCTATGGATCGCAAGTGCTGTGGCCGGACCACTGCGTTCAGGGTGGCGCGGGCGCCGCATTTCACAAGGACCTGCAAATCCCGCACGCCGAACTCATCTTGCGGAAGGGCTACCAACACGCCATCGATTCCTATTCCGCCTTTTACGAGAACGACCACAAAACCGCGACCGGACTGGGCGGCTACCTGCGCGAACGCGGACTGAAGCACATCGTGCTCGCGGGGCTGGCGTTTGATTTCTGCGTGCGCTACTCCGCAGAGGATGCATGTCGCGAGGGCTTCGAGGTGACCGTCGTCGAGGATGCCTGCCGGGGCATTGACATCAATGGCTCTGTGAACCAAACCCGCGAGAGTTTCGCGCGCTCGGGGATAAAGGTCGTGACCGCCGGCGCGATTCTGTCCACATGATGAATCGTTCGCAAAATAGTTCTGCTTTCAATTTACCGCCTTCGCTCAGGGCCGAGCAGCACGACAAGGTGGCGGTCCTGCGGCTCAACCGCCCGCACAAACGCAATGCACTCGATGACGAGACGATCATTGGCATCGAGCAATTCTTTACCTCGCTTCCGGACGGCATTGGCGCCGTGTTGCTTGCAGGCGAGGGCGAGCATTTCTCCGCCGGTCTGGATTTGTCCGAACTCAAGGAGCGCGATGTGACAGAGGGCATCGCTCACTCCGGCCTATGGCACCGTGCTTTCGAGAAGATTCAGTTTGGCAAGGTGCCGGTGGTCGCGGTGCTCCACGGTGCAGTGGTCGGGGGCGGACTGGAGCTTGCGGCGGCGGCACATGTGCGCGTTGCCGAACGGTCGGCCTATTACGCGCTGCCCGAGGGCAGCCGAGGCATTTATGTCGGTGGCGGTGGCTCGGTGCGGCTGCCTCGGCTGATCGGCGTTGCGCGTATGATGGATATGATGCTCACGGGGCGCACGTATTTGGCGGAAGAAGGCCAGGACATCGGGCTGACGACGTATCTCGTCGAAGCGGGCAACGGCTTCGCCAAAGGGCTCGAGCTGGCCCAACGCATTGCGGGAAATACGCCGCTCACAAATTTCGCAGTCATGCACGCATTGCCGCGCATCGCCGAAATGGGTCCGGCCAGCGGTTATGCGATCGAAGCCTTGATGTCGGCGATCGCGCAAGCCGATCCAGACGCAAAGGAGCGCTTGAAAGATTTTCTCGAGAAACGCGCGCCGAAAGTGACGCGCAGTTAACCCATGACGAGCGTCGTCAGAGAAACTGAAAGTCACACGGCTGCACCGCTGCGGGCCGTGCGACTCGGTAAATTCGATCCTGTGCTTGAACAGCGCGGCGGAGGCATCATCCATATCCGCGCAGCACAAGAGCTCGGGCGTTATGACGACAAGCTCAGTCAACCGCTCGAACATTGGGCAAAGGTTGCGCCAGACCGGATATTCCTCGCGCAGCGCGATATGCAAGGCCAGTGGCGCAAGTTGACCTACGCGGAAGTTCTTTCCGACGTCAAACGAATCGGCGGAGCGCTGCTGCGGCGCGGATTGTCGGCCGAACGTCCGATTGTAATCCTTTCCGGTAATGACATCGAGCATGCATTGCTCGCTCTGGCAGCGATGTATGTCGGTATTCCCTATGCCCCGATCTCGCCGGCCTATTCGTTGATGTCGACCGATTTTGGAAAGTTGCGCGCGATCATTGAGCTCCTTACGCCCGCCCTGCTGTTTGCCAATGATGGCGGCCCGTTTGCGCGGGCGCTGTATGAAACCGTGCCGGATGAGATCGAACTGGTGGTCACGCGAAACCCGCTCGGCGACCGCAAGACGATAATGTTTTCAGAGCTTAAAGGCGCCGAGGATGCAACGGGCGTTGCCGACGCACACACGCGCGTCGTGCCCGAAAGCATAGCCAAATTCCTGTTTACCTCGGGATCGACCGGAAACCCCAAGGCCGTGATCAATACGCATCGCATGCTGTGCTCAAACCAGGCGATGCTCGCATCCGGCTTCGCCTTCGTCGCCGATGAACCGCCGGTAGTGGTCGATTGGCTGCCGTGGAGCCACACGTTTGGCAGTAATCACAATTTCAATATGGTGCTGACCAATGGCGGCTCGCTCTATATTGACGACGGCAATCCGACGCCAGCGGGCGTACCGAAAACTGCGAGAAACCTGCGCGAGATTGCGCCAACGATCTATTTCAATGTCCCAAAGGGTTATGAAGCGCTGATTCCATATTTCCGCGCCGACGACACATTACGCCGCAACTTCTTCAGCCGGCTGAAAGTGCTGTTCTATGCCGGCGCAGGATTGAATCAGACGACGTGGGACGAACTCACGCAGCTCGCAGTCGAGACCACAGGCGAGCGCATTATCTTCTTGTCTTCGCTCGGCTCGACCGAAACTGCGCCGCTGGCGCTCGCCTGCTCATGGGATTTCGATCGTCCAGGCAATATCGGACTTCCGGCGCCGGGCGTCGAACTCAAGCTGGTCCCAAATGAAGGAAAGCTGGAAGCACGGCTGCGCGGACCGCACATCACGCCGGGCTACTGGCGGCAAGAGCATTTGACCCGCGACGCATTTGACGAAGAAGGCTTCTACAAGATTGGCGATGCGCTGAAATTCGTCGACCCGAACGACCCAAGCAAAGGTCTTTTGTTCGATGGGCGTATCGCCGAGGATTTCAAGCTCTCCACCGGGACATGGGTCAGCGTCGGCCCGCTGCGCGCGCGCCTGATAGATCACTTTGCGCCGTATGTTCGCGACGTGGTGTTTGCCGGCGCTGACCGCGACGACATCGCAGTCTTGGTATTCCCGGACATCGAGGCTTGCCGCAAACTCGCCAATCTCGCCGCCGACGCATTGCCTGCAGCGATTGTGGCGTCACCTCCGGTGTGTGCAAAATTCGCTGACCTGCTTGCAAAACTCGCCGCTATCAGCCCCGGCTCGTCGACGCGCATCGAACGCGCCATTCTGATGGCCGATCTTCCTTCCATGGACAAAGGCGAGGCGACGGACAAGGGCTCGATCAACCAGCGTGCGGTGTTGAAGAACCGCGCCGCGTTGGTAGACGAGCTCTACGCGATGCCTTTATCCTCTCGCGTGATTTCGGCGGAAGGAAACCGTTGATGGACATCAGGGGACAGGCAGCGATCGTCACCGGCGGCGCATCGGGTTTGGGTGCCGCCACGGCACGCACATTGGCCGCTGCCGGCGCTAAAGTCGCGATCGTCGACGTCAACGAGAAGGCGGCTAACGAGATCGCAGGCGAGCTCAAAGGCGTCGCGGCTATCGGCGATGTCGCCGACAGCGCCAGCGGCGAAGCGGCAGTGAAGAAGGCCGCCGCCGCAAATGGTCCGGCGCGCATCCTGGTCAATTGCGCCGGCGTTGGCCCCGCAAAGCGCATCGTGGGGCGCGACGGACCAATGCCGCTTGCCGACTATGAGCGCGTCATTCGTATCAATCTGATTGGCACCTTCAACATGATGCGGCTGGTCGCCAACGCCATGCAGGCGGCCGAGCCACTCGCCGGCGGCGAGCGCGGTGTGATTATTTCGACCGCTTCCGTCGCCGCCTTTGAGGGCCAGATCGGACAGGCGGCCTATTCGTCATCCAAAGGCGGTGTCGCCGCACTCACGTTGCCCGCGGCACGCGAGTTTTCCCAGTTCGGTATTCGTGTGCTGGCAATTGCGCCCGGCATTTTTGGCACGCCGATGCTCCGTGCATTGCCGCAGGAAGCACAGGATTCCCTCGGTGCGGCCGTGCCGTTTCCCAAGCGTCTCGGCGAGCCGCACGAGTTCGCTGCGCTCGTGCTCCACTGTATCCATAACGGATACCTCAACGGCGAGGTGATCCGCCTCGACGGCGCGCTACGCATGGCGCCGCGCTGACTCATGTGCAAGTCTAAGCCGACAATTCCCCCGCTCATCCCCGCGCAAGTGGGAATCCAGAACAATAATCATCGCGCCAGATTTTTTGCTCTGGGTCCCCGCTTGCACAAGGACGAGCGGATACAGGGATGGCATCCGTGACGACGTTCACCAACACACGCAAGGTGCGCGTCGAATGGGGTGACTGCGACCCCGCCGGAATTATTTTTTATCCACGTTACTTCGACATTTTCGACGCCTCGACAGCGCTGATTTTTGAGCGCGCGCTCGGCATGACCAAATTCCAGATGTTCAAGAATCTCGAATTTGCAGGTTTTCCACTTGTGCGGACCCGGGCGCGATTTCTAAAGCCGACACGCTTCGGAGACGACGTGACGGTGGAAAGTAAAATCTCCTTCGGCCGCTCCAGTTTCGACGTCGAACACCGTTTAAGCCTCAACGGCGAGACCTGCGCCGAGTGTTCGGAAAAGCGGGTCTGGGTCGTGCGCGATGCCGATGGCCGGCTCAAGTCCCATCCGGTTCCGGATGCCGTGCTCGCGAAATTTCGCGGCTAGACCCGTTAGTCAATTTCGGCTGCGATCTTCTTCAAGATCTGAATGAACCGCTTGCGGTCGCGCGCACCAATGACATGGTCAAGATTGCGCTCATGTCGGCGTGCGCAGCGCGTCAACGTGGTCAGTATCTTTTTTCCCGCGGGCGTGACGTTGAGATGATAGGTCCGCCGGTCGCTGTCCATGCGCTTGCGCTCAACCAGGCCGCGCCGCACCAATTCTTCAACGACCGGTGTGAGGCTGGACTTGTCACGACCGTTGGCGTGTGAAAGCTCGGTTTGGCTAATTCCCGGGTTGCGCGCGATCAACGTGAGGGTGGCAAAACGTCCGGGGCTTTCGCCAATTTCCTGGGATCGCCGCGAGAAGGCCTGAAAGGCGGCCTCCTGAGCCATGCGCAAATTAAATCCGACCCAGTGGGCCAGCGGACCGAAATTAATCGATGCGCCAAGGGCTTCGCCGTTCCTGCCGCGCCGACGGTGGCCTATGCCGTTCGTTCCGTGCACCGCAACTATCCTTTATCCTCGGCGCGGCCGATGGCCGCTCGGGATATAGTTTGATCCCAAACTATAAGCTTTACAACGTAGCCGACATCCGGCTGAATATTGCAAAAGTTGGCGATCGAACCAACACCCCAACCCCAAGGGAGGAGCCTATGAAACTCCGTTTCGCCGGATGTGTCTATGCTGCGGCTTTGCTGATCGGCGGACCAACCGGCACGCTTGCTCAAGAAAAGACGTTCGAACTTAAGTTATCGCATTGGGTGCCGGCTTCGCATCCGTTGAATAAGGCCCTCGAGGATTGGGGCGCGGCCGTTGAAAAAGAATCCGGCGGCACGCTGCACTACAAAGTTTATCCGGCGCAGCAACTCGGCAAAGCCTTCGATCACTATGATATGACGCGAGACGGCATCGCTGACCTCACTTACATCAATCCCGGTTATCAACCGGGGCGCTTTCCGATCATCGCTGCTGGCGAACTGCCCTTCCTGATTTCCGACGCCAAGGGTGGCTCCGAGGCGCTCGACGCCTGGTATCGAAAATACGCAGCGAAAGAGATGAAGGACGTCAAATTCTGTCTCGCCTTCATCCATGCACCGTCGTCATTCCATTCGCGCACCAAAAAGATCGTCGTGCCTGACGACATCAAGGGCATGAAGGTCCGCCCGGCGCACGCCACCATGGCGAATTTCGTGACGCTGCTCGGTGGCACAAATATTCAGTCATCCGCGCCCGAAGTACGTGACATCATCGAACGCGGTGTCGCCGACGCTGTGAGCTTCCCGTGGGGATCGCTGGTGCTGTTCGGCATCGACAAAGTGACCAAGTACCACATGGATGCACCGCTTTACGTGACGACTTTCGCCTTTGTGTTCAACAAGGCCAAATATGACGAAATGTCGCCGCGCCAGAAAAAGGCGATCGACGACAACTGCAACACTGAAGCGGCCGGCCGCGTCGGCGCGCCGTGGGGCAAGTTCGAAGACGCCGGCCTCGACAAGGTGAAGGCCGAGCCTGGCCAGGAGGTTTATCAGCTCACTGGTGACCAGCTCGCGCAATGGCGTAAGGCCGCCGAGCCGCTGCAGAAAACCTGGGCGGACAATGTCAGGAAAACCGGAGTCGACCCCGACGCGGCGATAAAAGAATTGAAAGCCGTGCTCGCTAACTACAAAGCCCTTGCGATGTAACTGTCGGCGTCGACATATTCGAACAACAATGACGGCGGCGGGGATGTCCCGCCGCCGGATGTTTCGACAAGTGTCAACCGTCTGGGGGCGGAATTGAAACGCATCTATATGGATCGTTTCATCGATACGATCGAATGGATCGCGGCAGGTTTCGTCGGAATCGTCGCAGCCAACATCTTCATTGCCGTCCTGCTGCGCAACGTTTTCAACTATGCCGTTCCCGATGCCTTCGACTTCGGACGATTGCTGCTCGGCATTCTGATCTTCTGGGGAATCGCGGCAACTTCCTATCGCGGCACGCACATTACCGTCGACCTGATCTGGGCTAATGTCGGCCCAAAATATCAGCGCATGATTGACGTGTTCGCCACCCTTGTGCTGCTGTTCGTCGTGACAGTGCAGACCTACACTTTGTTCGACAAGGTGCGCGGCACCTACTACGACAACGTTCTCACCTTTGACCTGCGGCTGCCGACCTGGCCCTTCTTTGCGGTCGCCTGGGCCGGCGACGTCTCCGCCGTGTTGCTTATTGCGGTTCGCACCTACCGGCTGATCTTTCAGCCGGAGTTGATGCAAGAAACCAAGATCAAACCGGTGGAATGAAAGGCGCGCGATGAGCACCAATGCCGTCGCGATCCTTGGTTTCGTTTCGCTGTTTGCGTTGATGCTGCTGCGCGTGCCGGTCGGCATGGCGATGGGCCTTGTCGGCGTCAGCGGATTTTCCTATCTGGTCGGTGGCAGCGCCGCGCTCAAGCTGGTTGGCCAGACCTCGATGCGCACGGTCACCGACTACACCTTCGGTGTTATTCCGATGTTCCTGTTGATGGGAACGTTCGTGTCCAATTCGGGCATGAGCCGGGACCTGTTCCGCGCCGCAAACAGTTTCGTCGGCCATCTGCGCGGCGGACTCGGGTTCGCCACCGTCGCGGCCTGCGGCGGCTTTGCTGCGATCTGCGGTTCGTCGGTCGCGACCGCCGCGACATTTTCCGCGGTCGCCTATCCGGAAATGCGCCGCTTCGGCTATCCGCAGAGCTTCGCCACCGGCGTGATCGCGGCGGGGGGCACGCTTGGCGCCATGCTGCCACCATCAACGGTGCTGGCGGTCTACGGCATCATCACCGAACAAGACATCGGCAAGCTGTTCATCGCCGGCATTATTCCAGGCCTGCTGGCGATGGGCATGTACATGGCGACGATCAAGATCATCGGTTCTGTCCGGCCGGGCTTCTTGCCGACCGGGCCACGCAGCTCGCGCAGCGACCGGCTGGACGCGCTGAAAAATGTCTGGGCGCCTCTGCTGCTGTTCACGTTCGTGATCGGCGGGCTTTATGGGCTGCCATTCCTGCCGCGCTTCACGCCGACCGAAGCCGGCGGCGTTGGCGCGACTGGCGCCTTCCTGATCGGCGTTTTCACCGGGAGGCTCGACAAGGACAGGATTCTGACCGCGCTCCTGCAGGCCACCCGCACTGCTGCGGCCGTGTTCACCGTCCTGATCGGCGCGCTGATTTTCGGCTATTTCCTGACCGTCACGCAGGTACCGCAGAAGTTGACCGAATTTCTCACCGGCCTCGGCCTCGGCAGCTACGGCGTACTGGCGCTCATCATGCTCATGTATCTGGTGCTCGGCTGCCTGATGGACGCAATGGCGATGATTATCCTGACGGTGCCGATCATTTTCCCGGTCGTCATCCATCTCGGCTTCGACCCGATCTGGTTCGGCGTTATTATCGTGATGACGGTGGAACTCGGGCTGATCCACCCTCCGGTCGGCATGAATGTGTTCGTCATCAAAAGCGTGGTGAAGGACGTCAGTTTTGCCACGATTTTCAAGGGGGTTATCCCCTTTATCCTGACCGACCTGGTGCGCCTGGTTATCCTGATCGCCTTTCCGATCCTGGCGCTCTGGCTCCCCTCGCGCATGTAGTTCTAAAATGCTAAATAGTTGGGGCCCAAACTATCCGCCGAAGGCTCGATGATGGAACGGTCGTTTAAGAAAGAAGTCGAATCGCTCAAGCTCGGCGACGGCAAGACCTTCCACGGCGAAGGTATCCTTGCCGTGACCAAGGCCTTGCTGCAATCAGGCGTGAGCTATGTCGGCGGCTATCAGGGCGCGCCCGTCTCGCATCTTCTCGATGTGCTCGTTGACGCCGAAGACATCATGTCCGAGCTCGGCGTGCATCTGGAGACCTGTTCCAACGAAGCCTCTGCCGCCGCCATGCTTGGGGCGTCCATCAACTATCCGCTGCGCGGCGCGGTGACGTGGAAATCAATCGTCGGCACCAATGTCGCCGCCGACGCGCTGTCCAACCTCGCCTCGCCCGGCGTTGTTGGCGGCGCCATGATTATTCTCGGCGAGGACTATGGCGAGGGCGCGAGTGTCATTCAGGAACGCTCGTATGCTTATGCGTTGAAGTCCTCAATCTGGCTTCTCGATCCGCGTCCCGATCTCCCGTCGATCGTACGCGCCGTGGAAAAGGGATTCGAGCTGTCGGAGGCGAGCCACGCGCCGGTCATGCTGGAATTGCGCATACGCGCCTGTCATGCCACCGGCGAATTTGCCGCCAAGGACAACCGCAAAGGCGTCGTATCCGGCCTCGATAAACTCGCGGGCCCGCCGCGTTTCGAATACGGGCGGCTGGCGCATCCGCCCGTAATCTTTACGCAGGAGCGGCTGAAGATTGAGGAGCGCCTTCCGGCCGCGCGGGCGTTCATTCGCGAGCAAAAGCTCAACGAGACAATCGACGGCGACCTCTCCGACGTCGGCATCATCGTGATGGGCGGGCTTACCAATAGTGTGCTGCGCGCGCTCGAACGCATGGGATTGGCCGACATATTTGGCGCCTCCCGAGTTCCGATACTCGTCCTCAACGTTGTCTATCCGCTCGTGCCCGAGGAGTTGCGCGAATTCTGCGCAAGCAAACGCGCGGTTCTGGTGGTCGAGGAAGGCTTCCCCGACTACATCGAGCAGGCGGTCAACGTCGAACTGCGCCGTGCCGATATAAATACACGTGTGCTCGGCAAGGGCCCGCTACCGAGGGCCGGCGAATACGCCTCCGATGTGCTGCTCGAGGGGATCGCCGCTTTCCTGCAGGACGCCAAGCCCAGGGGCGTCGACGCCGATACCATTGCGGAAAAGACTCGCGGCCTGATCGCGCATAAAGCAAAAGCTGCGTCTGCGCTCGGTCCACTGCCCCCGCGTCCACCGGCTTTCTGCACAGGCTGTCCGGAACGTCCTGTGTTTTCGGCGATCAAGCTGATGCAGCGCGAATTGGGCCCGACGCACATCAGCGCCGACATCGGCTGTCACTCGTTTGCGACCTTCGCGCCCTTCTCGCTCGGCAATTCCATCCTCGGCTACGGCATGTCGCTTGCGAGCGCGGCTGCGGTGACGCCAAACATGGAACGGCGTCCAATCGCAATCATGGGCGACGGCGGCTTCTGGCATAACGGCCTGATCACCGGCGTCGCATCCAATCTGTTCAACAAGGGCGATGGCGTGCTGATCGTGATGCAGAATGGTTACGCGTCTGCCACCGGCCAGCAATATATTCCGTCGAGCACCATGAGCCGCGCTGGCGCGACGCCCGGCGTCGGCATCGAGCAAACTCTGCGTTCGATGGGCGTCAAATGGCTGCGCACGGTGCGCACATATTCCGTTGCG
>DATFVF010000177.1:0-3589 GCA_035260465.1 Pseudolabrys sp. | reverse complement strand
ATGCAAACGCCATTCCGGTGGCGCGCATTCGCGTCGGGAACAGCTCCGGCAGCCAAACCGACATCCAGGAGTATTGGCCGAGTGTGAAGAAGCCATTCAGCGCCGCGACCAGCAACAACAGATTCAGATTAGTCGTCCATTTGTAAAGCGCAAACGTAAGCACCAACGATGCGGCAAAGAAAATCATGACGATCGGCTTGCGTCCGAACCGGTCAGCCAGGAATCCTAGGCCGATATAACCGCAGATGGCGCCGAGGTTGTAACTCATGCCGGCGTAGCTCGCCCACGTCTGTGCCGGCAGGCCGGCCTTGCCGGCAATACCAGCGACGAAAGGCGGCACCCAGGTCGAGATGCCCCACCACGCCACCGTCGTCGTCAGCGACATCAGAAACACAATGATGGTGCGCTTGCGTATTTCCGGATCAGCGAATAGGTCGGCAAATGTGAAGCGAGTGAACGCGTGGTCTTCTGCGCTGAGTGTGGCGCCGCTTTTTTTCCGCGCCTGGGCGGATTTTCGCTTTTCGTTACTGTGTTCCCATTTTTGCGATTCCGGAACGCCTGTGCGCAGCCAAAGCGCAAACAGTGCAGGGATTACGCCGATGAAGAACATGATGCGCCAGGCGTGCGGCCCATAGCCGCTGACGAACAGCCACGTGAAGGAAGCGAGGAAAAAGCCGATGCCGAGTCCGCATTGCATCAGGCCCGCGCCACGGCCGCGCGCGTGGTCCGGCCACACTTCCGCGGTCAACGAGGCACCGGTCGACCATTCCGAACCGATGGCGATGCCGACAAGGAAGCGCAACAGTGCGAACGACACCCAATCCCACGCGAATGCAGAAAGACCGGTCGTTATGGAATAGGCAAGGATGGCAAAAATCATGGTGCGCCGGCGGCCGATATAGTCGGCCATCACGCCGCCAATGACGCCGCCGATGCCCCAACCCAGCAAAGTGATACCGATGATCGTGCCGGCAAAGGCCGGGATCTGGCTGAATTGTGATGGGTCGAGCAAGTCACGGAGCGCCACGCCAACCACCAAAATCAGCGCGAACGTTTCGTAACCATCGAACATCCAACCGAGGTTCGAGGCGAACACGGTTTTCCACTGCGTCGCGTTGAGGCTGCGATACCAAGGCTCCGAAGCGGCTACAGTTGCCGTTGTCATGGATCAGTCCCTCCCTCTAGGTCGCGTTTTAAATTCAGCCGGTTGATCCGGCCTTGATCATTCGCGCAGCCATTTTGACCGCATTTACGATTTCTGGATAGGCGGCACAGCGGCATAAATTTCCGGACAGATAGTCCCGAATTTGTTCGTCATCGGGATCGGGATGCTGCCCAATGAGGGCCTTGGTCATCATCACAAAACCGGGCGTGCAATAACCGCATTGAAACGCGCCGCATTCAATGAAGGCCTGCTGCACCGGGTCAAGTTCGCCCGACGCCGATAAATGTTCGACCGTGGTGACCTCGGCGCCGTCGAGAAAAACCGCGAGATAAAGACAGCCCGATACCGGCTGTCCATCCACCACCACGGTGCAGCATCCGCATAGTCCCTGCCCGCAACTTTCACGCGCCCCGAACAGGGCAAATTGCGTTTGCAGCATTTCGACGACGTTATGGTGGGGTCTCACATCGGCCGAGACTGGCCGTCCATTGAGCCTGAAATTAATTGTTCTTTGGCCGGTGCTCATCTTATTCGTCCCCGAGCGGCTTGTTGCCGCTCGCGCGCAATGCCCGGAATACCGATTCCGCAGTCAGCGGCAACTCTGTAAGCCGGACTCCGATCGCATCATCGATGGCGTTGGCGATCGCAGGCGATACCCCGAATGTGGCGAGCTCGCCGACACCCTTGGCGCCGAACGGCCCGTTGGTTTGATAGGTGTCGACGGCCTCGTTTTCCATCACCGGCGGCACGTCGTGGATGCCCGGGATTTTATAATCCGCAAGCGAGGCATTGGTGACTTGACCCCCGTCGATATGCATTTTTTCGAACATGCTGAAGCCGAGCTGCATCAGTGACGCACCCGACAATTGCGTTTCCACTATCCTCGGATTGATCGGCTTGCCGACATCCGCGACGTTGATGAGGCGCATGATGCGCACGTGACCAGTTTCCGTATCGACTTCGAGCTCGACCCCGCTGCCGGCCGCCATCCAGAACGGTGTCGCATTGGTCGTGAGCCCATCCGCGTCCGGCGGGATATAGTCGGGCTTGTAGGTACCAGTGCCGATGATGTTGCCGGCCTGCATGCCGTATTTTTTACGAAAAAGTTCGGCCAATGGAGTGTTGCTGCCTTCCGGCTCGCCGAGCTCTTTTCGCAACGCGGCGATCTTGGCGCCAGCCTCTTCGGCGGCAAGCCGAACGGCATGGCCCATGTGAAACAGCGAGCGGGAGCCGAGCGTACCCATATCGTAAGGCGTCACGTCGGTATCGCGTGGCACCAGGCGCACCGACTCGGCCGGCACATTGAGGACCTCGCCGACCATCTGCGCCATCGCCGTATCGGAGCCCTGCCCCATATCAACGGTGCCGCAATACAACGTCGTACTGCCGTCGGCCGAAACGTTGACGATCGCGACCGAAGTCGTCGGGGAAATCACGGCCTTGAGCGCAACTGCCAGGCCACGCCCACGCCGTATCACTCCAGTGCCGCGATCGAACGGCTTGCTCCAGTTGAGCCGCTCCGCAATGCGGTCAAGGACCTTCTCTATCGCGGCATCCTTGAGAATTGTGCCGGTCGCCTGCGGGCGGCCGTCCCGCAACAGATTCTGCTTGCGAAACTCGAGCGGATCGCGTTTGAGCGCGCGCGCGATCATGTCGGTGTGGCTCTCGTAGGCCCACACCAATTGCGGAATGCCGAAACCGCGCAAAGCGCCAGCCGGGGTCAGATTTGTATAGAGTGCGTATGAATCAACCGACACGTTGTCGATGTCGTACGGGCCCGATGCTGTGAAGCCCGATTTCTGTGTCACACGCGGCCCGATATCGGCATAGGCACCGCCGTTCCACCACACTTCGCATTTTCGTGCGGTGATCCGGCCTTCCTTATCGAGACCGGTTTTGATGCGGAATGTGCTCGGATGCTTGGTGATGGTGTAGAAATGCTCCTCCATCGTATGCGCAATCTTTACTGGACGGCGCGCCAGCATCGACATCGCGGTCGCTAGCGCCTCGAGCTTGATGTAGAGCTTTCCGCCATAGCCACCGCCGAGATACGGCACTTTGATGCGGACACGGTTCTCCGGCCAGCCAAGCAGACGCGCGATCTCAGTACGTACAAACGACGGCCCTTGTGCCGATGAATAGATGGTAATGCCGTCGTCCCGGTAGTCCGCAATTGAGGCATGCGGTTCTAGTGGAAGGTGCAGTACTTTCTGGGTGCGGAACGTGTGCTCGAAGACATGCGTTGCCGCCGCAAACGCTTTATCGACGTCGCCGCGCCGCAATCTGAAATCGAGCGCAATATTGGTGCCCTTGCGGCCCTTGAGATGTTTGAGGTCGGCGAAGGTGCCGGCGGGTTTGAGTTCGTCGTGCACCAGCGTCTTGTTCGTGGACGCCTCAACTTCGTCGAAAACTGCCGGCAGCTCC
>DATFVF010000176.1:0-2551 GCA_035260465.1 Pseudolabrys sp. | reverse complement strand
GCTCGCGCTCTGGGTAAACGTGTTGCGGAATTTGCCGCCATAACCAAACGCGGTTCAAAGTCATAAGTCACGCCGTTGAGTGAGGGCTCAGTGGAGACTGCACCCTCACTCCAACACACCCGGTGGGGTGAAATGACCGCTTCTGGCACATCTCGGACCTGCCGCACTGGTCGCTGCATGTCCGTTATCGGGGGTGAAGCGGAAGTTGGACTTCGGGTCTGTCAGGTCAGCTAATGACCCTGGCTGTGTGAAAACACCGTGCGATCGAAAACGAGGAGAATGATTTTCCTTGGACCTACAAAAATCGACCGCGAAGCCTCAGGTGCACGAAGCCTCGCTAATTCCTCAGATCCGCCGCGAAGTCGCTGGCGACCACGGCGCGCAGAATGGAGCGAAAATCCGCCGCGCGCTTGGCGCCGAAGCGCGTGTCAAAGCGTGCTTGCGCTTGCGTCCAGGCTTCGCGGCCGGATTGCAGCCGCTTTTCACCGGCCTTGGTGAGGTGAAGCTCCTTGGCGCGGCGATCGGCGGCAGAGGCCTCGATCCTGATCAGACCGTCGCGCTCGAGCGGCAGGACGTTGCGGCCGAGCGTGGTGCGGTCCATCACCATTTCCTTGGCGAGCACGTTGATCGTCATCGGGCCGAGCAGCTTGAGCTTGGCCAGAATAGAAAATTGCGTCACATGCAGCCGGACTGGTGCCAGGAACTGGTCGTACAGCTGCGTCACGTGACGCGCCGCAGAACGAACCACAAAACAATTGCAGTCTTCCGTTCTCAATTCAGAGCTGGCTGACATCGCCGAATCCTGTCCTTGACAAAGGTGTATATGCGCCTAGCTATGCGCATATACGCTTATTGTCAATGCCCGTAACCACACGTGCAACAGAGGAGGAGCGCCAAATGGGTAAGTTGGAGGCCAAGCTCGATGGCAAGATCGCCCTGATCACCGGCGGCAGCAGCGGAATCGGGCTCGCGACCGCGAAGCGTTTTGTCGCGGAAGGCGCCTATGTCTGCATCACGGGACGTCGCGAGACGGAATTGGCGGCCGCCGTCAAGGCCATCGGCAAAAACGTCAAAGCCCTGAAAGGCGATGTGTCGAACCTCGACGATCTCGACCGCATTCTCGCGGTCATCAAACAGGACAAAGGCCGGCTCGATATCGTCTTCGCCAATGCCGGCATCGCGAAATATGCGGCGCTCGGCGAGATCACCGAAGAGCTCTACGACGCCATCTTCGACATCAATGTGAAAGGCATGCTGTTCACGGTGCAGAAGGCGCTGCCGCTGATGCCGGACGGGGCCGCGATCATTCTTACGTCCTCGGTCGTCGGCAGCAAAGGGCTGGGGGCGAACAGCGTCTATGCCGCCACCAAGGCGGTGGCGCGGTCCTTCGCCCGCACCTGGACCACCGATTTGAAGCAGCGCCGCATCCGTGTGAACGCCATCAGCCCGGGCTCGATCGACACGCCGGGCTTGAACGGGCTGCTCGCTTCATCTCCGGCGGGAGAGCAGCGCCGCAAGATGATTGCGACGGTCACGCCGCTCGGCCGTCTCGGCACGGCCGATGAGATTGCTGCCGCAGCGGTGTTTCTCGCCTCCGACGATGCGAGCTACGTCGCCGGAGCCGAACTGTTCGTCGACGGCGGGTTCGCGCAAGTGTGAGCACAGCGTGCTCGGAGTCGATTTGGAGCTAGATACTGGAGGTTGGTCATGACATCGAGATCAGTCGTTTTCGCCGAACCGGCGCGCACCGCGATCGGTACCTTCGGCGGCATTGAAAAAAGCCGAAGAAAGGTAGGCTTTCTGATGCCCTGGTTGCGGTCCGGCGGATGACCCCTCGGAAGCAGATCAAACATGGAGCACATGATGAACGAGAATACCCAATTAACGAGACGGGACACCTGGATGGCTCGCATCTGGCAAATGTTGATCGGTTTGGACGAAGCAATCAGCACAAGTCCTCTTGAACATTTGGAGCGTCGGGTAGTGGCGCTTGAGAAAAAAGTGTGGGACTCTGGTGATCCGCTAGCGAGCAGAAAACAAAACCTAAAACAATGAAGCGCGAACGTCCTCTGACGATGCGTGCATATATCTGTACAGCTAACACGTGCGGCAGCCGAAACGCTAAATTGAGAGGGTCGCATGAATGGCGTCGCACCAACAGATCACTTTTGCTGCGGTGCATGAGTCCGTTCATGGCACTTTTCGGACATGGCGCGATGTCCGATTTGAGTCCGTTATGCGCACCAAAGCGGACGTCCGTCGACCACTCTGAATTTATGGGTTCACGCCCTGGTCGCAGGGGAAGACGACCAGAAGGCCTCGCGACAAAATTTCTGAAATTCAGAAATTTCGCTTGCCAACGGACCCAAATCACTTCTATATCCATCACCGTCCTGCCCACAGAGGGGCGTTTCGCGATCGTCACGGACGTTGGGAATGGGATGCGGTGGACGCGGCAGCGCCCGCGCGCTCGAGGTGATGGCAGGGCGGGTGTTGAGCCCGTAAGCGATCGAAGGGCGCGCAGACGAACGGCGGTGAAGCGTACGGCGAA
>DATFVF010000175.1:0-5965 GCA_035260465.1 Pseudolabrys sp. | reverse complement strand
CCCGACGCGCAGCGCGTCGAAGGAGATCGACGATCTTGCGCCTTTCTCGATCTGCCCCTGAACCGACTCCACAGTGATTGCGGCGTTTCGGCGTCCCAATGTGCCGCGACCGGTTTCCGCCTGAAGTTGAAAGGCTGCCAGACGCACGACATCGCAATTGCGAACGAAGAATCGTACGATCGCAGGTATTTCTTCGAAATTGCGATCAAAGATGGTCGCGTTGAACATCACTGAGAGCGGGAGGCCGCGTGCGCGCTCGATGTAATCCTGGCGTATCTCATTGAGTGCGACCTCGCTTTCGTAGCCTCGGCGTTGCTGCGTCAGATCGACATGAAACGCGACATCAACGAGCCCCGCTTCGACGAGCTCGACGAGCAATTCGCGCTTGGCTCGGATTCCATTGGTAAAGAGCGCAGGCCGCAAGCCTTTCTGCGATAACCTGCGCACGATGGCGACCAGCTCTTCACGATTGCGAAGCGTGGGGTCGCCGCCGGTCACTTGCACATTGGCATTGGGACCGTAGTGCTCGAAGATCAGATCGATGCGCCGGAACAATTCCTCGAGTGGAATGTCCTTCACGCCTTCGGAGTGTTCAGACAAGTAGCACGCCGTGCAGTCGAGATTGCAGCGCTGCGTGATTTCGAGCGCCACGCATCCGATCGGCCAGCGACGGCCCATGAGCTGACTTCCCCTCCATTGGTCGGTGGCAATGATGCGGCGCCGCGCTTCGCTGAGCGCATGATGGTGGTCGGAAGGCCGCGCCGTGGGCTGGGCGAGGTGGATTTCGTGCGGTGTCATATACGCGCCGGACGACAGGCCGCCGCTAGACACCAAGCTAGCCGCCGATGTTCGAATGATCTTCATGATCACCACACTTCGAACCTGCCATGGCGGCAGAGCATCACGTTGGACACTATAAGCCTATCATGGAATGACCGGTCAAAGATAATTTGTCGCGATCGAGCGCGACTGCTGGCTGTCGCAAACACAATCGTGTTACCTAAAAGAGCTCGCGCGCCGTGCCGGGAAAGAAAGCAGAAGGGCATCATTATGGCAGGCACCAAGCAGTTTGATCACGACACGGTGGTTGACCGCGCCATGACGCTATTCTGGCGGAGAGGCTATGCAGGAACGTCAATCCAGGATTTGGAAAAGGCGACGCGGCTTCGCCGCGGAAGCCTTTACAACGCGTTCGGTGACAAGCAGGGCCTGTTCGTGGCCGCGCTCAAACGCTATGAGATCACTGTCGGCCAACAGCGAATCAAGCAGTTATCGAATCCGGACCCCTACCGTGCGATCGAAGGATTTCTCGATACACTGGTAACGCAAATGAGCGAGCCGAGCCGGCCGCGCGGTTGTCTTCACACCAATACGTCGCTGGAGTTCCCGAACGCTCCGGACGAGGTTCTTCGCATCATCGCCGAGCGAACGACCGGTATCGAAGGCGCAATCTACACTGTGCTGCGGCGCGCCCGAGCGCACGGTATGCTGGATCCTGCGGCCGATGTGCGCGCTCTTGCTCGCTTTTACCTCGGTGTCGCCAAAGGCATCGGTGTCTTGCATAAGGTGTTCGGCGATGCTTCGGCGTTACGCGACATCGTCAAGATCGCCATGAGCAAGTGGCCGTCTCCAGCAAGAAACTAGCGTGGCGAAATCGAGCGTTCACCGACCGAAAGACGTCCGCAATCGAGGTTCCGTAGCTCATCAGGCCACCCGCTTCGACATACTCGCGCACGGAATAGACCGCTTAGTGGACGATCATAGGGCGCTAGGCTCCGCCACACAGTAGGAGGCTCCAACAATCATGCGAATTGGCATTCGCCTCGCGATTTCTGGTCTTGTCCTCGCATCGATCATGGTGAGTGCAATCGGCGTCCACGTGCTGTGGTGGCGGACGGCGGAAGCGAACAGCCACGCGCTTGCAGCGATGATCAACGTGCGGATCGTGTCTGCGGTCGAAAAGGAACTCACCACCATCACCACGGAAGCGCGCGCGGCGCACACTGCAATCCGCACATTATTTCTTCAAAATGTCCTAGAGACCCGCGAAGCAGACAAACGCGAGTTCGTCTTCCTCTCGCAACTGCAGTCGCAGCAGAGCATATCGTGGGTCGCGTTCGGCTGGCCGGACGGAGCGTTTTTTGCAGCGCACAAACTCGGGGATTTAGGATTGGAAATGATGGAAATCGCCCGTGTCGACGGCGCGGTCAAGCGGCGAATCGACCAATATCAGGTGGTGGTCGGAGACATTCAATTCGAGAAGCGCCGGTTCGAAAACACCGATTACGCCGTCACCGATCAGGAATGGTACCGGACGAGTATGCAAACCGACGAACCGCGTTGGTTCGATGTTACGGTTCATCCGGTGGGGTTGCGTCCGTCGATCACCTATGCCGGTCCGATCGACGTGTACCAGAAACGCCAAGGTGTGCTTGCAGTTATCATCGAATACACGCGGCTCGCGCAATTTCTGTCGCAACTCTCCGTCGGAAAATCCGGCGCAGCTTTCATCCTGGGTCGAGATGGGACCACCATCGCCGCACCCGATCCGGATGCTGATGAAGTCAGTATGCAGCGGTCGGATCAGCCGTTGCTGCCAATCGCCCATGGCGCGATCAAACAAGCCGGCAGCTCCTACGACGGCGATAAAAAGATTGCGTACCAGGTACGACTGGTCGCCGCCGGAAATGCCTATGCAGTCAATTTGACGCCGCTCACCTTTCCCGGTTGGACGCTCGCGACCGTCATTCCGGAAGCGGAGTTTCTTGGTCCGATTGAAACAACGATACGGCATTTGCTCATCGGCCTGGCAATTCTCATTCTTGCCGCCGGTATTCTTTCGGCCTGGCTTGCTCGATGGGTTATCGCTACACCACTGATCACGGTAGTCAATGAGCTCAAGCATGTCGAACACTTCGAACTCGATCAGGTGCGGCGGCATCCCTCGCGCCTCGCCGAACTTGAAAATCTGTCGAGCGCCATCGCTGACATGGCAGGCGGGCTTGCCGCCTTTCGGAAATACATACCTGCGGATCTGGTAAAGATGCTGGTCAGCGAGGGTGTCGAACCGCGCCCCGGGGGCTCGATTCGGACCCTGACTGTCTTGTTCGCGGATATTGCCGGCTTTACCGGCCTATCTGAACGGCTTGGCGATCGGATCATCCCGCTGCTCTCGAGCTATCTCGATACCATGTCGCGTGAGGTCAGCACCCACGGCGGCACGATCGATAAATTCATCGGCGACGCGGTGATGGCGTTCTGGGGCGCGCCAGCGACGAACGCCGATCACGCCGTCGACGCCTGCCGCGCGGCGCTCGCCTGCCAGCGTGCCCTTCGGACGTCGGGACTGACCGATGACGGCGGCCGTCCGCTCAAAGTGCGCATCGGCGTCAATTCCGGCCAAATGCTTGTCGGCAATATAGGATCGGAATTCCGGCTCAATTACACGGTGATCGGTGATGCCGTGAATGTTGCAAGCCGGCTTGAAGGCGCCAACAAGGAATATGGCACCGAAATCATCATCGGAGACGAAACGCGCCGCCTTGCCGGCGATCACATCCAGGTGCGCGAGCTCGACCGGCTGATGGTCTATGGACGGGTGGGCGGACTTGCAATCTACGAATTGCTTGGCGTGGCCGAATGCGGAGCCGGGCCGCCAAGCTGGGTAGCGCTGTATGATTCCGGCCTTGCGGCCTATCGAACGCGCAATTTCGCCGGTGCCATGAGCTTTTTTCAGCAGCTTTTGGCTGCGCGGGCGTCGGACCAACCCGCGCGCATTATGCTCGAACGATGCAGCCAATTTCTCAGGTCGCCACCGGGAGAAAATTGGGAAGCGACGAACGCCATGAAAGCCAAGTAGGTCACAAGTAAGTCATCCGCATTTGCGCGCTGACCAGCGTAAGGCCATTGTTGCCGCGAGCAAATCGATCGCAATGGTTATTGCAATAGCCGATTTCCATCACACAATTGTGACGATGGCCGGTCCAACACTTCAGCGTGTCGCGCGTATCATCCGCTTCGGGCGTTGCTATGAAGCCTGCGCGTCACTGGATTCTCCGGCACGCCGAAGCTACGGCTAGTGTTCGTGCTCTCGGCCTGCAACGTCCGATGTTCCCGGAAAGGATCACTCCTATGAATTCAAAGAGCCTCATCGCCAACGCCACGATCGCCGGCTCCTTCGCCGCCGCCCTCACTATGATCGCCGCACCGGTATTCGCCGGGCCGAAACCGCCGCAGCCCACCATGGACAAATGCTACGGCATCGCCATGAAGGGCGACAACGACTGCGCGGCCGGCGCCGGCACCACCTGCGCTGGCACTGCGAGTACCGATTACCAAGGCAACGCCTGGAAGTACGTAGCGAAGGGAACTTGCACGACGATAAAGACGCCGAAGGGCACGGGCTCGCTCGAGCCAATCAAGTCCTGACCTACAAAAGACACGCGCGCCGTCCCGCTTGCGCCTCTTATTCCTCCGACCGCACGCAACGCTAGAACGTACATATGTCCATCATTTCAAATCTTCCCGCGCGCACCGGCGTCGGCTTCAAGCCCGCGCATTTTCGCGACATCCTCGCCGCAACGCAGCCGATCGGATTCTTCGAGGTGCATGCGGAGAACTATATGGGCGCCGGCGGGGCGCCGCACGTGCAGCTCGGCGCGCTGCGCGAGCGCTATGCATTGTCGGTACATGGCGTCGGGCTGTCGATTGGCTCGATGCGGCCGCTCGATTGCGACCATCTCGCGCGACTCAAAATGCTGTGCGATCGCTATGCGCCGGAGAGTTTCTCGGAGCATCTCGCCTGGTCATCGCATCGCGATATCTACTTCAATGACCTCCTGCCGCTGCCCTATACGCAGCAGACACTAGCGCGAGTCGCCGAGCATATCGACGCGGTGCAGACGGCGCTTAGACGCCAGATATTGCTGGAAAATCCAGCCACTTACGTTCGCTTCCTTGAAAGCACGATCTCGGAGATCGACTTCCTCGCCGAGGTATCCAAGCGAACCGGATGCGGGTTGTTGCTCGACGTCAACAACGTTTTCGTGTCGGCAATGAACGACGGTACGCAACCTCTGCCATATCTGGACTCATTTCCGCTCGATCGGGTGAAGGAAATCCATCTCGGCGGGCATGACGAGGAGGCGGACGATGCCGGCTCGACGCTGCTGATCGACGCTCACGGATCGCCGGTCTCTGCCGCAGTCTGGACGCTCTATGCGCATGTCATCGCCCATACCGGGGCGATTCCGACATTGATCGAGTGGGACAATGACGTCCCCGATTGGCCGACGCTGCGCGCGGAAGCGGCCGCGGCACAAGACATTCTTGCTGACGCGTCGCGCGCGTCGGCGGCATGAAGGGGGCCATGCTCGCACCGTTCGAGGTATCGTTTGCGGATGCACTGCTCGACGCCGAGCACCCGATTCCCTGCGGTATAACTGCGCATAATGCGGCAATTCCTACTCGGCGCTTTGCCGTCTACCGCAACAACGTGGTGGCGGGCTTGGTGAAAGCCCTCAAGAGCCGCTTCCCTGTTGTCGAGAAAATTGTAGGCGAAGAGTTCTTCGCCGCGATGGCGCGAGCCTTCGTGGTGGAGCGGCCGCCGCGCTCGCCAGTACTCGCGATCTATGGCGACGAATTTGCCACCTTCATCGCCGCGTTCGACCCGGCGCGCGAACTTGCCTATCTTGCAGACGTAGCGCGGCTCGAGGCTGCGCGCACACGCGCCTACCATGCGGCCGACGCCACGCCCGTCGACGCGGGCCAGTTTGCGGCGCTTGACGCCCACACTGTCGGCGGTATCCGCATCGACATGCATCCCTCGGCCGAAATCGTTCGCTCGCGATATCCGATCGCGACGATCTGGGCGATGAATAGTGGCGAGCAGGAGCTTGCGCCCATTGAGGATTGGCACGGCGAGGACGCGCTCGTAGTCCGCCCGTATCTCGACGTGGAAGTCCGC
>DATFVF010000174.1:0-3100 GCA_035260465.1 Pseudolabrys sp. | reverse complement strand
TCGCGCTGTTGACCGATCTCAAGCTCGAGGCCGGAAAGATCCATTGTCGATGGCGCGATGTAGAGTTGCGGCACGGCGGTCGGCAGCACGGCATCGCGCATCGGCACAGCGCCAGTGAGGACATCGTAGGTCGATGTGCGGCGCGATTTGCGTTCGATGCCGAGGCCGGTGGATGCGTTGCCCTGCGGATCGAGGTCGACGATCAACACGTGCTCGCCGATGGCCGCAAGCGCGGTGCCAAGATTGATGGCCGTCGTGGTTTTGCCGACGCCCCCCTTCTGGTTGGCGATCGCCAGCACCCGGGGCCGAATGGCGGCATCGGGCTTCGCGCCTGGCTTGCCGAAGGGGACAATCTGCGGGTCGCCAGTCGGGTCGGGGGTCGGGTTCTCGGTCATGGGCGGCAATCCATCGGTTGGGTCGGCGGCGCGGCGGTAGCCTCTGGAAATTGTCCTTAGGGTCTGGCCATCAGGCGCTCTTAGAGCGGCCTGAGGCTGCGAATAATAACGATTGAACTCGTGGGACTGGTCTTGCTGGGCACTTTTGTCGCCTCGATTCTCCAGTATTTAGCGGCATCGGTCAATTCAGCGTCTACATGTTGTCCCTTGGGGAACAAGCCAATCGCGCCACGGCTGATCAAAGGAAACGCCTGATCGCATAGGGTTTTCAATGGGGCCAAGGCTCGCGCCGTCACGACATGCACGGTTTCTGCACAGCTTTCCCCAAATTTCTCAGCGCGCACCTGGTGGACGACCGCCGGCGCCCCGGTCACCCTCACCGCGTCCCGCAGAAAAGTTGCTTTTTTTCCAATGCTTTCAATGAGATGTACTTTCGCGCCGGGTTGCCCTGCGAGCGCGCAGGCAATCGGCATTCCGGGAAAGCCAGCGCCCGATCCGAAGTCAGCCCAGACGCGCGCCTCGGGTGCGAGCGACAAGAGCTGGAGCGAATCGGCGATATGGCGGGTCCAAATGTCTTTCAGCGTCGAGGATGCGACGAGGTTGAATTTTTTTTGCCAGAGCAACAGCACGTCTACGAGCATGTCGAGCCGCATTTCTGTTTCACGTGAAACAGGACAGAGCGCGAGCGCACGCGCTTTATCGGCCCAGAGATCAAGAATCCCCTGCCCGCTTTTGCTCACGCAGACTTCGCGGAAATCTTTTTGCCGCGCCGAACATGCGCCACCAGCAATGTCAATGCCGCTGGAGTGACGCCGTCGATACGACCAGCATGTCCGATGGTGCGCGGACGATGCGCTTGCAATTTCTGTTTCATCTCGTTCGACAGACCCGGTAGCCCCGCGTAGTCGAAGTCATCCGGCAATTCAAAGCTTTCATCGCGGCGATACGCGGCGATGTCGGCGGCCTGGCGCGAAAGATAGACATCATACTTTGCGTCGATCTCGATCTGCTCGGCAATCTTCGGAGCAAACTCACCAAGGCGCGGCCAGATTTTCGCAAGATCGGCGATCGTCACATACGGATATGACAACAGCTCGAACGCTGTGCGGCGCTGTCCGTCTTTGTTGAGCGACAATCCGTGACGCTCGGCTTCTTTTGGCGTGAGCGAAACCGATTTCGCAAATTCGCGCGCGTCTTTCAACGCCAAGGATTTTTCCTGATGTGTGCGCGCGCGTTCAGCGCTCACGCAACCGATTTTAATTCCAATGTTAGTGAGACGTTGATCGGCATTGTCGGCGCGCAACTGCAATCGATATTCGGCGCGCGAGGTGAACATGCGATACGGTTCGGTGACGCCGCGCGTGACGAGATCGTCGACCATCACGCCGAGATAGGCTTGCGCACGGTCGATGACGATGTCATCGCCCTCGCCCGCCAGAGCAGCCGCATTGAGACCTGCGAGAAGCCCCTGTGCCGCAGCCTCTTCGTAGCCTGTAGTGCCGTTGATCTGTCCCGCCAAAAACAAACCGCGCAGACGCTTCGTTTGCAGCGTCGGCGCAAGCTCGCGCGGATCAACGTAATCATATTCGATTGCGTAACCAGGTCGAATGAAGCGTGCGTTTTGCAATCCCGGAATTGTTGCGACCAGCGCGTGCTGAACGTCTTCCGGAAGCGACGTGGAAATTCCGTTCGGATAAACGGTGTGATCGTCGAGGCCTTCCGGCTCCAGAAAAATCTGATGGCCGTCGCGATCGCCGAACTTGACGATCTTGTCTTCGATCGACGGACAGTAACGCGGACCACGACTCGCAATTTGTCCGGAGTACATTGGCGAGCGGTGAACGTTGTCGCGGATGATTTTGTGCGTGGCCCCGATCGTACGCGTGATGCCGCACTGGATTTGCGGATTTTCAATGCGCGTCGTCAGAGTTGAAAACGGCTCGGGCGGATCGTCGCCGCGCTGCATTTCAAGCGCGGACCAATCGATCGTGCGCCCATCGAGCCGTGGCGGCGTTCCGGTTTTCAAACGGCCAAGTGCGAAGCCAAATTTTTCCAGTGTGCGTGACAGACCCATCGCAGGTGCTTCGCCGACGCGGCCAGCTGGAATTTTCTTTTCGCCGATGTGAATGAGACCGCGCAAGAACGTGCCGGTCGTGAGCACAACGGCGCCGGCAGAAATCTCGCGGCCATCACCAAGTTTGACGCCGCAAACGCGTTCGTTCTCGATAACGAGGTCATCGGCTTCGGCCTCGATCACTTCGAGATTGGGAATGGCCCTGATCGCCGCCTGCATCGCAGCTGCATAAAGTTTGCGATCGGCCTGGGCGCGCGGCCCGCGCACAGCCGGACCTTTGCGGCGATTTAGGACGCGGAATTGGATTCCGCCCAAATCGGCAATTCGACCCATAAGACCATCGAGGGCATCGATTTCCCTCACCAAATGGCCTTTTCCGAGCCCGCCAATGGCGGGATTGCAGGACATTGCGCCAATACTGGCGAACTGGTGAGTCACTAGGGCGGTTTGGGCGCCCATGCGCGCAGCCGCGGCCGCGGCTTCACAGCCGGCATGGCCGCCGCCAATCACCACGACGTCGAATCGGTTGAACATTTCTCGCCTCGGATGGCGCGTTGTAGCGGAGGCGCGGCGAGGGGTCAAAAACATTGGTTTTCGGGGAAATGTTTCACGTGAAACATTAAGCGCGCGG
>DATFVF010000173.1:0-11966 GCA_035260465.1 Pseudolabrys sp. | reverse complement strand
CGATGACGGCGACGTCGTTGGCCGACTTTGTAACGATGGCGCGGATGGCGGTTTCGACGCGGATTGATTCACCGGGCTTGAGCCCGAGCTTGGACGGAGCCTGCATGGCGGCATGCGCCGACACTGGCAAATCAGTGGTGAGCTTGATCTTGCCTTGCTCCAGCCGCTCGAACAGCAGGTAGAGCGTCATAATCTTGGTCAGCGATGCTGGATGGCGGGGGCTGTCGGCATTCGTCGCCTGCATCACCGCGCCAGAATTGGCGTCCACGACGATTGAGGCATAGGAGGGTTGGTAGCTTTCGCCCGCTTCGGACCGGGCGCGATGTCCCCGGCGTGCGTCCGCGTTGTCGGTTAGGGCGGCGATAGCAATAAAAGCAGTCAGGCCCAAGGTGCCCCAGCGCACAGCGCGATGCCCAAAAGCTCCCCCACGCAACATGCGCTCTCCCCAAACCCCATTTTCTGGTGGCGATCCCCTAGGGCGCCATCGTGGCCGTTTTGTAGCGCGCCGGCAGCGCGGCAATTTACGACCGTAGGAGAACGCGGTTTACAAATAATGAAGGCAATCCCCCGGATTCTATAGGTATTATCGCACTGCAATATTTCCGCTTGACTTTATTGTGCAGTGCAGTATAAACCAGCCTTAATCCCGGGCGAGGCCGGGTAGAAATCAGCACATTGGCGCCGCATTGCGGGCCGGAAAAGGGATGTCATGGTCAAGAATCTCGAGGATTTCCAGCAAGTCAGTAAAGACAACGTCGACGTCACACTGAAAGCCATGGGCGCGCTCTCTAAAGGCACCCAGGCGATCGCGGTCGAGGTTGCGGACTATTCGAAGAAGGCATTTGAGGACGGCACTGCCGCGCTCGAAAAGCTGTTCGGCGTGAAGTCGCTCGACAAGGCGATTGAAGTGCAGACTGAATATGCCAAGACCGCCTACGAAGGTTTCGTGGCGAAGGCCTCCAAGATCGGCGAGCTCTATGCCGATCTGGCAAAGGAGACCTACAAGCCGTTCGAAACCATGATGGTGAAAGCGAAGTAAGTCGCGTCGCTAGCGTTTGTTGCGTTTCGTTGCGTAGCGTTCTGAAATGCAAAGCCCGGCTCAATTGGCCGGGCTTTTTGTTTGTCCGTTGTTCGTCGGCATGCGCAATTTTGCCGGTGCAGTGCCAATCTTTCCGAAAGTTGTGATGAGAAGCCAACGTGACGTGCAGATGATTATCCGCTCGTCACGGTGAGGGCGGAGTTCGATTCCACCGCCGCATCGTTCGAAAGCATCAGCGCGGTCGCGTCGAGCGAGACCTGAAACGCCGTGCGGCCTGCGTTCGCTTGCGTGTAATCGACGGCCATGCCGACGGCGGCCATGACAGGGATGGCAGCGACCGCCATGAGTGGGGCCGATGCCGCCCCGGGCACAAACCGGGCTAGCATGCGGCCTTACCGATTGTTGTGGAAATGACCTACCAGCAAGAGTTCCGCCATATGGGGTACCCGAAAAAGCGAGGTACTCCGCGAATTTGGGGGAAACTCGCTTCAATTTGCCTGCAAACGGGTTGCGATCGTTTAAGCAATAGCTATCTGGATTAGTGCGGAGAAAACCTCAGAAAATCGGTCATTTGTACCGGAACGGGGCAGCCTTAGGCGAATTGGCGACTTGGAATACCTGTGCCCGGGTCTTTATGATGGCGTTCGGCTACGCGCCGGCGCGGGCTTGGTACAATATCCAGGAATGCTAATTGCTTGGCCTTACGATGACGCCCCCAGTCAGAAAGAGTCGCGAAGTTCACGTGGGCTTGCCCTCCGGCGACGCACCGCGGATGGCCGACGATGATCGGAAGCGCCGGAACGAGCAGGGCGGCCCCAGCACTGCGGTTATTACCAAGACCAAACCGCAGACCAAGCGACCGAACATGTATCGCGTGCTCATCCTCAACGATGACTACACGCCAATGGAATTCGTCGTGCACGTGCTGGAGCGTTTCTTCGGCAGGGACCACGAAGCCGCCACAAGAATTATGTTGCATGTGCACCACCACGGGATCGGTGAATGCGGTGTCTATACGTATGAAGTCGCAGAAACCAAGGTCACACAGGTGATGGACTTTGCGCGCAAACATCAGCATCCTTTGCAATGCGTGATGGAAAAAAAGTGAGTCTCCGGGAGGGACGTTCAATACAAATGGGACTGGATCTGTAAATGCCGACATTCTCCCGCAGCCTCGAACAATCGTTGCACCGCGCGCTCGCGCTCGCAAACGAGCGCCACCACGAATACGCGACGCTTGAGCACCTGTTGCTGGCGCTGATCGACGACCAGGATGCTTCCGCGGTGATGCGCGCGTGCAATGTCGACCTCGACAAGCTACGGCGCAGTCTGACCGCGTATCTTGAGTCAGAGCTCGAAAATCTGATTACCGATGGCGCCGAGGATTCCAAGCCGACGGCCGGCTTCCAGCGCGTGATCCAACGCGCAGTCATTCATGTGCAATCCTCGGGACGTGAGGAGGTCACCGGCGCCAATGTGCTGGTGGCGATCTTCGCTGAGCGCGAAAGCCATGCCGCCTATTTCCTGCAAGAGCAGGACATGACGCGCTACGACGCGGTCAATTATATCAGCCATGGCATTGCCAAACGGCCTGGCCTTTCTGAGTCACGCCCGGTCCGCGGCGTCGAGGAAGAAGCCGATACCAAAGGCGGAGACGAGCCGAAGAAAAAAGGTGACGCGCTCGAAGCCTATTGCGTCAATCTCAACAAGAAGGCCAAGGACGGAAAGATCGATCCGTTGATCGGCCGCGATTCCGAGATCAACCGCACGATCCAGGTTCTTTGCAGGCGCCAGAAGAACAATCCGCTCTTCGTGGGCGAGGCCGGCGTCGGCAAGACCGCCATCGCCGAAGGGCTGGCGCGGCGAAT
Source organism: Pseudolabrys sp. (assembly GCA_035260465.1). Taxonomy (GTDB): domain Bacteria; phylum Pseudomonadota; class Alphaproteobacteria; order Rhizobiales; family Xanthobacteraceae; genus Pseudolabrys. Next base: position 9,059 of record DATFVF010000173.1, on the reverse strand, counting down.
TGTGCATGGCGAAGTGCCGGACGTGCTCAAGGGTGCGACGGTGTTTGCGCTCGATATGGGCACGCTGCTCGCCGGCACACGCTATCGCGGCGATTTCGAAGAGCGTCTCAAGCAAGTCATCAAGGAGATCGAAGCCTATCCCGGCGCGATCATGTTCATCGATGAAATCCACACGGTCATCGGCGCCGGCGCCACCTCCGGCGGCGCAATGGACGCGTCCAACTTGCTCAAGCCGGCGCTTGCGTCCGGCACGATCCGCTGCATCGGCTCGACGACCTACAAGGAATACCGTCAGTATTTCGAGAAGGATCGCGCCCTGGTGCGGCGATTCCAAAAAATCGACGTCAACGAGCCGACGGTGGCCGATGCGATCGAAATCCTGAAGGGGCTAAAGCCCTATTTCGAGGAATATCACAAGCTCAAATACACAAGCGAGGCCATCAAGGCCGCGGTGGAATTATCGTCGCGCTACATCCACGATCGCAAACTGCCCGACAAGGCGATTGACGTGATCGATGAATCCGGAGCGGCGCAGATGTTGTTGCCGGAAAACCGGCGCAAGAAGACCATCGGGATCAAGGAGATCGAAACGACGATCTCGACCATGGCGCGCATTCCGCCGAAGACCGTGTCCAAGGATGATGCCGCAGTGCTGCAGCATCTCGAGAACACACTGAAGACGGTCGTTTATGGCCAGGACAAGGCGATCGAGTCTCTCTCGGCTTCGATTAAACTCGCGCGCGCAGGATTGCGGGAGCCCGAAAAGCCGATCGGCTGCTATCTGTTCTCTGGTCCGACCGGTGTCGGCAAGACCGAGGTCGCAAAGCAGCTTGCCGTCTCTCTCGGCGTTGAGCTGATCCGCTTCGATATGTCGGAATACATGGAGCGGCACACCGTTTCACGGTTGATCGGCGCCCCTCCGGGCTATGTCGGTTTCGACCAAGGCGGCCTGCTCACGGATGGTGTCGATCAGCATCCGCATTGCGTGCTGTTACTCGACGAGATTGAGAAAGCGCATCCCGATCTGTTCAACGTTCTGTTGCAGGTCATGGATCACGGCAAGCTAACCGACCACAACGGCAAGCAGGTCGACTTCCGCAATGTCATCCTGATTATGACGACCAATGCGGGCGCTTCCGACCTTGCCAAGGAGGCGTACGGCTTTACTCGCACCAAGCGGGAAGGCGACGACCAGGAAGCGATCAGCAAGATGTTCGCGCCTGAATTCCGTAATCGGCTCGATGCGACCATCACCTTTGCGCATCTTTCGCAGGAGGTTATCGCCAAGGTGGTCGAAAAGTTCGTGCTGCAGCTTGAGGCTCAGCTCGGCGACCGCAACGTCACAATCGAGCTTTCGGACGAGGCGAGCCGCTGGCTGATCGCCAACGGTTACGATGAGCTGATGGGTGCGCGGCCGATGGCGCGCGTGATCCAGGAGCACATCAAGAAGCCGCTTGCAGACGAGGTGCTGTTCGGCCATCTGAAGGCCGGTGGGCACGTGCGTGTGGTCGTCGACAAGGACGAACAGGGCCGAGACAAGCTCGGATTCCAGTTCCTTGACGGTCCGGTCACGCCCAAGCCGGAGAAATTGCCGGTGGCGCGGCCAAAGGCTAAGCGGCGTGCTTCGCCGCGTCCAAAACCGAAGCGAGGCTCGGTGCCGAAGGTGCCGCTGGCCAAAGTCTAAGCCACTCGCGACAAACATCTGCAAGGCCGGGCTTTATGCCCGGCCTTCGTATTTCGCAGGTGCCGCATGCCATGCGAGATAGTTGCGGGCGCCTCTACGCTATGAGACAGGTGTGAGGCGTCCATGCCAGCACCTATGTCATTTTCATCCTCGAGGAACGCTTTTTTCGGCGGCGTGAAATCCGCACTGACGTCAGTGTTCTTCCTGGTGCTCGCAGGCACCTATGTGGGCATGGGTGCACTTGCACACGACTTTGGCTTTTCGTCTTGGTGGTTGGTATTATCGACCATATTGGTTTGGGCTGCACCGGCGCAGGTGATTCTGCTTTCGGCGCTGGGCGCGGGATCGGCGCTCATCGAAGCCGCGGTTGCGGTCACCTTAAGTGCGATCCGATTGTTTCCGATGGTTGTTGCATTGCTTCCCCTGCTGCGCGGGCCGAACACGCGTTTGCGCGATCTGCTCCTGCCGACGCACTTCACAGCGGTGAGCATGTGGGTTGAATCCTTGCGGCTGCTGCCGACGGTGCCGTATGAGTATCGCATCGCTTTCTGCAACGGCTTGTCAGTTGGCTATAACGTTACGGCGGCTGCGTTCGGGTTCGTCGGCTATTACCTCGCCGCTGGATTGCCGCCGCTGTATGCGGGCACGCTCCTGTTTCTCACCCCGCTGTCGTTCCTGATTTCGACCGCGCGCAACGCCCAGATGTTGGTCGACCGGCTGGCGCTCGTGTTCGGACTCTTGCTCGGGCCGGCGCTGGCGTTCTTTCACGTCGGTCTCGACCTGATGTGGACCGGTGTGGTCGGCGGCTCTCTTGCTTATGCCGCACATCGTCTGCGCGAGGCAGCCGTTTGAGCGCCATGGCAGAATTGTCGCCATATCTGGTGCTGATATTGGTCGGCTTTTTGCCGAACGAAATCTGGCGCGTATTGGGGCTGGCGCTGGCTCGCGGGCTTAACGAAGATTCCGAAGTCGTGGTGTGGTCGCGGGCCGTGGCGACCGCAATCCTTGCCGGCGTGATTGCCAAACTGATTCTCTTTTCAACTGGAGCGCTTGCTACCATTCCGCTCGGTGTACGCGTGACCGCGGCGGTGTGCGGCTTCCTCGCGTTTGTCGGCATTCAGCGGTCGGTTTTTGCCGGCGTTCTGGTCGGGGAGGCAGTGCTACTGCTAGGCGGTTTTTTGTTCTCTGCCTGATTCAACCCGCAGCCATGGCCGCGGCAAGCTTCTTGGCGTTTTCGGCCAGGACATCGGGTTTTTCTTTCTCGCTTGCCGGCGGCTTCATGGTGACGCCGGCTTTGCGTGGAATAACGTGCAGGTGCAAGTGGAATACGACTTGTCCTCCGGCCCCCTCGTTGAATTGCTGGATGGTAATGCCATCTGCCGAAAACGCCTTGATGGCCGCCTTGGCGACTTTTTGCGCGACCATTGCAACATGCGCGAGGTCGTCTGCGCCGACGTCGAGGATGTTGCGGGCAGGCGCTTTCGGGAGAACCAGCGTATGGCCTGGCGAGCGCGGCATGATGTCGAGGAACGCGAGCGTTTTGTCGTCTTCATAGACCTTGTAGCAGGGCAGCTCGCCACGCAGAATTTTGGCGAAGATATTGTTTGGGTCGTAATTCGGCATCGGCTCCCCCAAATCATTTCAGCGGCACACAACGCTGGCCAAAAACCGGTTTCCGGTTTTCGAGATTGTGCTTATTCCTGTTCGACCAAATCCTTGCGGAATGGCGCGGCCGCCGCAAGCTCTTCCGCTGTGGCCTGTACATAAAGGCGCTCGCGCGAAAGATAGTCTGCAACGGCGCGGCGCAACGCCGGATTTGCGATGAAATGGGCGGAATAGGTGGTGCGGGGCGTGTAGCCGCGCGAGAGCTTATGCTCGCCTTGCGCGCCAGCTTCGACCCGCTTCAGCCCATGTGCGATCGCGTAGTCGATGGCCTGATAATAGCAGACCTCGAAATGCAGAAAGGGGTGGTGCTCGATTGAACCCCAGTTGCGGCCGTAGAGCGTATCCGAGCCGATGAAATTGATAGCCCCCGCGATCCAGCGGCCGGCGCGGCGTGCCATGACGAGCAGGATACGGTCGCGCATTTTCGTCGCGACGACGGAAAAAAATTCACGGGTCAGATAGGGACGGCCCCATTTGCGTGAGCCGGTTTCCATATAAAAAGCGAAGAAAGCGTCCCAGACAGATTCCGTCAGATCCTGACCGGTGAGCCAGAGCACCTCGACGCCGGCGGCGCTGAGCGCCTCCTTTCGTTCGCGGCGGATTGTTTTGCGCTTGCGGGAGGCGAGCGCCGCCAAGAAATCCTCGAACGAGGCATAGCCGTCATTTTCCCAATGGAACTGCTGGTCTGTGCGCTGCAGGAAGCCCCGCTTGCCCAGTTCGCGCCATTCCGGCTCGGTGAGGAAAGTCACGTGTGCGGAGGACAGTTCACTCTTAGTCGTGATTTCAATGAGGGCGTCGGCCAAGCCGCCGCGGACTGTCGGCGCCAGCCGGCCGGGCGCTGCAAGGAGCCGAGGCCCGGTCACCGGTGTGAATGGCACCGCGACCTGGAGCTTTGGATAATAGTCACCGCCAGCCCGCTCGAAGGCTTCGGCCCAGCCATGGTCAAAGACATATTCGCCACGCGAATGGGCTTTCACATAGCAGGGCGCGGCCCCTAGAAGGTTGCCTTCGCGGTCTTGCGCCAGCAGGTGCCGAGGCTGCCAGCCTGTGCGGCCGCCAACCGAGGCCGTCTCCTCAAGTGACGACAAAAATTCGTGTGAAATAAAAGGGTTACTGCATTGTCCTTGTGTCGATAACTTTGGGGACGAATTATCCTCATGTGTTAGTTTAATTTCGTCCCCTAATTGAGCTGCGTCGGCGACCGAACCGGCCGCGCAAAGGTTCCACGCCGCAGGCGGGATCCCGGCGAGCGATTGCGCAATGCGAATTTGAATTTCGGTGTCGCTCATTGGGGGCAACGCTATCCTACCCCAACTTTAAGCCCGATTTCGTCCGAATTTCAGCCGAGCTTAGCTGCGCCGGACGCATGCCGCACAGCGGCCTGTGATTGGGTTCTTTCCCTCCCCACACGCGACCTTACGGCCTCCAGCCCTCGAATATGATCTGGTCCGCCCAGCGCGTAGCGAGCTTCCGGTCACCTTCGGTGCGCACCGTCCAGGTCAGCAACGGCAAGCCGAAAAATGTGCGTGCCAGGAGCAGGGGGGCAGCCGGCAAATCTTTGACCGAATAAGCGAGAAATTGCGGACGGCTCTTCGGTGCATGCAGCAGCCAGGTCAGGCTTCGTCTTTGCGCGTTCGATAGACTGTCCCATTCAGAATCAGAATAGCGCCATTCGGCGACGATACCGCGCGTTACAACCGGCGCAGCAAGTCGCACGGCCTCGATTAAATCCGGGTCGAACGACATCACCGCGGCCGGGCCCGAATAACCCGAGAGCACCTCCACGGTACGTTTCGCTACCCGCAGATCGCCATCGAAACGGCTCTTGAGTTCAAGGAGAAGCGGCGCCTGGCCGGCAACGAGGTCGCATAGTTCGCCGAGCGTGAGGATGCGCGCTGTGCTTGCTTTGAAACGCACCGCCTTGATGTCCGCCGCGGGCATCTCTGCGAGACGGCCGCTGCCTTCCGTCAGTCGTCCGAGCGCATCGTCGTGATGCACCATGGCTTCACCGTCGGCACTGATTTGCAGATCGGTTTCCATGCCGTAACCGCCAGCAATTGCGGCAGAAAAGGCCGCGGCCGTGTTCTCGATGGCGCCGCTCGGCGCGTCATGGAGGCCGCGATGGGCAATCGGACGCGCGGTGAGCCATTCGAGCGCAGGCATTTGGGCTTATGTCGGTTTGAGCATGCTTTTTGAAAATCAGTGCCGCTTTTCGGGATCACGTGTTGGAAATCTCGAAGAGACCCTCGACTTCAACGGCGGCATCCGCCGGCAGTGCGGCGACGCCCACAGTACTGCGCGCATGACGGCCCTTTTCACCGAATACCTCCACCATCAGGTCGGATGCGCCGTTCATAACCTTTGGGCCATCAGTAAATCCGGGCGCCGAATTGATGAAACCGCCCAGCCGCACCACACGCGTCACCTTGTCGAGATCGCCAAGCGCGGCCTTGAGCTGCGCCAGCAAGTTCACGGCGCAGGCGCGCGCCGCTTTCTGCCCGTCCTCGAGCGACACGCCGCCGCCGAGCTGACCTTTTGCGGTCAACTTGCCGTCGCTGCCAAAGCAAAGCTGGCCGGAGACGACGAGCGTGTTGCCGCTGCGCACGAACGGCACGTAATTGGCAATCGGGCTTGCCGGGGTCGGCAGGGCGATATCCAGGCTTGCGAGCTTCTTTTCGACGAATCCTGCCATGGTGTCCTCCCCGGGGCGGTGATTTGTCGCGATCCTTGGCCGATTGCGCGCTACCGTGCAAGGCGCCGATCGGCGCGGTTGCTGGAATCTGTAACGGCCTCTATCTTGCCCAGATCTTGCATCTTTCTGCTCTTGCGCGTGGCGCCCACGCTGCGGCGGAAAGGCCCAAATCGATGAACATCAATATTAGCGCCAGCCGATGGACTGCTTCGATCCTGGCGTTTGGCGTTGCGGGGATGGTGCTCCACCGACCTGCAGCGGCGGCCCCTCCAGCGGACCACGTTTTATTGGCGCCGCATCGGGCGATCTATGACCTCAAGCTCTCCAAATCGCACGGTAGCCGTGGCATCGAGGCGGTCCGAGGCCGCATTCTCTACGACTTTTCCGGCAGTGCCTGCGAAGGCTATCAGCTGCAATTCCGTCAGGTGTCCGAGCTAGACTCCGGTGAAGGCCAGGCCGCGCTCAGCGATTTGCGCTCGACCACTTGGGAAGACGGCGAGGCCAAGAAATTCCGCTTCAATTCGGAAAATCTTTTTAACGAACAACGCACGGACATCGTTGACGGCCAGGCCGAGCGAAACGCCAAAACGGTGGCGATAAGTCTCAGCAAGCCGAAGGAAAAGAATTTGACCGTGCCGGCCGGTGCGGTATTTCCGACCGAACACATGCGGCGAATTATTGCCGCCGCGCGCGAGGGCAAGTCCGTTCTGGAATTTCCAGTCTATGACGGATCGGAAACCGGCGAGAAACTCTATAATACCCTCACAGTTATTGGCCGCCCGATAACACCCGGCGAAAAGCCGGCCGAGGATGCGGGAGGGAAGATGCCGGAACAGGCAAAGCTCACCCGCTGGCCAGTAACGATCAGCTATTTTGAGAAAAAGGACGAAAAGGACGAAAAGGGCGGTGAGCAAACGCCGGTCTACTCGATCGGCTTTGAACTTTATGAGAACGGCATCTCGCGCGCGCTCGTCCTCGATTACAGCGATTTTACGATTACCGGCGAGATGACTTCGCTGGAGTTGAAGACGCCGAAGCCGTGCCCTTAGGCGCGGGTTGATCGTCATCGAACGCCAGGCCTTTCACGACGGCGTCGCGGCCGAACTTTGAACGCAGTCTGTCGATTGCGTGTTCGGCCTCAGCGGCGCGGCGGTCGATGAGATCCGCCAGGTCATCGCCAGTGGCATCCTCCAGATGGCTGACGCCGATTCCGATAAGGCGGAAGCGGGTGGTGCCTATCTCGTGCGCGAGCAGATCGCGGCCGGCTGCGAAAATGCGTGCCGCGAGTTGCGTAGGTGCAGCAAGCGCGCGTGCGCGCGTGCGGATTTTGAAATCCGCGCTCTTGAGTTTGAGCGTCACGGTCGAGCCTGCAAGCGCGTTGGCCTTGAGGCGCGCCGATACGCGTTCGGTTAAATCCCACAAATGCTGTTCGAGGGGGCGGAAGTCTCCGATATCCCGTTCGAAAGTGGTTTCTGCCGACACGCTTTTGGTGTCGCGCCCGGGGTCGACCGCGCGTGTGTCCCTTCCGCGCGCGAGGCGCCATAGGCGCGCCCCCTCTTCGCCATAACGGCGCATCAAATCGCGCTCATCGGCGCGTTGCAGATCGGCGATCGTGCGAAAGCCGTCGCTCGCAAGCCTGGCTGCACTCACCGTGCCGACGCCGAAGATGAAACCGAGCGGTTTCGGCGCAAGAAATGCGACAGCTTCGCTTTGTCCGAGGGCGGCAAAGCCGCGCGGCTTGTCCATGTCTGAGGCGATTTTGGCAAGAAATTTGTTGGCCGAGAGTCCAATCGAAATGGTGATGCCAAGGTCGCGCTCAATGTTGGCGGCGAATCGTGCGAGTGCTTTTGCGGCGCTCATGCCGTGCAGCCGTTCGGTGCCGGTGAGATCGAGAAATGCCTCATCAATCGACAGAGGCTCAACCAACGGTGTGAGCGCAAACATCGCACTGCGCACGTCGCGCCCGACCTGTACATATTTTGCCATGTTCGGTTTTACCACGACAGCGTCCGGGCAACGCTGCTTGGCCTCGAACATCGGCATTGCTGAGCGAATTCCGTAAGTGCGCGCGACATAACATGCAGCCGCTACGACGCCGCGCTTGCCGCCGCCAATAATCACCGGTTTGTCGGCCAGCGAAGGATCGTCACGCTTTTCGATGGTTGCGTAAAAAGCGTCGCAATCGACATGGGCGATGGTGAGCGTATCGATGTCGGGGTGGCGCACCAATCGCGGCGAACCACAAAGCGGGCAACGCACCGGCTGAGCGGGCGTGTCGGCAAGGCAGTCGCGACAAAAATTCATGGCATCTCGCGTTCCCAGGGACGGCCGGCAAGCGCTGTCCGCCCCCGGTCGACATCGGCGGGGTCGAGACCGACCTCGCTTGCAAAGGCTGTGATCAGTCTGTCGTCGGACGCTAAATAGTCGAGTACGCCGGCCAGAAACCCTAGCTCACGCGCAGCGGAGCGAATCTCAGCTGGACCAATGCCGGTTACGGCGAGAAAGCGCCCGAGGCGTTCACCATCCCCAGCAATGAACGTAAGGGCCTGAATCGCAAGCCCTTCTGCCTGTTCCCGTGTGAACGGATGGCTTTGCTTCATCAAGTAAATTTGCCTTTCCGTAACAAATCGGCACTACCGTGCCGATCATGCCCGAGCGAGGGCGTGGTGGCGACTGCGCCTGCGCGACTTCACGCGCATTGGGGACAAAAAGGGCGGGAAAGGGGTAATGCCAAAGACCGTCCTGATCGTGGAAGACAACGAGCTCAATATGAAGCTCTTCCACGACCTTCTTGAAGCCCATGGTTACCAAACTATCGGCACCCGCAACGGCATTGAAGCGCTCGATCTCGCCCGCAAGCACCGGCCGGATTTGATTTTGATGGACATCCAGTTGCCCGAAGTTTCGGGTCTCGAAGTGACCAAATGGCTCAAAGATGATCCAGAGCTCAAAGCCATCCCGGTCGTGGCGGTCACGGCGTTTGCCATGAAGGGCGATGAGGAGCGTATCCGCGAGGGG
>DATFVF010000172.1:0-4190 GCA_035260465.1 Pseudolabrys sp. | reverse complement strand
CAAATTGGCGGCCTTCACGACTTCGGCAAAACTGGTGATATCGGCATCGATCCGTTTTCTAAACGCGTCGCCGGTCGGGCCGCCCGGTTTCACAGCCATCCGCGACAACCCTTCTTGCACGATGGGGTCGGCGATTGCCTTGCCAAGTTCCGCCGTGAGCTTTGCCACGATCGGTGCCGGTGTGCCGGCAGGGACAAAAAACCCACTCCATAAATGGGTATCAACTTCCGGAAATCCTGATTCGGCCATACTTGGGACATCGGGCAATTCGGGCGAGCGTTCGGAGCCTGTCACCGCCAACGCACGGATCTTGCCGCCTTTGACGAGCGGGATGACAGGTGGTCCGTCAGAAATCGTGAAGAGGCATTGCCCCGCCATAACGCTCAGACTGGATTCGTTGCTGCTCTTGTAAGGGATAGCAACACCGGGCATTCCGGTCTTCAACTTCAACAACTCGCTCGCGATTGTAAATGCGGGCGAGGATGTGCCGTAATTTGACTTGTCGGGATTTGATTTCGCCCAAGCGACGAGTTCCTTGACCGTCTTGGCCGGATGATCTTCTGGCACGACCATTACCAGAGGAAACGACGCGATCATGTTGAGCGGAATGAAACTCTTACTTGCGTGATAGCTGAGATCCGGAAAGATCGCAGTGGCGATCGACATCTGGCCGGTGGCGCCGACCAGCACCGTATAACCATCGGCCGGTTGACGCGCGGCGAATTCGGCGGCGATGCGCCCGCCTGCCCCGACGCGATTGTCGATCACCGAGATGGCGCCGGTATTTTCCTGGAATTTTTGTACCACCAGACGGGCGAACAAATCGTTTCCGCCGCCGGCGGCAAAACCGACGATGAAATGGATTGGGCGATTCGGATAGTCCGCTTGTGCATGCGCGCTTCCACCAAACGCCACAAGCATCATCACGACCGCACAAATTGTGCCACTACATATCTTCGTCATTCCTTCCCCCGTTTGCGCGCCGTCCCATACCCGGTCGCGCTTGCTAAAAGCGTACACCGAGTACTGCCATTGGAAAACGCCTTTGTCATGGTGTGCTATTGTTTTGTCGTCATTGGCCCACCGAACTTGCACATGAGCGCAAAACGCGCAATTCCGCGGTACAATCGAAGCGTGAATGCCGAATTTTTCGGCCATCCACGAGGGCTCGCCTACCTATTCGCAACCGAGATGTGGGAACGGTTTTCCTACTACGGGATGCGGGCGCTGCTCGTCCTCTACATGCTCAAGTATTTGCTCGCGCCACAACAAGCGAATGGCGTCATTGGCCTCGCATCGTTCAAAAGCGTGCTGGAATACTTGTTCGGCCCACTGGCGCCTCAGCCGCTCGCGTCGCAGATCTACGGCTTCTATACGGGGCTGGTGTATTTAACCCCGGTCCTGGGCGGGTTGCTGGCCGATCGCGTGCTCGGCCAACGCCGCACGGTCATTGCGGGTGCTGCGCTGATGGCCGTCGGCCATTTCATGATGGCCTTCGAACAGCTGTTTTTGTTCGCGCTCGGAATACTTATTCTCGGAAACGGAGCCTTCAAGCCGAATATCTCGACCCAGGTCGGCGCGCTCTATGCGTCGGGCGATCGCCGACGCGATCGCGCATTCTCGATCTTTTATGTGGGCATCAACCTCGGCGCATTCCTCGCCCCGCTCATTTGCGGGACGCTGGGCGAAGAGCTCGGTTGGCACTATGGATTTGCAGCCGCCGGCGTCGGCATGACGCTTGCCCTCGTTATTTATCTCGCCGCGACCCCCCATCTGCCGAAAGACGCTTTCACAAAGCGGAAGTCACCACGCAAGCTCGATCGCGCTGCATGGAAATCGATCATCGCACTTTTGCTGCTATTCGCGCCCGTCAGTCTCTTCTGGGCGACTTACGAACAGCAAGGCAATACGATCACGCTTTGGGCCGATCAATTTACAGATCGCCGCTTTCTGGGTGGCGAAATTCCCGTTACCTGGTTTCAGGCATTCAATCCGTTCATGATTTTCGCATTTACGCCATTCATCGTCGCGCTGTGGCGCTTGCAAGGACGGCGAGAACCGTCGACGACAATGAAACTTGCAATCGGCTGTCTGCTCAACGGGTTTGCTTATTTGATCATGGTCGCCGCTGCATGGAGTGCCGGTGGCGGCAAGGCAAGCTGGCTGTGGCTGTTCGCCTTTTTCGTCGTGATCACAATCGGCGAACTTTATCTTTCTCCAACCAGCCTATCGTTGGTGACGAAAATTGCGCCCGCTCCGCTACTTTCGATGATGATGGGCGTGTGGCTCGCCACGAGTTTTGCAGGAAACTTTCTCGCCGGTTATCTCGGCACTTTTTGGTCGAGCATGGGCCAAACTGATTTTTTCCTGATGCTTGCGCTTATTTCCGGCGTGGCGAGTGTCTCAATTGCGCTGCTGAGTATTCCCTTGCGCTCCGTCCTGGCCGACTAATCCAGCGGCAAGCCGACATATTGCTCGGCGAGCGACGTGGCGGCGACTTTCGAACTTGTGAGATAATCCAGGTCGGATAGCTGCCGGCGTCGATCGAAGGCCGACTCGTGCGGAAATCGATGCATGATTTGTGTCATCCACCAGGAGAACCGCTGCGCGTACCAAACCCGTCGTAGACAAGCTGCTGAATAATTCTCCAGCCGATTGCTCGCTTTTTTCTTGTAAAAATCGCCCAGCGCACGCGAAAGCACCACCACGTCGGCGAAAGCGAGATTCATGCCCTTCGCACCGGTCGGCGGCACGATGTGCGCGCTGTCGCCGGCAAGAAATAGCCGCCCATAGTGCATCGGCTCGACGACAAAACTGCGCATTGGCGTGACGCTCTTTTGCAGGATCTTGCCTTCTTCGAGCTTACGCGCGCCCCCAAGCCGCCTGTGCAGCTCATCCCAAATGCGGCGGTCCGGCCAGCTTTCGATATCCTCCTCGTGGTCACACTGCAAATAGAGCCGTGCGAGAGTTGGCGAGCGCATGGTGTACAGAGCGAAGCCGCGATCGGTGTACGAATATACAAGCTCATGGTCCGGCGGCGGACTCTCTGACAGGATGCCAAGCCAACCGAACGGATAATCACGCTCGAATACGCTGAGCACACCGTCGGGAATGCTGGGCCGGCAGATCCCGTGGAAACCGTCGCAACCCGCAATGAAGTCGCATTCGATTTGCTGCGCACGGCCTTCATGCGTGAAGCGGATTTTCGGCTGCGTGCCGGTCAAATCGTGCGTGCTGACATCGGCGACTTCGAAAAATAGGGGCCCGCCGTCCGCAAGGCGGCGCTCCACGAGATCTTTCACCACCTCCTGCTGCCCATAAATGGTGACGCGCTTGTTCACCAGCGCTTTGAAATCGATGCGATGCAAATCGCCATTGATGCCAATATTGATACCCCAATGCGGCATGCCTTCGCGTTGCAGCCGCACGCCGACACCGACCTCGATCAAGAAATCGGCGGCCCAATGCTCGATCAGTCCGGCGCGGATGCGATTTTCGATGTAGGTGCGGCTGCGATTTTCAATGACGATTGATTCAATGCCCTGGAGGTGCAGGAGCCTCGCCAGCATAAGACCCGCGGGCCCTGCTCCGATAATGCCTACCTGCGTTCGCATGACTTGGTTCCTGTCGAATAAATTTGACGTCCCCTATAGGCGCGGATTATCGCGGACGCAAAGGGACGAAGCCCGGAAAACATTGGACAATTGTCTCAAGTCCCGTGCCTCTCGGAGATCAGCCTGGCCAGCCGTAACGGGGGACCTTAGTGCGATAGTTTCTGTAGCCGTCTCCAAACTTCGCTTCGAGGTACCGTTCTTCGCGCCGGACCACACCGAAATGCAGAATGATTGCGAATACGACTGTCATCACCAGCATCCAATCGGAAGCGAGCGCGATAGCCAGCCCAGCCAGAAAAAGGGTCCCGCCTACATACATTGGGTTACGCAACCGTGCGAAAATTCCATCCGTAACCAACGCAGTCGATGGTCTCCAAGGCTCGACGCGAGTGCCAGCCGATCGGAAGGCGAGATTGGCGGGAATGGCCAGCGCGAGACCCGCGCCGATGAGCGCCGCACCGATCACAACACGGCTGGTCATCGATAAAAGCACGCTCAGCACATAAGCCGGCAGCAACCAATCGAGGATAAGACCGATAACGATTACCGCCGCAGCCAAAAGTGGCGGCGGGGCAA
>DATFVF010000171.1:0-2642 GCA_035260465.1 Pseudolabrys sp. | reverse complement strand
ATGAACGGCTGACGTTGCGCAGCGGTGTCGGTTATGAAATTTCGCCGATCGACGATCAGGTCCGTACCCCGCGCCTGCCGGATAATGACCGCTTCTGGCTGTCGGTCGGAGGGTCGTGGCAGCTCTTCCCAGGGGCGCACTTCGACGTCGCCTATTCACACCTTTTTGTGAAAGATCCGACGATCAACATTTCGGCGACCTCGGGGAACCCGTGGTTTAACGGCGCCGTCGCCTATGTCGGTGATGTCAGCGCACATGTTGATATTATTTCCGGGTCGCTCGTATTTCAGTTCAGCCCGTCGGCGCCGGCAAAGACGGCGCTGATCACCAAATAGCCCCGCGGCGGGCTTGGGGGTGCGAGGCCGGCGATAACGCCGGCCTTCGCATTTCAGAATGCGCCGCTGAATGTTCCGCCGTCGATCAGCAGATTTTGCCCGGTGATGTAGCCTCCGTGCGCCGAGCACAGGAACGCACATGCCGCCCCGAACTCTTCGGGATTTCCAAACCGTTTGGCAGGAATGGTAGCGATGCGGTCCGCGGCGACCTGCGCAGCAGTTTTGCCTTTTTGCTCGGCGGTTTTGTTCAGCATGCCGCGCAGCCGGTCGGTATCGAACGCGCCGGGCAATATATTGTTGATGGTGACATTCTTGTCTGCCACCGTGCGTGCAACGCCGGCGAGGAAAGCCGTCAGGCCGGCGCGCGCGCCAGATGATAGATCGAGCCCGGCGAGCGGCATCTTCACCGAACCAGATGTGATGTTCACGATGCGGCCGAATTTGCGCTGGCACATCGGGTCGATCACTTTCTGAATCAACTCGACCGCAACCACCATGTTCGCGATGACGCCGTCGATCATTTGAGCGCGAGTGAGCTCCCGGAAATCGCGCATCGGCGGGCCGGCGTTGTTGTTGACCAGGATGTCCGGCTCGGGGCAGGCGGCCAGCAGCGCCTTTTGACCTTCTGGCGTCGCGACATCGGCAGCAACGGGGATCACCTTTGTGCCGGCAATGCTCGCAAGCTCCGCAGCTGCGGCCTCTAGCTTATTGGCGTCCCGTCCGTTGATCACGACTTCGCAGCCGGCTTCCGCCAGGGCGCGTGCACAGGCCTTACCGAGCCCGCGGCTCGACGCACAGACAATGGCCTTGCGGCCGGCAATTCCGAGATTCATGAGATTTCCTCTTATTTAGCGGGTCGTCGGCGCGAGTGTCGGAGCGATGCGCGCAAGCGTCAAGAGCACGCGCGTGTCGCCGAACTGTTGCAGACGATTGCTACCTCCCGGGCGAAATTGCACTTCTGATTCGGGAGGGCGGCGATGCTGCATGATCCAGCCAGGGACGTAATGGAAAAAGCCTATGCCCGTTGGGCGCCGATTTACGACGTGCTTTGTGGGCCAGTTTTCGTCAACGGCCGACGTGCTGCAGCTCGCGCCGCACGGAACGTGGGCGGGCGAATTCTCGAAATTGGCGTGGGGACTGGCCTGTCGTTTGATGACTACGATGCCACGACTGAAATTACCGGCATTGATATTTCCGAACCGATGATTGCCCGCGCCCGCGCCCGCATTTCACGCGGCAATTATCCCTTCGTGAAAGAGCTGGCCGTGATGGATGCGCATGACCTGGCCTATCCCGGCGCCTCGTTCGACTGTGTGGTCGGTCAATTCGTTATTACACTGGTTGAGAATCCCGAGCGCGTATTGTCGGAATGCGCACGCGTAGCCCGGCCGGGCGGGCAAATCATTCTTGTTAATCACCTTTATTCCGAACGCGGCCTCGCTGCTGCGGTTGAACGCCTGCTCGCGCAGAAAGCGCACAAGCTGGGCCTGCGGCCGGAATTTCCGTTCCAGCGTCTGGCGGCCTGGGCGCAAGCGCACGGCGGCGCCGAGTTGATCGAACGCCGTAAGGTCAAACCATTTGGCGTCTACACGCTGGTGCGCTTCCGCCGCGCGGGAGCGCAACAAGCGGTGGCGTGATTTCGATCGTGTCAAATAGGTAAACAACATTGTCATAAAATTGAAATGGGAGGTTGGTACATATCGGGCATGGTCGTCGCATCGGAGATCGTCGAATCGTGACGGATAACGCCACGCGACGGTTTCGCGCGCTGTTTATCTCCGACGTACATTTGGGAACGCGCGGTTGCCAGGCCGAACGACTGCTCAACTTTCTCCGTTACCATGAAGCTGAAACGATTTATCTGGTCGGCGATATTGTCGACGGGTGGGCGCTGCGCTCTTCATGGTATTGGCCGCAGACACATAACGACGTGGTGCAGAAACTCTTGCGCCAGGCGCGCAAGGGAGCACGGGTCATTTATATTCCGGGCAATCACGACGAGTTCCTGCGTGGCTACTACGGCACGCATTTCGGCGGCATCGAAGTCGTAGAGAACACCATCCACGAGGGAGTCGACGGGCGCCGTTTTCTGGTCGTGCACGGCGACATCTTTGATCTCGTGGTGACGCAAGCGCGTTGGTTGGCGCTGCTGGGCGACAAGGCGTACGAATTCGCGCTCACCGCAAACCGAATTTTCAATACATTCCGCCGCGTGCTCGGCGCGCCTTATTGGTCTTTGTCCAAATGGGCCAAGCTTAAGGTGAAAAACGCAGTCAACTATATCGGCGCGTTCGAGAAGGCTTTGGC
>DATFVF010000170.1:0-20387 GCA_035260465.1 Pseudolabrys sp. | reverse complement strand
GCAAGCTGCCGTGGAGCAGGACGCAGCTTCAGCTGCGCAACCGCGTCATGTTTCTGCGCCGGGCCGAGGGCGATGCGTGGCCCGACCTGTCCGACGCGGTGTTGACGTCTACGTCTTCCGAATGGCTCTCACCCTTTCTTATTGGCAAGACCGCGCTCGTGCAGATCGGCGCGGATGATCTCGCCGCGGCGGTCGATGCCTTGCTGCCGTGGAACATACGTCATCGTCTCGATGTCGAGGCACCCACTCATTTTACGGCGCCATCCGGCTCGCAAGTCCCTATCGACTATGAGGCAGAAGAAGGGCCGAAACTGTCGATCCGCGTGCAGGAAATGTTCGGCCTGGCGGTCCACCCAACAATTGCCGGCGGCCGCGTACCGCTTCTGATCGAGCTTTTGTCCCCGGCGCAGCGGCCGGTACAGGTGACACGCGATCTGCCCGGATTCTGGCGCGGCAGCTACAAGGACGTACGGACCGACCTGCGCGGCCGCTATCCGCGGCATCCCTGGCCGGACGATCCGCTGACGGCGCCGGCGACCCGCCGGGCCAAGCCGCGCGGCCAATAGTTTCAGCAGGCCCCGCGGCGAATAAGTTCAATTGTCGCGAATGCGCTTACCGCCGGCTCACCATACCCAAAAGCGCACGAAGTCCCATTGGCGCGTTAAGCCACCCTTGATCCCCACATGTCAGAATTGGCTTGGATCAACGGGCTTTACCATGCGTCCGCTCCTGTTTTTTGCTGCTGCCTTGGTTCTGATCGGTGGGTATGTCGCGCGTTACGCCGACAACGCCATCGAACATCGTGCCGACGCCCAAGCAGCGGTCGTGCAGCCGTCTTTCGAACCACGTGAACCGAGCAGCTCGGGCCGTAGTCTGATGCTCGAAGCGGACCGTCAGGGTCATTTCGAGGTCGAAGCGAGGGTCGAGGGACGGTTTATCGATTTCATCGTCGACACCGGCGCGTCACTTGTCGTGCTGCGCGAGTCTGCGGCCGCGCAGGCCGGGATACGCCCGCAGCTCCGCGATTACACCGCCACCGCCGTCACAGCCAACGGAAAGATCAAAGCTGCGCCGGCCAGGATCGAGCGCATCGAGGTTGGCGGGATTACCGTGTATGACGTGCCTGCCATCGTATTGCCCGATGAGGCGCTGGCCAAAAACCTGCTCGGTGTCTCGTTTCTGTCACGCCTCAAGCGCTACGAATATGCCAACGGCCGTCTGGTGCTTGAACAGTAGGCGCACGCTTCCGAATATCTACGAAATGACATGGACGGAGCGCTTTGCGGCTCTCCGGCGTTAGGGTATTGGATTCGTGCCGCCATTTGTTCGAGGATCTGATGTTTCCAACGCCGAAACCCGCGCTGTCACCAAATACCTACGCCTACGAATCATCGCCGCTGGTAAAGCCGACAGGCTTTCGCGAATACGATGCACGTTGGCTTCTGGAAAAAGAAATCAACCTGATGGGCGTGCAGGCCCTTGGGCTTGGTCTCGGCACGCTTATTCGCGAATTGAACGTGAAACCGGAGATCGTCACCGGCCACGATTTCCGCAGCTATTCATCGGCGGTGAAAATGGCGTTGATTTCCGGCCTGATGGCGTCAGGCTGCAAGGTGCATGACATAGGCCTCGTGATCACGCCGATGGCCTATTTTGCACAGTTCGAGCTCAACGTGCCTTGCGTCGCGATGGTCACCGCCTCGCACAACGACAACGGCTGGACCGGGGTGAAGATGGGGGCCAATCGTCCGCTCACCTTCGGGCCGGTGGAAATGAAGCGGCTCAAGGAAATTGTTTTAGGCGCGAAATTCGATTTTAAAGAAGGCGGCAGTTACGTGTTCGTGGAGAATTTCCCCGAACGCTACATTGCCGATCTCACCAAGCGGCCGAAGCTCAAGCGCAAGCTCAAGGTGGTCGCCGCTTGTGGCAATGGCACCGCGGGTGCGTTTGCGCCAAAAATATTACAGGCAGTCGGCTGTGAGGTGGTGCCGCTCGACTGCAACCTCGATCACACATTTCCGCGATACAATCCCAACACTGAAGACATGAAAATGCTGCACGCCATGCGCGATGCCGTGCTCATGAACAAGGCCGATGTTGCGCTTGGCTTCGACGGGGACGGCGACCGCTGCGGCGTTGTGGACAACGAGGGCGAGGAAATTTTCGCCGATAAAGTGGGTGTGATGCTCGCGCGCGACATGTCGACGCTCCACCGGAACGCGACCTTCGTGGTGGACGTAAAGTCGACCGGGCTGTTCCTCACAGATCCAGTGCTGAAGGCGAATGGCGTCAAAGTCGATTATTGGAAGACCGGCCACTCCTACATTAAGCGGCGCGTCAACGAGCTTGGGGCTATCGCCGGCTTCGAAAAGTCGGGGCATTTCTTCTTCAACAAACCGTTCGGCCGTGGCTACGATGACGGCATGATTTTCGGGCTTGCGGTCTGCGACATGCTCGACCGAAACCCGGGCAAGAGCATGGCGGACTTGCGCAAGGCGTTACCGAAGACGTGGGGTTCGCCGACGATGTCGCCGCATTGTGACGATGAGAAGAAGTACGCAATCGCGGACGCGGTGGTGAAGGAGTTCGAGTTGGCAAAAGCGAATGGCGCGAAAGTCGCCGGCCAGCCGATCCGTGAGCTGGTCACCGTGAACGGCGTGCGTGTCACTGTTGAAGACGGCACCTGGGGCCTAGTGCGCGCTTCCTCCAACAAGCCGGAGCTGGTTGTGGTGGTCGAAAGCCCGGTGTCCGAGCAGCGCATGCGGGACATGTTTAAGGCCATCGATGGCGTGCTACGCACTCATCCGGAAGTGGGGGCCTATAATCAGACGATTTGATTTTCTGTCTCAATCGGCCTCAGGATGAGGTGGATTGAGTTCGGATTGGAATTTAATGCGTATCGTCATCCTCGGCGCCGGCCCCGCGGGGCTTTATCTCGCCTATTTGATCAAACGCCGCCGCCGCGACGCGGACGTAACCGTCATCGAGCAGAATCCGGCTGATGCCACCTTCGGGTTCGGCGTGGTGTTCTCCGACCGGGCGCTAGAATTTTTGCGTGACGATGACGAGCCAACTTTTTCGGCGATCGCACCGCATATGGAATCATGGCGTGACGTCGCCATCGTTCATCGCGGCGAGCGGGTGACAATCGATGGTGTCGGTTTTGCCGCAATTGGCCGCCTCAAGCTGCTGAATTTGTTGCAGCAGCGTGCGCACTCAGTCGGGGTGCAGCCAGATTATCGACGCGTCGTGAAGAGTCTCGATGAATTTGCCGGCGCCGACCTCATCGTCGGCGCTGACGGCGTCAATTCACTGGTGCGACGTAGCCTTGAAAAAGAGTTTGGTGCCAGCATCAGCCTCCTTACAAATCGTTTTGCGTGGTTCGGCACCACCAAGCGTTTTGAGACGCTGACGCAGACCTTCATCGAAACCGAGCTAGGGTCGTTCAATGCACACCACTATCGCTACGCGCCCGATCTAAGCACCTTCATCGTCGAAATCGACCAAGCCACGTTTTCCCGCGCGGGCTTCGCGCAGATGGGCGAGGCGGAGGCGCGCAGCGTTTGCGAATCGGTGTTTGCGCCGGTACTCGATGGCCACCACCTGGTTTCGAACAATTCGATCTGGCGCCAGTTTCCGATCGTGCACAACAAGCGATGGTCGACGAACCGCAATGTCCTCATCGGCGACGCCTTGCACACCGCGCATTTTTCGATCGGTTCCGGCACGCGGTTGGCCGTGGAAGATGCGATTGCGCTCGACAAAGCGCTTGCCACGCATCCAGATAATATCGACGCGGCGCTCTCAACCTACGAAGCGGCGCGACGCCCGATCCTGGAGAAACTCGTTGCGGGCGCCAATGGCAGCGCAAACTGGTACGAGCAGTTTGCCCAACACATGCAATTGCGGCCTGTCGAATTCGCCATGAGTTACATTACGCGCTCCGGCCGGGTCGATATGGGTCGCCTCCGGAAGCACTCACCGCGCTTCGTCGCGCATTTCGAGCAGGCTCGCCAGCGGCACGCGTGAAGGGCCGCACCGGTTAACAATTAATAAAATCTTACAGCGCTATAAAGCGGCGATCGGACGGGTGGGGCTGTCTTGACCAAATTCTTGGACCCGAACTGGCAGATCTACGCCATCGCCATCCTTGCTGGATTGGCAGTGGTCGCGTTTGCGCTCCGCAAACGGCGCCGTGCCACACATCACCGCCACGGCGATGGCGAGCTGCTGTCCATGGTTCTCAACAATATGACTCAAGGAGTCGTCTTGTTCGATGTGCACGAACAGGTCCTCGTTTGCAACGATCGCTATGTTGAAATGTACGGGCTGTCGCCCAGCGTTGTGAGAGCGGGCTGCACGCTGATGGACCTAATCCAAAATCGGATAACGACCGGCAGCCTGAATATCGATCCACAGAAATACCGCGCCGAGATTTTGACGGCCGTTCGCCGGGGCGAGTCCATGAACCGGATCGTTGAAACACCCGACGGCCGCTCGGTGCTCGTCGTCAACAGGCCGATCAAAGGCGGCCAACATTGGATCGGCACTCATGACGACATCACTGAACGCATTCATGCCGAACGAAAAGGTGCGGCGCTGACCGAACAAGAGCGCCGTCGCGTGGAGATCGAAACAGAAATCCGGGCGTTCCGCGAAAGCGTTGCGGCTGTTCTGCGCACCGTTACGGAAAGCACGGCGGCGTTGAAGTCGATCGCCGTCACATTGTCGGATTCGTCCGGCTGCACCTCCGAGCGCGCCGCCGGCGCCGTGCAGACCTCAAACGAAGCCGCCGCCAATATGACCGCCGCAGCAAGTGCTGCTGAAGAACTCATCGCCTCGATTGGGGAAATCGGCCGCCAGATCAGCCAGGCCGCGGAAGTTGCATCGCATTCGGCCGTGGAAGCGCATACGACCAACGAGCAGATGACACGCCTCACCGATACGGTTCAAGAGATCGGCGACGTCGTCAATCTGATCCGCAACATTGCCGGGCAAACCAATCTGCTTGCGCTCAATGCCACGATTGAAGCGGCGCGTGCCGGTGAGGCCGGCCGCGGATTCGCGGTCGTCGCATCGGAAGTCAAATCACTCGCCGTGCAGACAGCGAAAGCAACCGAGCAGATCGCTGGCCAGATCGAAGCGGTGCAAAGCTCGACCCGCGTTGCGGTCGACGCGATTCGCCGCAATACCGAACGCATGCGTGAAATCGACGGCTATACCTCGGCGGTGGCGCTTTCGCTGCAACAGCAAGACAGCGCGACCGACGAGATTTCGCACAACGTGGCGAGCGCGGCGCTGGGCGCAAAGGGTATGGTCGGCGTTCTCGACGACGTCACCCGGGCGGTCGGCGATACACGCAGCGCCGCCAGCAAGGTGCTCGAAGCATCGGATACGGTCGAGGCCGCCGCCACGAGCCTGCAACGCGGCATCGAGGGCTTCCTCGGCCGCGTCGCAGTGTGACGCCAGGCGGCGTCAGTCTTTTTCTTCCTTGAAAGTGTCGCGGAACGGGTGCGCAGGGTAAACGCCCAGCACCGTCAATTCCTTGGAGAAGAACGCAAGCTCTTCCAACGCGAACACCAGCGCGCGGTCGTCGGGGTGACCCTCGACATCGGCATAAAACTGGGTTGCGAAGAAATTGCCGCCGACCATGTAACTTTCGAGCTTGGTCATGTTCACGCTGTTGGTCGCGAACCCGCCGAGCGCCTTGTAGAGCGCAGCGGGCACGTTTCGCACCCTGAACACGAACGTGGTGATGATCTTGCCCTTGCCGGGCTGCGCCCATTTCTTCTCGCGCGATAGAACGACGAAGCGCGTGGTTGAATGCGTTTCGTCCTCGACATTTTCCCTCAGGATATCGAGGCCGTAAATTTCTGCCGCCAATCGCGAAGCGATTGCCGCGCGCGTTGGGTCCTTGGCTTCCGCGACTTCCCGCGCCGAACCGGCGGTGTCGGCGGCGACCACAGGCTTGAGCTTCAATTCACGAATGATGTTGCGGCACTGGCCGAGCGCCATCACGTGGCTCTGCACGGTCTTGATCGTTTTCAGGGTCGCGCCTCTTGGCGCCATCAGCTGATTGCGGATCGGCAAAAACCATTCGGCGATGATGTGCAGGCCGGCGGTCGGCATCAGGTGGTGGATGTCGGCGACGCGCCCCGCGACCGAATTCTCGATCGGGATCATGCCAAGGTCGACGTCGCCGGCGACAAGCGCGGTAAAGCAATCTTCGAAGGTGGGGCAGGGTATCGGCTCGTGCTCGGGATAGGCTTCGCGACAGGCAAGATGCGAATTCGCCCCCGGTTCTCCCTGATAGATGATCTTCTTTTTTGCCATGCCCGTTCCTTTAGACGCGATCCGTACGCAGACCTTCAGGTATGAGTCAACCGGCAAGCAAGGCGCGCGCCTTGGCCAGGTCCTCGGCCGTGTCGACGCCGAGCGGTGCGCTTTTCACGACCATGGCATCAATGCGCATGCCGGCGTCGAGCGCGCGCAATTGCTCCAATTTCTCACGCTGCTCGTTGACGGATGGTGGCAATTTGACAAACCGTTCGAGCGCCGCGCGGCGATAAGCATATAGGCCGATATGGTGATGGTGCGGGCCGGCGCCGGCGGCATTTTCACGCGTGAATGTTTTCGCGTGAAGGCGGCGAGGCGCGACCTGCGGTCCCGAAACCTTCACAACGTTGGGATTCGTCCGCTCGCGCGGATCACTGATGACGGCAGCAAGGGTAGCGATGTCGACTTGCTTGTCGTCAAGCGGCGTGAGCGCGGCCCGGATGTCGGCGGGCTCGATTGTCGGTAGATCACCCTGAACATTGACGACGATCCCGATGCGCTGCTCCGGGTCGAGCGCTTCCAGCGCTTCATAGATCCGGTCCGAACCGGACACATGGTCGCTGCGCGTCATAACTGCGCGGCCACCGGCTTTTTCCACTGCCGCTGCGACAGCTTCGGAGTCGGTCGCAACCACGGCCTCACCGATTCCGGCGGCTTCAGCCCGCCGCAGGACGTGAACGATCATTGGCAGGCCATGCAGGTCTGCAAGAGGTTTGCCGGGTAAACGCGTGGACGCGAGGCGTGCCGGGATGAGGATGATTGTGTCGGCCATCGGGGTTGCCGGATTGCCCGGCCGCACGTGACGGGTGGCGAAATTGCCGCAGGCGCTTATACGGGTTGCCAGAGCCTGGGCAAACCGGTATCTCATCGCCGCCGCCCGGACCCTGGCGGTGAACGCTCCGCACCATCACGTCCCGCTCCGGGAGCCGTATTCGATGAATTCCTTCGAACTCAACAAGATCCTCGGCGCCATCCTCGGCACCTGCCTGATCACGCTTGCGCTCAACATTGGTGCCAACGCGATTTTTGCGCCTGAGAAGCCGGCTAAGCCCGGCTTCGATATTGCGGTCAAGGAGCAGGGCGAAGGCGAAAAAGCAGGCGCAGCCAAGGAGCCGGATCCGCCGGTCGAAACGCTGCTGGCCAAGGCCTCGATCGAAAAAGGCCAGGGCACTGCCAAGCAGTGCCAGGCCTGTCACACATTCGAGAAAGGCGGCCCCAACCGGGTTGGCCCCAATCTGTGGAACATCGTGAACCGCCCGCGCGCATCCGAGGCCGGCTTCAATTATTCGGCGGCGATGAAGAGCAAAGGCGGAAACTGGAGCTTTGACGAACTCTACAAGTTCCTCTCCAACCCGCGTGGCTACGTTCCAGGGACGGCCATGACATTCGCAGGCCTGTCGAGTCCGGAAAGGCGCGCCGACGTGATCGATTTCCTGCATACGCTAGCCGACAATCCCGTTCCTCTGCCGAAGGCCGCCGAAAACGCACCGGGCGGCGGAGAGCCGGCCAAGAAGTAGGCCGGGATTACAGCATCGTAACCAAACGGCCGGGCCATTGCCCGGCCGTTCGTTTGAGCGTCTAGTGCGGCGTTGGGGCCACGACAATTTGACGATAGAGCTATCTGTCGCACCAGGCCACGGCTGGCAGGATATCGAAAAACCGACATAATCCCCGGCGATTGCATCACGAAGAGTATTTGGTGCGCGGAGCTACTGTATGAAATTCAGCCGTCGGTCTGTCCTGCGGGCCACCGCAGCGACATTCGTTGCGCCCGCCTTCGGTGCCATTGGCGCATCATCATTTATCGGGCGCGCCGCGGCCCAATCGCAGAATTGGAAACACGCGCTGTCGCTGTTCGGCGACGTTAAATACCCGGATGGCTTCAAGCATTTTGACTATGTCAATCCGAATGCCCCGCAAGGCGGCGCGGTGCGTCAGATCGCATTCGGTGCCTTCGACAATTTCAATACGGTTGTGTCGGGTGTGAAGGGTAGCATCGCTCTTGGGACCGAGCTGTTCATCGAAACGCTCATGACGTCGGCACTCGATGAGGTTTCGACCGAATACGGACTCCTAGCCGAAGCCGCCAGCCATCCGGACGACCATTCGTCGGTGACCTACCGTTTGAATGCGAAAGCACGCTGGCACGACGGCAAGCCGGTGACGGCGGACGATGTTGTTTATTCATTCGACGTTTTCAGGACGAACAGTCCGTTTTACGGCGCGTACTATCGCCACGTCACCAAGGTGGAAAAGACCGGAGAACGCGAGATTACCTTCATCTTCGATGGGCCGGGTAATCGCGAGCTACCGCAGATTGTCGGCCAGCTGCCGGTGTTGCCGAAGCATTATTGGGAAGGCACCGACAAGTCTGGACGCAAGCGAGACGTCACGCAGACCACGCTCGAGCCGCCGCTCGGTTCCGGGCCTTACCGGCTCAAGGATTTTGCGCCCGGCCGTTCCCTGGTTTACGAAAAGGTCGAGGGTTATTGGGGCAGGGATCTCCCCGCGATCATCGGCACCCGTAATTTCCAGACGATCCGTTACGAATATTTCCGCGATTCCACCGTCGCCCTCGAGGCTTTCAAGGGCGATCAGGTCGACTGGCGCACCGAGAACAGCGCCAAAAGCTGGGCGACGTCCTATGATTTTCCGGCTGTCCGCGACAAGCGCGTGGTGCTGGAAGAATTCCCGGTCCGCAATTCCGGCATCATGCAGGCCTTCGCCTTCAATACCCGGCGCGACAAGTTCAAGGACCCGCGGGTGCGCCGTGCCTTCAACTTCGCCTTTGATTTCGAGGAAATGAACAAGCAGGTTTTTTTCGGCCAGTACAAACGCATTTCCAGCTATTTCGACGGGACCGAGCTTGCGTCATCGGGTGTCCCGGAGGGCAAGGAACTGGCAATTCTGGACACCGTGCGTGAGAAAATTCCCGCAGATCTGTTCAGCAAGCCTTACACCAATCCGGTCGGCGGCAATCAGGAGGCAAATCGAAACAACTTGCGCGAGGCACTCGCGTTGCTTCGCGACGCCGGTTACGAGATTCGGAACACCAAGCTGGTGAACACCAAGACCGGCGAAACGTTTCGTTTTGAATTCCTGGTGGACGATCCGGCGACCGAGCGTTTCGTGCTGTTCTACAAGCCTTCGCTCGAACGCCTCGGAATGATCGTGGACGTGCGCGTGGTCGATTCCGCGCAGTACGAAAACCGACTGCGGCAGTGGGATTTCGACATCATTATCGCATCCTGGGGCCAATCGTTGTCGCCGGGCAACGAACAACGCGACTTCTGGAGTTCGCAAGCGGCCGACCGGCCCGGCTCGCGTAACCTCGTCGGAATCAAGAATCCGGCGATCGATACGCTGATCGAGCGCGTAATTTTCGCCAAGGATCGCGACGATCTCGTCGCCGCAACGAAGGCGCTCGACCGCGTGCTGTTGTGGAATTTCTACGTTGTGCCGCAATGGACCTACGGCAAGCAGCGCACTGCGCGCTGGGATCGTTTCGGCCGCCCGGAGACAATGCCGAAATACGGGGCGGCGGCATTTCCAACCGTGTGGTGGTGGGACGCGGATAAGGCGGCGAAGGTGCCGCAGCGGTCATGAAGCGATGAAACTAAGCCGCCGCCGTGCGTTGACGGTTCTCGCCGGTGCGACAGCTGCGAGCGTCGGCGGCCGTCTTTGCGCTCCCGCCGCGGCGCAAGACGCCGACCGGCACGGTATGTCGGCCTTCGGCGATCTCAAATACCCCGCGGATTTCCCACACTTTAGCTACGTGAATCCGGATGCGCCGAAAGGTGGCGTGTTTTCCCAGATTGGACCGAACAGACAATTCAATCAGTCCTTCCAGACTTTCAATTCGCTCAACAGTTACCTCCTCAAAGGCGATGCCGCTCAGGGCATGGAGCTCACCTTCGCGAGCCTGATGGCGCGTTCAGGCGACGAGCCCGACGCGATGTATGGGTTTGCCGCGCGCAGTGTCGGCATTTCGGACGACGGTCTTACTTATCGCTTCACGTTGCGCGTGGAAGCGAAATTCCATGACGGCACGCCGCTCACCGCGCATGACGTCGTCTGGTCGCTGACGACGTTGAAGGAAAAAGGCCATCCGATCATCACGCAGCAGCTGCGCGATTTCAACGGAGCGGAGGCGATAGACGATCGCACGCTCGTTGTACGCTTTGCCGAAAAGCGCGCGCGTGACGTGCCTTTGTTCGTCGCTTCGCTGCCGATCTTTTCGCGTGCCTATTATTCGAAGAAATCATTCGATGAATCGACGCTCGATATTCCGCTCGGAAGCGGTGTCTACAAAGTCGGGCGCTTTCAGGCAGGCCATTTCATAGAGTTCGAGCGCGTAAAAGACTGGTGGGGGGCGAACCTTCCTGTTGCGCGCGGGCAGAACAATTTCGATGTCGTGCGCTTCGAATACTACCGCGACCGTGAAGTCGGTTTCGAAGGGTTCACCGCCAAAAATTATCTGTTTCGGGAAGAATTCACGTCGCGCACCTGGGCGACGCGTTACGACTTCCCGGCTTTCAAGGACGGGCGCGTTAAGCGCACAGTGCTGCCGGATGACACGCCGTCCGGCGCGCAGGGCTGGTTCATCAACACGAGGCGCAACAAATTCAAGGATCGGCGTGTGCGCGAAGCGCTGATCGATGCCTTCGATTTCGAATGGACCAACAAGAACATTATGTATGGGTCGTACGATCGCACCCACTCGGTGTTCCAGAATTCTCCGATGATGGCGAAGGGCAAGCCAGATGCCGCTGAGCTCGCGCTGCTTGAGCCATTTCGCGGGAAGGTCCCGGACGAGGTGTTCGGTGAAGCGTATGTGCCACCTGTCACCGATGGTTCGGGCCAGGACCGCCGCTCACTGCGCCATGCGGCGCAATTGCTCAACGAGGCTAACTTTACTCTCAAGGGCGGCAAGCGCGTGCAGATGGATGGGGCGCCAATCGCAATCGAGTTCCTGCTCGACGAGCCGTCGTTCACACCGCATCATCTGCCTTACATCAAGAACCTCGGCACGCTCGGTATCGACGCGACATTGCGCATCGTCGACCCGGTGCAATTCCGCAAGCGCGTCGACGATTTCGACTTCGACATCACGATCGATCGCTTCAGCTTTTCGGCGACTCCCGGCGATTCATTGCGCACATTTTTCACCTCGCAGTCGGCAGCAATATTGGGCTCGCAAAACCACGCCGGCATCGCCGATCCGGCAGTGGACACGCTCGTCGATATCATTATTGCTGCAAAGACCCGCGACGAGCTTACCACTGCTTGCAAGGCGCTCGACCGCGTCATCCGTGCCGGCCGATACTGGATACCGCATTGGTACAAGGCGTCGCACTGGATCGCCTATTGGGATGTGTTCGGGCATCCAGCTAACAAACCCCGCTATTTTCGGGGCATTCCGGAGACCTGGTGGTCCGACCGCGACAAGGCAGCGAAGTTGGGACAAAAAGGTTAGGCTGACTATCTTGTTTCGGGCCGCGCCCTTGTTTTCAGGTCGCGGCTTTCGTGCCGGGCTGGAATGACATACTGAGGGCTTATGAGCGCCTATATCATCCGACGCTTGCTGTTCATTGTGCCGACAATGTTCGGGATCATGCTGGTGGCATTCGTCGTGGTGCAATTTGCGCCAGGCGGTCCGGTGGAGCAGGTCATCGCCAAATTGACCGGCGCCGACACCGGCGCCACCTCGCGAATCTCCGGTTCGCCCGGCGGCGATTTCGGAAGCCGCGGCCTGGCCCAGGGCGCTTCGCAAGTCGATGCCTCCGCCTCGAAATATCGCGGCGCGCAAGGGCTCGATCCGGAATTCATCAAAAAGCTTGAAAAGCAATTCGGCTTCGACAAGCCCGCTTATGAGCGATTTGGGCTGATGCTGTGGAATTACGCGCGCTTCGATTTCGGCAAAAGTTATTTCCGTGACGTCAGCGTGTTGCAGCTGGTCAAAGAGAAATTGCCGGTATCGATGTCGCTCGGAATCTGGATGACACTTCTCACGTATCTGATTTCGATCCCGCTCGGCATCCGCAAGGCAATGGATGATGGTTCGCGCTTCGATATGTGGACCTCGACGATAATCGTGATCGGCTATGCTATTCCGGGTTTTCTGTTCGCCATCTTGTTGATCATCCTGTTCGCCGGCGGCTCATTCTTCGATTGGTTTCCGTTGCGGGGTCTTGTTTCAGAAAACTGGTCGCAATTGCCATGGTGGCAAAAACTTCCGGACTATTTCTGGCATCTGGCGCTGCCGATCATTTCGATGGCGTTGTCAGCCTTCGCGACGATGACCTTGTTGACGAAGAACTCGTTCCTCGAGGAAATCCGCAAGCAATATGTGCTGACCGCACGCGCCAAAGGCTGCACCAATAATCAGGTGCTGTACGGCCACGTGTTTCGCAACGCGATGTTAATCGTGATCGCGGGTTTTCCGTCGGCTTTCGTGCACGCGTTCTTTACGGGATCGTTATTGATCGAAACCATCTTTTCACTCGACGGCCTCGGCCTGCTCGGTTTCGAGAGCGTCCTCAACCGCGATTACCCTGTGGTGTTTGCCACGCTTTTTATTTTCTCGATCATCGGCGTGGTCGTGAACCTGATATCCGACCTCACTTACACGTGGATCGATCCGCGCATCGACTTCGAGACGCGGGAGGTCTGAGGTGGACGTGCGCGCCGGCATCAAGCCGCCTGAAATGGCCGTTTCCCCGATGGGGCTTGCCGCGCCGCCGACGCGCCGCGCGATCGCGCTTTCACCGCTCAACAAGCGGCGCTGGGAGAATTTCAAGGCCAACCGACGCGGTTATTGCGCACTGTGGCTTTTCATGACGATGTTCATTGTGTCGCTGTTTGCCGAATTCATTTGCAATGACAAGCCGATTTTCATCCACGTGAACGGGAAATTCTTTTTCCCGGCGGTCATTACGTATCCGGACACGGCATTCGCCAGATACCCGGATCCAAACCTGTTTGGTACGGCAGCCGACTTTCGCGACGAATACCTGATGGGGTTAGTCGAGAAGGAGGGCGGAACCATTGTTTGGCCGCCAATCCGTTTCTCTTACAACACGCAGGTCAGCAAGCCGCCGTCGCCGTTCCCTTCCAAGCCGACTTGGTTGCTGACGCAGAAAGATTGCGAATATGCCGCCACTCACGGTTTCGCCAAATGCAGCGAGGTCGAGACGAACTGGCTCGGCACCGATGACGGCGGACGCGACGTGGTGGCGCGGCTGGTCTACGGGTTCCGCATTTCTGTATTGTTTGGACTGGCGCTCACGATTGTTTCGTCGGTCATCGGCATCGCCGCCGGGGCGGTGCAGGGCTATTTTGGCGGCTGGACGGATCTTCTGTTCCAGCGCTTCATCGAGATATGGACTTCGATTCCGTCGCTTTACCTGCTGCTGATCATTTCTTCGGTACTGGTGCCGGGTTTCTTCGTGTTGCTCGGCATCTTGCTTTTGTTCTCCTGGGTGTCGCTGGTTGGTCTGGTGCGCGCCGAATTCCTGCGTGGGCGCAATTTCGAATATATCCAGGCGGCGCGCGCACTCGGCGTATCGAATGCCGTCATCATTTTCCGCCACCTGCTGCCCAACGCCATGGTGGCGACCATGACGTTCCTGCCTTTCATTTTGTCGTCGTCGGTCATGACATTGACCGCACTCGATTTCCTCGGTTTCGGCTTGCCGCCCGGATCACCGTCCCTTGGCGAATTGCTTTCGCAGGGCAAGGCAAACGTGCAAGCGCCGTGGCTCGGCTTCACAGGGTTTTTCAGCATCGCGCTGATGCTCTCGCTGTTGATCTTTATCGGCGAGGCGGTGCGCGACGCCTTCGATCCCAGAAAGACGTTCCGATGAGCGCGCCAGATACGCTTCTGTCAGTCCGCGATCTTTCGATCGCCTTCGGCCGTGGCACACGTGAGGTCTTGGCGGTCGATCGCGTGTCGTTTGATATCCGCAAGGGCGAGACGATGGCGCTCGTCGGCGAATCCGGTTCCGGAAAATCAGCGACTGCCCTGGCGGTGATGAAGTTACTGCCCTATCCGGCGGCGCATCATCCGTCCGGTGCGATCAGCTTCAATGGCCGCGAGTTGTTGACCATGCCAGAGCAGGAAATCCGGCACGTGCGCGGCAACGACATCGGCATCATATTTCAGGAGCCGATGACCTCGCTCAATCCGCTGCACACGATCGAGAAACAAGTCGGTGAGATTTTGCTGCTGCATCAAGGGCTTACTGGAGCGATCGTGCGCGCCCGCGTGCTCGAATTGCTGGGCCAGGTCGGCATCCCCGATCCAGAAGGCCGGCTTGGCAGCTATCCGCACCAGCTCTCGGGCGGGCAGCGCCAGCGTGTGATGATCGCCATGGCGCTCGCTAACGAGCCGGACCTCTTGATCGCCGATGAACCGACCACGGCGCTCGACGTTACCGTGCAAGCGCAAATCCTGAAACTGCTGAGGGACACGCAAAAGCGGCTCGGTATGTCGATGCTGTTCATAACCCACGATCTCGGCATCGTCCGCAAGATCGCGGACAGGGTCTGCGTCATGCAGCGCGGGAAGATCGTCGAGCAGGGCGAGGTCGAGCGCGTGTTCACGGCGCCCGAACATCCTTACACGCGCGCGCTGCTCGCGGCGGAGCCAAAGCCCGATCCGGCACCGCCTTGTCCGGATTCTCCAATTGTCGTCGAGACCAAGGATCTGAAAGTTTGGTTCCCCATCAAGCGCGGGGTTCTGCGCAAGGTGGTCGGACACATCAAGGCGGTCGATGGCATCAGCATCGAATTGCGCAAGGGCGAAACGCTGGGCGTGGTCGGCGAATCCGGATCGGGCAAGACGACGTTTGGTCTCGCTATTCTGCGCCTGATTTCGTCCACGGGCCCGATCGTGTTCATGGGAAACTCCATCGAGGGTCTCAAGTTCAAAGAGATGCGGCCGTTCCGCCGCAATATGCAGATCGTGTTTCAGGACCCCTACGGTTCGTTGTCTCCGCGCATGTCGATATCGGACATCATCGAAGAGGGCCTGAAGGTGCATCATCCGCGCCTGTCTGCGGCTGAGCGTGAGCAGCGCGTGATCACCGCGTTGACCGAAGTTGGCCTCGATACGCAGACGCGTCATCGCTATCCACACGAATTTTCCGGGGGTCAACGTCAGCGTATTGCGGTTGCGCGAGCGCTGGTGCTGGAGCCGACTTTCATCGTGCTCGACGAGCCCACCAGCGCGCTGGATATGCTCATCCAGTCTCAGATGGTCGACCTGCTGCGGGATCTGCAGAAGCGCCGCGAATTGACGTACATGTTTATTTCCCACGACTTGCGCGTGGTGGCTGCGCTGGCGAGCCGGCTTCTGGTGTTGCGCAACGGAAAAGCAGTGGAAGAGGGCGCTGCGGCGGAATTGTTCAAGGCGCCAAAAACCGACTACACACGCGCATTGTTTGCCGCCGCCTTCAATCTGGAAACCGCCCCTGAAGGCGTCGTGTCGCAGTAAGAATCCATGTCCAAACGCCGAGAACTTGCCGATCTGCCAGCGGACATCGTTGTGTCGCCGCCACAGCTGCTGGCAAAGGCCTACCGCGATTATCATCGCTACAGCATGACTTTGACGGGCGAAGACCGGCCCGTCGTTCAGGAACGTGACGTGCTCAGCGGTGGCAAAGTGGTGGTCGTCATCCCGATCGACGTCGCGCGCCAGGAACTTGTGTTGATCCGCCAGGTCCGCCTGCCGGCGCAACTCGCCAACGGTCACGGCGATATGGTCGAGTTCGTGGCCGGGCGCGTGGAAGCCGGCGAATCGCTGATCGATTCGGCGCGGCGGGAATGCACGGAAGAAACCGGCATCGCACCGCAAAAACTTTTCGAGTTGCTCACATTTCTAAGCACGCCCGGCGTCACGGACGAGGAAGTCACGATCTTTCTTGCTGCCGTCGATGCTGCGAAAGTCCGCGAAGGCCCACTGACGACACCGGACGGAGAAAAGTTATTTGTCCATCGCGTGTCGATTGATGCAGCGGTTGCGGCTCTCGGCCAAAACAAGATGCGGGGCAGTCCGATGATCATCGGGTTGCAATGGCTCAAGCTCAACCGCGGACGGATCGCTGAACTGTTACGCTAGGCGACGCGTTTCACCGCAGTGATTTCACTTCCGGCGGCCTTGATGCGGGCGATCGCTTGCACGGCCGGTTCGATAGCAACCATCATGTGGTGCGCGTTGGCGTGGATCAGGTTTTGGGGATCACGGGCGATGGCGACATGACCTTTCCAGAAAATCAGATCGCCGCGGCGGAGACTTGCGAGCGAAGACAATTTGCCAAGCACCAGTTCCTGCATGTCGCTGTCGCGCGGACAAGCGATACCGGTAGCCTGTAGCGCGACTTGGACAAGGCCCGAACAGTCCAGCCCGAGCGACGTCTTGCCGCCCCACAAATATGGCGCACCGAGAAATTGTTCGGCGATCACCACAAAATCCGCATGGCGCGTTTTGACCGGCGCTAGAAACGCGGTCGGGACATGCCACCCGGTAGCAGTGATAGCGAAGCGCTCATCCTGCCGCGCGACGGCGAGCCTTGCGCCCATGGGTAGCGCTGCAATCGGCGGCAGCTTGATGTCGGGCGCGGGGAACGCGAATGCCCGGAGGGCGACAATCTTGTGGGTTGGAGCAGGTCCTGCCGGCCCGAGTGCATTTGCCGATAGCCAGCCGACATAGCCGTCAGTCTCCAGCTGGCCCCAGGCCCAACCTTCTTCGGTGGTTTCGTAGATCATCACGCGCTCGCCCAGCAGCACTTGGGTATCTAGCCTTGCCTCATGCGAAGGCGTGCGGCGCAGATCGGTAAGCGGCTCCATCACCTGGTAGCGAGCGCCTTCGACAAAGCGCCCGGCTTCGACCTGACCTTGCAAATGTTTTGCCGCGACATCGGGGCGGAAAGGATTGAGGCGGGGGTCGAGCGCAACCATGGTCAGGAATAGCGCGCGCAGAGCATTGCATACAGGGCGCGCGCCGTCTGGCATTCGGCGCCTTCCGGGCGTCCAGCCTTGGCCGTTGGCGTCCATGCAAAAATATCGAGATGCAACCAGGACTGCGCTGTCACGAAGCGACGGAGAAACAGCGCCGCGATGATTGCGCCAGCATGGCCGCCTGTTGCGACATTGTTGAGATCCGCGACTTTCGAATCGAGCATTGCTTCATAAGGCCGCCACAGCGGCATGCGCCATGTGGGATCATTTTCGGCGGTGCCCGCGCGCGTGAATTCGTCCGCGAGTGCGTCGTCATCCGTAAAGAACGGCGGCACATCGGGCCCGAGCGCGACACGAGCAGCGCCTGTAAGGGTCGCGAAATCGACGATCAGAGATGGTTTGTCCTCGTCGGCGAGTGCGAGCGCATCGGCAAGGATCAAGCGGCCTTCAGCGTCTGTATTGCCAATTTCGACAGAAATCCCCTTGCGCGAGGCGTAGACGTCGCGCGGGCGGAAGCTCGTAGCAGAGATTGAGTTCTCGACAGCGGGAATAAGCACACGGAGGCGGAGCTTGAGGCCACGCGCCATAATCATATGTGCTAGTGCCAGTGCGGTCGCCGCGCCCGCCATATCCTTCTTCATATTCAACATGTTGGTGTCGGGCTTGATATCGAGACCACCTGTATCGAAACATACGCCCTTACCGATCAGCGTAATCTTCGGATCGCTGACCTTGCCCCAGGCGACGTCGATCAGGCGGGGCGCGCGCACCGAACCGGCGCCGACGGCATGGATCAACGGAAAATTCCTGACGAGCGCGTCGCCGCTCGTGACCTGCACCTTGGCACCATGTTGCTTGGCAAGCGCGCGGGCGGCAGCTTCCAATTCAGCCGGCCCCATGTCGTTGGACGGCGTATTGGTGAGATCGCGGCAAAGGGTCACCGCCTCGACGATGCGGGTGAGGTCCTCGCCGTCGACACCGTCCGGCACGATCAGACGCACGTTGCGCGTTTCGGCCTTCCGGTAGCGGGTGAATTGATACGCCCCGAGCGCAAAAGCCAAGGCTCCCAGCCGCGCATGATGCGGTGCGTTGGCGAAACGATATGTGCCTGGCGGCAACAGGCCAACGAGCTGGCCGGGCCTGAACAGATCCTTCACCGGCTCGTCTTCGGTCTCGAGTCCGAACAAGACGCCCGCGAGTTTTCCGTCCGGCCCTGGCACGATGAGATGGCGCCCAGGTTTGGGCTCAAAGCCGGCGGCGCGAATGAACACGTGCTCGCGATCGTCCAGGATCCTGGTCGCTTCGGCAAAGTTTGCGGCCGTGACAAACAGGATCGGCACAGCCTGCGTTTTGCCGGCACTTGCGAAGACTGGATGCATGGCTACTCCGCGGCGTCCCGCATTGAAGGCTTCGGCGTGTAGCCGTCGCGCGTCTGTGGCAGCTTCCAGCCGAGCATTTTCGATGCGACCAGAGTGCGTAGCACCTGTGCGGTGCCGCCGCCGATCGTAAACATGCGCACGTCGCGTGCCATACGTTCCAAAGGCAACTCGCGCGAATACCCGCGCGCGCCGAAAAATTGAAGCGCATCGTTGACGATCTTGATGGCTGTTTCAGAGGCGAAAACCTTGGCCTGCGCTGCCAGCATGGGATCGGGAAATGCGCTGTTGTCGGGGCCGCGCGAGCGTGCGGCCTGGTAAAGCATCAATCGCGCGGCGGTCAGCTGGGTCTGCATGTCGGCGAGCATCCATTGAAGGCCCTGGAATTCGCCGATCGGACGGCCGAATTGTTCTCTCGTCTTCGCCCACTCCAATGCGTGATTCAGCGCGCCGGCGGCAATGCCCATAGCGACTGTGCCGGCGCCGACGCGTTGGCTGTTGTAGGCGTTCATCAAGTCGGCGAACCCGCGGCGAAAACCCGATGGCGGCAAAACGGCCATCGCCGCCGGGATTTCGAGATCCTCGAAACTGAGTTCTCCTTCCGGCATGCCCCGCAGGCCCATGGTCTGCTCGCGCTTGCCGATGCGCAGGCCCTGGGATTCCCCACGCACCGCGAGGAAGCCGCCGATTCCGAGCTCTTCCCCACGCTCGTCGAACACGCGGGCGAAAATCAGGTGCAGGCGCGACACACCGGCGCCGGTGATCCAGTGTTTCTTTCCGTTGATGACATATGTGTCGCCGCGTTTGTCCGCCCGGGTGGTCATGGCGGTGGTGTCGGAGCCGGCGTTCGGCTCGGTGATGCAGATCGCGGGCTTGTCGCCTTCCAGGACCAGCCGGGCTGCCAGTTTCTTCTGCGCGTCGTTGCCATAGGCCATCACGGTCGATATCGCGCCCATATTGGTCTCGACCACGATGCGCGCGGTGACGGTGCAGGCCTTGGCCATCTCCTCAATCACGAGGACGGCCTCGAGGAAGGAGCGGCCCTGGCCGCCCAGTGCCGCCGGCAGCGTCATGCCGAGGAAGCCGGCTTCTTTCAGGGCCTCTACGACGTCCCAGGGGTATTGCTCGTCGTGGTCAATGGCCGCAGCGCGCGGGGACGCGACCTGCGTGGCGAACGCGTGCGCCCGCGCCTGCACGCCCACTTCATTCCCGGAAAGGCCTAGGTCCATTGGTGCAATCATAAACCTCGTAGGCGGCGAGTCTTACAAGTTAACCAGCCGTTAGGGTTAACGTTTTATTGCTCGAATATGCTGCTGAAAACCCACGCCCATCGCCTCTTTGCCTCGGCCGCAGTGGCGGCCGTCTTGGCGATTTCGGCTGGTGGCTGCTCCAATATTGGAGCAGGGGACACCACCGGCTCAATTGGTTCAGCGCCGATCGAACAAGCCGATGCGCGCGGTTCGCTGGACGCTTTGGGCGCACGTTACCGCCAAAACCCCGCCGATCCAGATTCGGCTATCGCTTATGCGCGCGCATTACGGGCAACCGACCAGCGCTCCCAGGCAGTGGCGGTGTTGGAGCAGGCGTCTATCCGCAATCCGACCAGCATGCCTTTGGTCGGAGCCTATGGCCGCGCGTTGGCAGATGCGGGCCAGTATCAACAGGCACTCATAGCGCTCGATCGCGCACATACGCCTGACAATCCGGATTGGCGTA
>DATFVF010000169.1:0-4342 GCA_035260465.1 Pseudolabrys sp. | reverse complement strand
TTGCCTGCAGGCGCTTGCTGCTGAATGGCTGGCGTCTGGCGCTGCAATCCAGCTGGCGGCGTGGCCGATGGCGGCGTCTGTTGCTGCAGCGGTGCGATGGGTGGGGCGCCTTGCGCTGCGCGCGGCGGATTGGTCCCCAATCGTCCACGCTCGTTCTTGTTGAGCGGCTGGGGTGCAGCGACCGAAGCATTTGGCTGGATCAGCGTCGTCGTGCGCTGCACGGAAACGGCATTAGCACGCGCCGCAGGACCGCCAGCCCCACCGGGACCGCCCGGCCGTCCACCGCGCACACCGCGTAAATCTTCACGCCGTACCTGCACCGCGCCGGCAACACCTTGCGTTGACGCGAACACGCGCGGGCGCACGCGATAGGTCGC
Source organism: Pseudolabrys sp. (assembly GCA_035260465.1). Lineage (GTDB taxonomy): Bacteria > Pseudomonadota > Alphaproteobacteria > Rhizobiales > Xanthobacteraceae > Pseudolabrys. The sequence goes on along the minus strand of DATFVF010000169.1, from coordinate 3,965 downwards.
TACGGGCGCGCCGCTCACCCGCGCAACAAACGCGGGCGAAATGCCGGGGTTGACCGCCAGCCGTCCATGGACTGGAAACGTGCGATTGACGATTTGCGTCTGGCGCAAAATGACGGACCGCCGGTACACGGGCAAAAAGTAAGTTTGCAGACGCGGGGCGACTATGTAACGGGTCGGCACAAAGACCCAATAGGCCGGGTCCACTTCATAGGTCTCGATCAAGTCGTCAGGCGGCAACGGTGCCCACCCTGCGTACTGATCCCCGTAACGCCAATTGACCCAAGCCGGCGCCCATTCGTCTCCGGGGATCCAAAACCAACCCGTCCCACGCTCGAAGACCCAACGCCCGTAATGAAAGACGACCCAACCCCAATTGGCTTCAACGTCGTCCGACACCCAGTACCAGCCCCAATCATCGGTGTAGACCCAATGTCCGTACTCGTAAGGGCGCCAGTCGGCCGGCACACCGTTCGGCACCCAGACGTCGCCGAAACGGGGATTCTGACGCCAACTGCCGTATTGCTCGAGCGCGATCTGCGCATCTTCGGAAATCTGCGCCGCGGCGGGCGTCAGCGCGCCAAAAACGATCGAGGCCGACAATAATCCACCGACGCCGATGGCGGCGCTGGCCAAGGCAGCGAATGCTGCGCGCCGTATTCGTTGAGTGAACGTCATGACTGTTGCCCTACCCGTCGAGACTCGCCCGGCCGCAAGCCATACAAGTGCGGCCGCCCGAGGTTGGTTCCGAATCGATTGCCCCGCAGAGTAGTGCCGCGACCGGACTGCGGGCAATCGGCCATAAAATGAGAGGACACATTGCGGCGATCAAAGGGCGAGCACACCCGCGTCGCCGGATTCGGTGCCGAATGCGACCGTTTGGCCTGTACTATCCCATCCAATCGCACTCACCGGTTGTCCGTCAGCTTGCCGCGCCAAAATCAGGGCGTCGTCATCAACGCGCACCAGCTTCACCGCACCGTCGGCATAGCCGACCGCCACCACAGGCTGGCGCGGATGACAGGCGACGACGCCGGCGCGAGCCTCCGCGCGCGCGCGAATTTCCGGCTGCCGCCCCATCGGGCCGTCTTTGCCGTCGAACGGCCACAAGATGAGTTGCTCGGAGCCTGACGTTGCCAGAAATTTGCCGTCCGCGGTCCAACCAAGCGACCGCACGCGAGCCGAATAACCCGACATCCGCATGTGTTTGGCGTCGGCCAGGCGCCAGCCATGGAGCATCGCCTCTTGCATGCATGTGACGAGGAATTTGCCATCCGGGCTAACGGTGACGCCAAGATGCGACCCCTTCCACTCAAGCCGCTCCGGCCGGGCGCCGGCGGCATTGGGAAACCAGAGTGTCGCGCCATTATAGTGCGCGATCGCAAGGCGAAATCCTTTTGGCGCGAAAGCAAGCCCGGCTACAGTCGATGGTGCTTCGAATGCGCGCAGTTCATTCTTATTTGTGCGCACATGCGCGGTTTTGCCCGCCGACCAGGCGACAGCGCCCTCGGGGCCGAGAGCGACCTGATCGATCCAGCGTTTCTTGTCATCGGAAGCGAGCGGACGCCTTGCGCCATCGGCGCGGGTTTCGACGAGCGTGCCATCATCGCCGCCGGTGATGATGCGTTCACCATCGGATGCGCTGGAGAGGATTGCGCCCGCATGCGCATTGACCCGGCGTTCAGAATTCTCCGCGAAAAGTAACGCTTCCTCGCCAAGTACAAAGACCGGTGTTTGACCGAGGAAGTGAACGCCAACAACGGGTGCGCCCGCGCTCACGGGACGCACGCGGTCGGCAAGGGAGGGAATCGGGGCCTGCGTGTCGCTCACGTTACGCGATGCAGCTTTCGAAACCCTGTCGGATCTTATCTTCCGGCAGGTTGCGGCCAATGAAAATGATGCGGCTGTCGCGCTGTTCATCCGCGCGCCACGGCCGTTGATGATCGCCGTCGAGGATCATGTGCACGCCCTGAAATACGAAACGCTCGGGATCGTCCTTGAACGCGAGAATCCCTTTGCAGCGCAGAATATTGGGGCCATCCTTGGCCACCAGATCCTGAACCCACGGAAAGAACTTGTCCGGATTCAAAGCCTTGTCGGTGCGCAGCGCGACCGACTGCATGTCTTCATCGTGGTAGTGCTTGAGACCGTTGCCATGATGATGGTGATTGGTGCCATGATCGTGATCGCTATGATCGTGATGATGATTGTGGTCATGCCCTTCCCCTTCCAGAAAATTCGGCTCGATGTCGAGGATGCGGTCGAGGTCGAAGGCGTTGCGCCCGAGCACCTCATTGATGTCGATCTTCGCGCGCTCGGTGCGATGCAGCCGCGCGTAAGGGTTCAAGGCGTGGATGCGCGCTTCCAGTTCGCGCAATTCTTCCGGCGTCACGAGATCAGTCTTGTTGATCAGGATCACGTCGGCGAAAGCGATTTGATTTTTCGCTTCCGGCGCGTCTTTGAGGCGCTCCGTCAGCCATTTGGCGTCGGCGACGGTGACGACAGCATCCAACTTCGTTTTGGCGCCGACAGCCTCGTCCATGAAGAAGGTCTGTGCCACTGGCGCGGGATCCGCCAAACCCGTCGTCTCGACAATGATGGCGTCGAATTTCCCCTTCCGCCGCATCAGTCCGTCAATGATGCGCACAAGGTCGCCGCGCACGGTGCAACAGATGCATCCATTGTTCATCTCGAACACTTCTTCATCGGCATTCACCACGAGCTCATTGTCGATACCAATCTCGCCGAACTCATTGACGATGACGGCGAATTTCTTGCCATGCGGTTCGGACAGAATGCGATTAAGCAGCGTCGTTTTGCCGGCGCCGAGATAACCGGTGAGCACGGTGACGGGGATTTTAGACGCGGCGTCGGGAGTGGCCATAAACTGAAAGCTCCATTTGGGCCTTCATATACGCAATCTTGCGCCGCACTACAAAGTGCCGGCGCCGTTTCGCCGACGGAACACAGACTGGTGGACGAAAAATGCTAATTTCCGGGCTTGTCCAAGGACATTGTCCGCATACACCGCCATATCGCTATTGCGGCCATCCATAGTCCCGTCGCGAGGACAACCGAGATGAGAGCCGTTGCCGCTGCACTGGCAAGCACGATTTGATCTTTGCCATCGGCGCCATCGGAAAATAGCCCGGATGGAAGGTAGCGCGACAGATCGCCAGCGGGGCCGTGAGCGACCAGCGGGAATAAAACTGCCGTTAGCGCAACGATAACAAGAAAATGCCAGAACCGGTCGACCGCGCGCCAAACCAGAAATCCCGTCAGCGCGGCTAGTAAAAAAACTGCGATTGCGATCGCCATCGGTCTCGCTCCCCGACCCGTGGCAAAAGCCTATCAGATTCCAGACTTGAGCGTCTGGCTAACGCGTGCGCACGCCTATCGCCGCGGCTTCTTTCGCCGCTCCGGCATATCTTCGATCCTGATTGCACGTTTTGAATACATGCCGCGGGCGGCGCAATGCGGGCACTGGACAGAGAACTCATCGGCCAGAGCATTGAGCCTTTGGATCGGAATGAGCTTCCCGCATTTCGCGCACGTAACAATGCCACGCTGATAAGCGTTTCTTTTCAGCCGCTGAACTGGATGCGCTGACATACGTCGTTCCTAATTTTCCGAGGCAACCCGAATTTGCCACAAAATCGCTGTGCGTCCGTTAAGGACGCACGTGCAATTGTGCGAATTTGGATAAGCGAAATCCTCGAAACGGCTAGGTACCCTAACGTGTTACCTTCGCGACAGACGGTGGTACAATTGCATTCCCAAGGCTATCTTTGGCCGCAAGCGCGAGGTTAACGGCGCAATATCGGGGACTGAAACGCCATGAATTATTCGACCGACTTCCCGTCGATCAAAGATCGCGTGTCGGCGGAGGAGTGGCAGGCGCGTCTCGAACTCGCCGCCTGTTACCGGCTGATCGACGTCTATGGGATGACCGACCTCATCTATAACCA
>DATFVF010000168.1:0-3232 GCA_035260465.1 Pseudolabrys sp. | reverse complement strand
GTCGGCGAAAAAATCGATCATGTGGATGGCGTGACGGTCGAGGAAGCCGAACACCAGATAGCGACGCGGCTCTACCAGAACACCGCGCGCATCCATTTCAACCAGTTCGCAGAAAGCAAAGGGCGCTTCGGGCGCCGGCTGATCTATGGCGGCCACGCAATTTCATTGGCCCGCGCGCTGTCGTTTAACGGCCTTGGCAACGCCTTCCACGTCGCGGCAGTCAATGGCGGGCGGCATGTCTCGCCGCTGTTCGCGGGCTGCACGGTCTTTGCCTGGTCGGAAGTGCTTGCCAGTGCCGAGCTGCCGGGCCGAAATGATGTCGGCGCGCTGCGTTTGCGCACGATCGCGACCAAAGACCGCCCTTGCGCGGATTTTCCGGCCAAAACGGGCGACGACGACGAACCGGCGGTGATCCTCGATCTCGATTATTGGGTGCTCATGCCGCGGTAGGCATCATACGCTTGCCCGGAGATGGTCGACCAGCTGTCTCGCATAAGGCGGCAACACTTCGACATCGCGCACGCAGATCGTTAGCTCGCGCAGTGCCCACGGGTCCGTCAGACGGACGGCGCTAATCGCCATAGTGCGCTGGGTGCGCTGCACTGTCGTCTCAGGCACAATGCCAACGCCGACATTGCATTCGACCAGGCGGCAGATTGCGTCGAAACTGCGCAACTGGACACGCAGACGCAATGGTCGACCAATGCGGTTCGCTTTGTCTGCGAGAAAGCGCTGGATTGCACTGGCACGATCCAGCCCCACCATGTCGTAGTCGAGCACTTCGGCAAAGCCGATACGTGATCGGCTGGCGAGCGGGTGATTTTTCGCGACGACGAGCACGAAACGATCGCTGCGGAAGGGGAAAGTGTTCAGCCCAGCATAGTCGACGGTGCCGGCGACAATACCGATATCGGCATTGCCCTCAGCGATCAGGCCCACGATCTCGTCGCTGAGCCGCTCTTCGAGATCAACACTTATGTCCGGATGGGCCATGAGGAACGAACTCAACGACTCGGGAAGAAACTCGGTGAGCGCATTGGTATTAGAGAGCACGCGAACTTGACCGGCCAGCCCGCGCGCATACGGCATAAGGTCCTCCTGTAGGCGTTCGGTCTGTGCCAATATCCCGCGAGCGTGCTGCAGCAAAGTGCGCCCGGCGGGGGTCGGCGTAACCCCTGCACGCCCGCGCACCAAGAGAGCCGTACCGAATGACAGTTCCATCTTGCGGATGCGCGTTGACGCGGCCGCGAGTGCCAGATTAGAGCGCGCCGCACCATGGGTGATGCTCCCCGCTTCCACGATGTGGCGGAACAGGTTGAGATCGGTGAAATCGAACCGCATGGGGGCTACCTTCTTATTCCACGAAGGCAGACTACGCAAAAGGCATATTGCAACGTATCATTCCTCGGTACAAGCTTCGTAATTGATGAAGTAATGGGTTGTACCGCCGGGTCAAGGGGAATGATTCCAACCCTAAAGGGCGGTCAAATCGGCAGGTTCTTTGGAGGCTGACAATGGCCGAGCTTGAGGCCGGGACGACGACAGGCGCGGCACAGTCGCGTCCGCTTTCTCCTCACCTGCAAATCTACAAACCCATGCTGACGATGACGATGTCGATCGTCCATCGCATCACCGGCTCTGCACTCTATTTTGGAATGCTGCTACTCGCGTGGTGGCTGATCGCTGCGGCAACCGGCCCAAATGCCTACGCCAACGTCGAATGGTTCATGGGAAGCCTGATCGGTCAATTGGTGTTGCTTGGTTATACCTGGGCACTGCTCCATCACATGCTCGGCGGTGTGCGCCATTTGATCTGGGACACAATCCACGGCTTCGAACCGGCCGAGCGGGAAATATTGACGCTCGCAACCCTGATCGGTTCGACCACGCTCACTCTCATTATCTGGGTGGTCGGCTATCTCGTCATGGGAGGCCCGCGATGAAAGACGCTCACCCGATGCGTACGCCGACGCGCCGCGTTCGTGGCTTGGGCGCAGCGCATTCCGGCACTGGCCAATTCTGGCATCAACGCGTGACGTCGGTTGCTGGCATTCCGCTTACCATCGGGCTGCTACTCATCGTTACTGCTTTGCTCGGGCGCAGCCACGCAGCGGTTGTCCAGATTCTCGGCTCGCCGATTGTCGCTATCATGTTGCTGCTGTTCATCATCAACACCGCCTATCACATGTGGATCGGTATGCAGGAAATCATCCTCGATTACGTTCATGACGAAAAATGGAAGTTGCTGAGCCTGATGGCTAATACGTTCTTCGTTTTCACTGTCAGCCTGGCATCGGTCTATGCCATTCTGAAGCTTTCGTTCGGGGTCTGATCAATGGCGACGAATGGAAAATCAAACGGCGCGCCAGCGGTCAATGGACGTGCCTATCCGATCGAGGATCATCGTTACGATGTCGTCGTCGTCGGTGCGGGCGGTTCCGGTTTGCGCGCCGTGGTTGGCTGCAGCGAAGCAGGGCTGCGTACCGCGTGTATCACCAAGGTGTTCCCTACCCGCTCGCATACCGTCGCGGCGCAAGGTGGCATCGCGGCCGCGCTCGGCAATATGGGCGAGGATGACTGGCGCTGGCACATGTACGACACCGTCAAGGGTGCTGATTGGCTCGGCGATCAGGACGCTATCGAATATCTCTGCCGCAACGCACCGGCCGCAGTTTACGAACTCGAGCACTGGGGTCTGCCGTTCTCGCGTCGCGAGGAGGACGGAAAAATCTATCAACGCCCATTTGGCGGTATGACGACTCACTATGGAAAGGGTACCGCGCAGCGCACCTGTGCCGCAGCCGACCGTACCGGTCACGCCATGCTGCACACGATGTATGGACAAGCACTACGTCACGCGGCCCAGTTTTACGTCGAGTATTTCGCTATCGACCTCATCATGGACGACGACGGCCGTTGCCGCGGGGTAGTAGCGCTGAATATGGACGACGGCTCGATCCATCGTTTTTCGGCTAACATGACAATCCTCGCTACTGGCGGCTACGGGCGTACTTACTTCTCCTGCACATCGGCGCACATCTGCACGGGGGACGGCAATGCCATGGTGTTGCGCGCCGGATTACCGCTGCAGGATATGGAGTTCGTGCAATTCCACCCCACCGGTATCTATCCGGCTGGATGCCTTATCACTGAAGGTTCACGTGGCGAAGGCGGCTATCTGGTCAATTCCGAGGGCGAGCGCTTCATGGAGCGATACGCGCCGTCGGCAAAA
>DATFVF010000167.1:0-10485 GCA_035260465.1 Pseudolabrys sp. | reverse complement strand
CGGTGCTGATCGAGACTTCTGCAGAGACGCGTTGGGCACTATCGGCCAAGCCGCTGATCGCCGCTCACCAACGCACGCCCCTCAAAGGCGTGGTGATCGCAAGTCCGGCAAATCCAACCGGCACCATGATGGATGCCGATAAGCTCTCGCGGCTGATTGCAGTTGCGGAAGCCGAAGGCATCCGCGTGATCTCCGACGAAATCTATCATGGCCTCGACTATGCCTTCGCCGCCGAGACCGCGGCCAACGCATCGGACCGCGCCGTGGTGATCAATTCATTCTCGAAATATTTCTGCATGACAGGTTGGCGTATTGGCTGGATGGTCGTGCCGGACACGTTCGTGCGCCCGATCGAGCGGTTGCAGGGCAATCTCGCGATTTCGGTGCCAACGTTGGCGCAGGTTGCCGCCGAGGCCGCGTTCGACGGGCGCGAGGAAATGGAAGCGGTCAAGCATGGCTACGAGGAAAACCGCAGGATTCTCACTGAGGGGCTGCCAAAAGCGGGGCTCGACAAATTTCTGCCGGTGGATGGTGCTTTTTATCTCTACGCCAACATTTCGCGTTTCTCCGATGACAGTCTCGATTTTGCCAAGCGCATGTTGAACGAAGCCGGCGTGGCAGCGACGCCCGGAATCGATTTCGATCCGGTCGATGGCCGGCACTTTTTGCGGTTCTGCTATGCGGGGTCGGCAGCCGAGATGCGCGAGGCTGTGGAACGGATCGGGAATTGGTTGAGGAAGTAAACCAACTCCGCTCATTCCCGCGTCAGCGGGAATGCAGGGCGAAAAATTTCTGCGGCGGAGATTGTTGCTCTGGGTCCCCGCTTTCGCGGGGACAAGCGGTTTGAGAGTGCGTCAAAATTCGACGTCCAACTCGACAACCTCATCAGGCTCGGCTTTCGCAGCGTCCGTCCATTCACGCATCGGCTGCATTGCCATGACTGTGGCGCAATAGGCGGCACAATCGCTGTCGAGCTTCACGTCGTAACTCAGGAAGCGCGCGACGACGGGCGCGAACATTGCATCGGCCATGCAGGGAGCCGCACCGAAAAGGAAAGGTCCTTTTTCGGCAGCGAGGCATTCGCGCCAGATGCTGACAATGCGTTCTATGTCGGCGTGAGCACCAGCCCAGACTTTAAAGCCGGGATGGTACGCCTTCAGATTCATCGGCAGCGCGGATCGTAAGTTGGAAAAGCCGGAGTGCATTTCACCGGAGATCGAGCGGCAGCGCGCGCGTGCGGCGAGAGGCTCTGGCAGCAGCCCCGCCGCCGGAAGGATTTCGTTGAGGTACTCACCGATCGCAAGCGTGTCCCAAATCTTGATGCCATTGTGGGTCAGGCAAGGCACCAGGAACGAGGGCGATAGCAGCAGCAGTTCGGCGCGAGTCGAAGGATCGTCACTGGCGACGATCTGCTCGTCAAAATCGAGTTCAGCTAACTTGCAAAGCAGCCAGCCGCGCAGCGACCAGGAGCCGTAGTTTTTGCTGGCAATCGTGAGGGTAGCCTTGGCCATGGGGCACAAACGTCCCTTGTTCAATCATGACCCGGCATTCGGCAGCTTAGACGAAAGTGTCGCTTTTTCAATACCTTCCCGTGCTGCAAAATTACCCGGCAACAGGATTGTCCCCAATTTACAGGCCGTTAGCGGCATACAATAAGTTTTATCTCGCAGTGCAACATTAAATGCTCTAGTCTTTGTATACGGTCCGCCGGGGCCGCCAGGAATTGGATGCTCTACCAAGCCTATCAGGCGCATACCGACATCATGGTACCGGTGCGCCAACTTGCTGGCGCGGTGGCCAGATCGGTGACGGAGCGGCTTAACGGCTCTGCGCGTCCGACCGTCCTGAGCAACCTGACTGCCGCTTATGAGCTCATCGCACGTGCTGGCCTGACGCACGCTCGCCCGCCTTACGGCATCGATAGTATCGTTGTCGGCAATTGTGAGGTCGCGGTGACCGAAGAGGTGGCCGACACGACTCCGTTCGGCACGCTGCTGCATTTCAGGAAGGACACCGTGTCGGCGCAGCCGCGTGTGCTGGTGGTGGCGCCGTTGTCCGGCCATTTTGCAACGCTGCTGCGCGCGACCGTTCGCACCATGCTGCCGGAACACGACGTCTTTATCACTGACTGGCACAACGCGCGCGACGTCTCGCTTGAGGACGGCCGCTTCGGCTTTGACGATTACATCGGTCACCTGATCCGCTTTCTCGAAACAATCGGGCCAGGCGCGCACATCATGGCTGTGTGTCAGCCCTGTGTTGCAGTGCTGGTGGCAGCGAGTGTGATGGCGCAGGCCGACAATCCTGCGCAGCCGCGATCGATGACCCTGATGGCTGGTCCGATCGACACGCGCGTCAATCCAACCAAGGTCAACGAGCTCGCAAAATCGAAACCCATCGATTGGTTCGAGCGCCATCTGATCGCGCGCGTACCTTACCGTTATGGCGGCGGCGGCCGGCACGTCTATCCCGGTTTCGTGCAGCTCGCCGCCTTCATGAGCATGAACATCGAGCGCCATTTGAAGGCGCACCGCGAGCTTTACGAAAATCTGGCGAAAGGGGAGAACGTCAAGGCGGCGCAGACAAAGGCGTTTTACGATGAATACTTCGCCGTACTGGATTTATCCGCGGAATTCTATCTGGAAACGGTGCGGCTGGTATTCCAGGACCACGCCTTGCCGCTCGGCGCGCTCACCTACCAAAACCACAAGGTCGAGCCGCGCGCGATCAGGCGCACGGCCTTGTTCACTGTGGAAGGCGAGAGAGACGATATTTGCGCGGTCGGCCAGACGCTCGCCGCGCACGACCTCTGCTCGTCACTGCGTCCGTATCGCAAGCGCCACCACATGCAGGCCGGCGTCGGCCACTACGGCGTGTTTTCCGGCAAGACCTGGCAGAACCAGATCTATCCGATGGTGAAGAACGTTATTTTGCAGAGCGATTGAACGGTCAAAAGCGCCGATCCGTTATTTCCTGAAGGTGCCGTGGATAGCGCGCATCCGCTCACCCGAGAGGTTTTCCGACGGGGTTGCGTCGCGCGCGGGGGCGAGGCGCGCATCGCAATCGACGGCGTTCGATGACACGATTTTGCCGGTGCGATTGTCGAATTGACGTTCCTCGCAACGGCCTTTGTTGCCCGTCTCCATGACGATAGAGGCGGTACGATGCGCCGCTTCACCCTGTGCGGATGGGGTCAACGGAGCGATCTTCGACTTGGGATTTTCGGTGCGGTCGGCGGAAAGGTATGAACTCGCCGTCACGAAAAAGCCCGTCAGCATCACACACACCAACACCGTTGTTACGATGATGGCGCGGGTCCCTTCTCCCGCCGCCAGCTTGCCCCTGGCGCGGTGCGGCTTGCGTGTCTGCGTGTCGGCGGGCATGGGTCTTGCTCGGCCCCGGAATTGAAATAACGCCTTCAATTTATTTGCAAATTTAGCGCGGCGGCTTTGAGGAAGTCTGAAGAAATCAATTCAATTTGAGACAAACCCGGCAGTGCGCTTCGCATCTTCCATTTACGATACCCAATCCCTACATCAATGCACGTTCACGAAACCCCGAAATCCCCATGCTTGATTTTGCATCGTCGTCCGACGTCGAGGACTTCGGCGCGGCGGCAGCGCCGTCTGCTTCCGATGCTGAGATTCTTGACGCTTATTCTCACGCGGTAACCTCGGTGGCCGACACCGTCGGTCCGGCCGTCGTACGCGTTGAGGTCCACAATAAAAATGGCCGCCCCGGCGGCGTAGGCTCCGGCGTTGTCATAGCGCCGGATGGTCTGGTGCTGACCAATTGCCATGTGGTCGAAGGCGCCAAGGAGGTGCGGCTGCAAGACGCCGAGGGCCGCGTTATGGACGCTCGCCGCCTGGGCGAGGATCCCGATACCGATTTGGCGCTGCTGCGCGCTGGCTCGGCGCGCGATCTGCCAAGTGCAACACTCGGCGATTCCAAAACGCTCAAGCGGGGCCAGCTCGTGGTCGCGATCGGCAATCCGCTCGGTTTCGAATCGACGGTAACCGCTGGCGTCATCTCGGCGCTCGGGCGTTCTTTGCGGTCGCGTAACGGGCGCCTGATCGAGGACGTGATCCAGACCGATGCCGCACTCAATCCCGGCAATTCCGGGGGCCCACTTGCGTCATCGCGCGGCGAGGTGATCGGTATCAACACCGCCGTCATCATGGGTGCGCAGGGGATCTGCTTTGCGGTCGCCAGCAATACCGCGCAGTTTGTGCTGAGCGAATTGATTCAGCACGGCCGCGTGCGGCGAGCTTACATCGGTGTTTCGGCGCAGACTGCGGCTGTGCCGCGCCGTCACGCGCGTGCTGCCGAGGTCGAAAACAGTTCGGGCGCGATGATCACCGCCCTTGAGCCTCAGGGCCCGGCGTCGACGGCCGGCCTGATGACTCTGGACACCATCGTGCGCGCCGACGGAGTTGCCGTCACCGGCGTCGACGATCTGATCCGGCTGCTCAATCGCGAGCGTATCGGCAAACGGATTGCGATCGATGTTCTGCGGCGTGGCGCGCTGCGAACGTTCGAGGTGATGCCGCTGGAGCGGCCGGTGTCGCGCGCGACGTAACGGCGCGCGCTACTGCGGCTTCGGCGCTGTTTTGGCGTTCTTTCTCGCAGCCGGCTCGTAATTGCCCTTCGCCATGCACTTCTTGATGAAGGTCGCGCGCTTGGCGGCTTCAAGGCTTTCGGCGCCGACCTTGCAAGTCTCCATTTTTTCCTGGTTTGTGATGGCCGCGGCGGGCGCCGCAACCAACAGGACCGGAAGGAAGGCAATGACCATGGTTCGCAGCATCGGGTCGGCTCCTTTTTCGGTATCGATGCGAGGAAGGGTATAGCACGCTTCTGGGCAATTTCAGGGATCAGCGCAACGCGGCGGCGATATTACCGCCGTCGACCGTGGTGACGTTGGCGGTTGTCTTCAATTCGAGCGCCTGATGCAAAAAGGCTTGCGCCACATCCTCCGCCGTTACCTCGCGCTGGAGCAAATTCCCGCTCATATATTCTTTTTCGCTGAGTCCCCGGGCCTTGGCGCGCTCTTTGATGAAATCTTGGGTGAGCAACCCGGACCGAATTCGGTCGGCATTGACCGCGTTGGCGCGGATGCCCGCGGCGCCATAATCGAGTGCGTATTGGCGCACCAGCAGCAGGGTTGCCGCCTTCGGTAGGCCATAAGGTCCAAAATCCGGACCTGGGTTCACCGCCTGTTTGGAGACGTTGAACAGGAGGCAGCCGCCCATGCCTTGCTTGAGCATAACTTTAACCGCCGCTTGCGCGACTTTTTGATGCGCGAAAAAGTTGAGTTCGAAGCTCTCGCGTAGCAGGGCTTCATCGACATCACCGATCTTGCCCTGCCAGGCTGCGCCGGCGTTCGACACTGCGATATCGACGCCGCCAAATGCAGCGACGACCTGATTGAAAGCGGTGTCAACCGATGCCGCGTTGGTCACGTCGCAGGCAATCGCAAGCGCTGCGCCACCGATCGTCTTTGCGCTTTTCGCCGCGGCATCCGCATCGATATCAAGCAGCGCAACTTCCGCACCAGCCTGCGCAAAGGCCTTGGCGGTGGCTGCGCCAATGGCGCCACCGGCGCCGGTGATCACCGCTACTTGTCCGGCGAGCGGCAACGGCTTGCGTTGGCCGAGTTTGGCCAATTCCAGCGGCCAATACTCGACGTCGAACATATCGCTTTCGGAAATCGATTTGAACGCGCCGATCGCTTCTGCGCCGCTAATGCCTTCGACCGCGGCTTCGGCAACGTCGGCCGCCACGCGCGCGTCCTTGGCGCTGGCGCCAAGGCCGAACAGGCCAAGGCCCGGTACCAGCACGACACGGGGCAGGGGGTCGTGCATCGCCGCGCCGTTGGCACGCGCCTTTTGACGCGCAAAATAGGCGGCGTAATCGTCCATGAACTTGTGCGCTGCCTGCTGGGCCGCATTTTTGAAGTCATCGAGTTTGCCAGTCTCCGGGGCTGGCACGATCAGCGGCCAGGGTTTGGTGCGGATCACGTGATCCGGAGTGATCAGGCCGGCGCGGGCATAGCGCGCGACGTCCTTGCCGGAGACATAGTTGAGGATCGTATCGCTGCTGCGGAAATGCAGGATGAGCCGCTTGTGGGCGCCCTCGCCGTATGCGTCGCGCAGCGTGCAGGCGCCGCGAATGACGGGCGCCACCTCGGCGGCCGACGCGATGCGGTGCGGGAGCCTCGTGCCGGCAAATTTCGCGTTACCCTTTTTATGCAGGCGCTCTTCCGCGAGCGTCACGAATTCGATCATGCGCTCGTATGCTTCGCGTGCATCGTTTCCGAAAGTGAAAATGCCGTGCTTGTCGAGGATCAGACCCTCGACTTCGGGATTTTTTTCGAACACCTCGGCGGCTTTTTTTGCCAGCGCGAAGCCGGGCATGATGTAGGGCACAAAGCCCAGCCGGCGCCCATAAGTCTCCGCGCACAGCGCTTCGCTGTCCGCCTGGTCGATCAGGCTCAACACTGGAGTGGCGTGGGTGTGATCGACAAATTTGTGCGGGACGAAAGCGTGCAGAAGTGTCTCGACAGACGGGTTGGGCGCCTGCGGATCGATCAGGCTGGCGCGCTGGACGCGCACCATCTCCTCGTCGGGCATGGCCGTGCGTGCGCGCAGCTTGCGTAACGCTTCGAGCCGCACAGCCGGCATGCCGGCAGGCTCGATGCTGCCCATGTCCCAGCCGGAGCCTTTGACGCAAAGAACCTCGGCATCCTCGCCGAGCAAATCCTGTACGTGCGTCTTGACTGAAGTATTGCCGCCGCCGTGCAGCACCAGCTTGGGGTCGCCTCCGAGCAAGCGCGTCGTATAGACACGCAGCGCCAGATCGGTGGCGACGCCGGTCTTCGCCCAATGGTCAACCGCCGCCTTGGCGTCGCGTTCGACCCAGGCCGATTTCATGGTCCGCCTAGTCCTTGTCGCCTAACAAGCGCTTGCCCCACCAGCCGCGCTTGGGCGCCGCCGGCTCTTCAGATCCGGAACTTGAAATGACCGGCGCCGACGGCGACGTGACCGAAGGCGATATCGGCACACTTTCGCCGCCGAAGGGAGCCGGTTCGCGGATGGTTGAGCGGCGACGTGGCGGCTCCGGTGCGTCAGGCGGAGTTGCGGAAAATTCTGCCGGCGGCGGGGCAGGGAGCTCCTCGGCCGGCGGTGAAGGCGCATATGTCGGCGCGGTTTCATAAAGTGGCGGGCGGTCCATGTCCTCGACCGCGTGTTGCAGCTCTGGCTCGCGCCCGTTCTCGCCGCCTGATCGGAGCGGCGCCTCGCCATTGCGCTGCCGATTTCTGCGGCCACCGCGCCGGCCGCGGCGTCGACGGCGTCGCGCGCCGTCACGCTCGCTTTCGCCAAACGGCCCGCCTTCCTGACGCGGTTGAGGTTGGCCTGAACCTTCTTCGTCGGGCGAACTCGCGATGTGCTCGTCGGGCGCCACGGGGTTTTCAGCGACGGCATCGTTCGTGAAAGCCTGCGCGCCCTCGCGCGGTTCGCCGCCACGGCCACGACCGCCGCGTCCGCGTCGCCGGCGGCGGCGGGGTCCGCCTTCGCGCTCGGCATTGCGGGGAGGCCGCTCTTCGGTCACTTCCGCAGGAGCGGCTTCGACGGCCTCGACGCCTTCTTCGGCCTCGATTGGTTCCGCTTCGTCCTCAACGATATCGTCGTCGTCCACAGTCGCGAGCGGTACCGGCTGCGAGGCAGCGAGGCTCTTCGCCGCTTCCACCGTGTGCACCTGCTCGCCGCGGTCGACCACATAGGACTGCTGGCCGGTCACGCTCGCATCAGCCGACACTGTCAGGGTAACCCGGAAGCGTTCCTCCAGCATCCGCAAATGTGCACGCTTGTGATTGAGCACATAGAGCGCCACCTCGGCGCGCGTGCGCACGATCAGATTGTGGGTCGCGCCCTTGTTCAGCATTTCCTCGATGGCGCGCAGGAGCTGCAGCGCGACCGATGATACGGAGCGCACATGGCCGGAGCCGCCGCAGATCGGGCACTTCTCGGTTGAACTTTCCAGCACCGACGTGCGGATGCGCTGGCGCGACATTTCCAGCAGGCCGAAATGAGAGATGCGACCGACTTGAATTCTGGCGCGGTCGTGTTTGAGCGCTTCCTTCAGGCGCCGTTCCACGGTGCGGTTGTTGCGGCCTTCGTCCATGTCGATGAAGTCGATGACGATAAGGCCGGCGAGATCGCGTAAGCGCAGCTGCCTGGCGATTTCTTCCGCGGCCTCGCAATTGGTTTTGAGCGCGGTGTCTTCGATGTGATGCTCACGCGTCGCGCGTCCGGAGTTGACGTCGATGGCTACCAGCGCTTCGGCTTGATTGATGACGATGTAACCGCCAGAGCGCAGCTGAACGACGGGCGAGAACATGGCGTCGAGTTGGCTTTCGATGCCGTAACGCGTGAACAGGGGCTGCGTGTCTTTGTATTGCTTCACATACTTGGCGTGGCTCGGCATCAGCATGCGCATGAAGTCGCGCGCTTCCTGATAGCCTTCCTCGCCGGAGACAACGATCTCTTCGATGTCCTTGCTATAGAGGTCACGGATTGAACGTTTGGTGAGCGAGCCTTCTTCGTAGACCAGCTTGGGCGCGGTCGATTTCAGCGTGAGGTCACGCACGGTTTCCCACAGGCGAAGCAAATATTCGAAATCCCGTTTAACCTCGATCTTTGTGCGACTCGCGCCTGCCGTACGCAAAATCACGCCCATGCCTTCCGGCACCTCAAGTTCTTGCGCAATTTCCTTAAGTCGCGTCCGGTCTTCGGACGAGGTGATCTTGCGCGAAATCCCGCCGCCGCGTGCGGTGTTCGGCATCAGCACGGAATAGCGGCCGGCGAGCGAGAGATACGTCGTGAGCGCTGCACCCTTGGTGCCGCGTTCTTCCTTCACGACCTGCACCAGCATCACCTGCCGGCGCTTGATCACCTCTTGAATCTTGTATTGGCGTCGGAAGCGGGGCATCCGCTCTTGCGCTTCTTCGAGCGCGTCGGCGCCACCGACAGATTCGACGCCCTCTTCCTCATGGTGCTCCTCATGGTTGCCGTTGCCGTTCTCGCCGCGCTCACCCGTTTCCGTCGAGGATGCGGCATCGCCGGCATACATAGGTTGTTCGCCATGTGCGGACTCGGATGTCAGCGCAGCCTCGGCAGCAGCGGAAGGCTGCTCGCCCTCGGCGGTCGTTTCGAGTGGGGCGTCTGACGGAACGGACTCATCGCCGGCCGGAAATTCAACCGTCTCGTGCGCCTCTTCATCGGCGGCGAACGCCGGCGAGTCATGTTCGTGCGTTGACATATCGCCTGCGATCCCGTCGCCTGCGATCCCGGCGGTATCTGCGGGCGATGGCTGACCCATGCCGGCTTCGGCCGCCGGCATCCCGGAGGCATCGCTCGCGAGCTGCTCGGTCGAAAGCGGTTCGCTCTGCACAACATCGCGATCGCGGGGTCGTCCGACACTGCGATGGCGGTGGCGACCGCGCCGTCCGGCGCGATTATCGGCTTCCGCGTCTGCGGCGCGCTGGTCGTGCTCCTCCTGCGCGATCAGAGCCTGCCGGTCAGCGACCGGGATTTGATAGTAGTCGGGATGGATTTCCGAGAACGCCAAAAAACCATGGCGATTGCCGCCGTAGTCGACAAACGCCGCCTGCAAGGACGGCTCAACACGTGTGACTTTGGCGAGGTAGATATTACCGCGGAGCTGTTTGCGGTTGGCGCTTTCGAAGTCGAATTCCTCGACGCGGTTGCCGCGTAGTACGACGACCCGGGTCTCCTCCGGGTGGGTCGCGTCGATCAGCATTTTGTCGGCCATTTGAAAATCTCACTGGGCCAAGCGTCGCCACGTGCTCGCGCGATGAAGTCAGCGCAAGACGATAGGGCGATGAGCCAGCCTGATTGGTGTGGAAGGGGAGGGCCGCGTGGCCGAGGCTAACGCCTGCGCGCACCGTCATGGTGGCGGCGCGTGGGCGGTGGACCTCAAAATACCTTTGCTGCATCAGTGGCAGCATGAAACTTACGACCCGTAGCGCTGCGGTCGCGCCCCTGAGGCGCGAACCGAGGTTTCTAATCGCTTACGGTTAGGTCGCGAACGGCCCTTATGGCCGCGCGCTGATCCGGATGTCCTTCACAAGGGTTTCGGCTCGTTTCGCTTGGCCGTCCGCCGACCTCCTCGAGGGGGGCGGTACAGGACCTCAGCGGCCGGGGCCCGAACGCGGCACAACCGGAACTCTAACCGTCAGCACACCTTACATACGGCCCTGGATCATGGCTGGCAAGGGAAGCTTTGCAGTTCGGCCACACTGGCGTACGGAAATGGCATTCTTGCTCAAGTTCCGTTAACCGAAGCGGCTCTTAATGGGTTAAAAAGCGGCTCCAAAGGGTCCGGATTCGTGACAACCCGCGCGATAGCCATAGCCGGCACACTGGCCTGCGCAATGCTGTGCGACTCGGTCGCCATCGCCGCCGA
>DATFVF010000166.1:0-16941 GCA_035260465.1 Pseudolabrys sp. | reverse complement strand
CTTTTATAGCGAGGGGAATGCCTTCCAGTGGCCCGGCTTTCCCGCCAGCAAGGCGCGCGTCGGACTCTTTCGCCATGCCGAGGGCGCGCTCCGGTGTCTCCAGCACAAATGCGTTGAGGACGCGCGCTTTTTCTATTGCCGTCAGATGTGCAGCAGCCAACTCGCCAGCGGAGAAGGATTTTTTCTTCAGCCCATCGCGCGCCTCCGCCAAACTAAGCGAGGTGAGTTCACTCACGGCGTGGGCTCATCCGGCGATTGTCGACCGCGCCGGCGCTGTTTGCGGCTGGGCTGTGGAGCACTTGGCTCGCACGCGAAAGCATCGTCCCCGCATGCCTCTTTTTTCTTGGCCGCACTCCGCTCTGCCTCTAGAGCGTCGACCATAGACCAATATCCAAGTTCGCACGCGATGCACATCACTCAACCACTTTCGGAACGAGGAAAAAGTTGCCTTCGCTTGCCGGTGCGTTTTTGACGATATCTCCGGCGATGCCGCCATCGGTCACGGCATCCGCTCGCTTTTTCATCGTCATGGGCGTCACAGATGTCATCGCCTCGGTCCCTTCAACGTTGACCTCAGCCAACTGCTCGACGAAAGCGAGCATGGCGTTGAGTTCTCCCTTGAGATGCTCGATTTCGCCCTCGGCCACGGCAATGCGGGCAAGGTGGGCGATGCGGCGGACGGTATCGGCGTCGACAGACATGGAAATTCCAGTGAAGCGGCTCTCGTAGCGTTGGCCAGCCTATAGCAGAGCAGCTTTCACCGCGACAACCGGCACGCACGAGCCGCGTCATGGGGCCAGCTCGCGCAGCAGTCCCTGTGCCTCCGCAACCAATTGCTCGATCAGCTGGGCCGCAGGCAACTCGCGGCCAAGGGCAGCGGCCTGACCCGCCAGCATCGGTGAAAAATCACCGGACCCTAGCGCCTGTGCTTTGGCGTGCAACGGCGCTAGGGCCCCGCTCGCGAAGGGAAACTCTGGGACGATCTCACTTAATGGTCCAAGTTCGCGGATCGCTCGGTTAATGAGACCGCGCGCCGGTCGGCCACTCAACACGTTGGTGAGCACGGTGCTATCATCACGCGCGGCCCGTAAAGCTGCACGATGCGGCGGCAAGGTTTTCGCTTCGGGACAGGGCAGAAACGCCGTGCCCATCTGCACGCCTGCCGCACCAAGCGCCAATGCGGCTACAATACCGCGAGCATTTCCGATTCCGCCGGTTGCTATCACTGGCACTTTCACCGCGTCGACCACCTGCGGCAAAAGCGCGAACAGACCGACTTGGGTAGCGATATCATCAGTCAAGAACATTCCGCGATGCCCACCGGCCTCGAGCCCTTGCGCGATTACAGCATCGCAACCGTTCGCTTCGAGAAAGCGAGCCTCGGCTACCGTCGTCGCCGAACATAGCAGCTTGCAACCAGCGGCCTTTACGCCCGCAACCAACGTCGCTTCCGGCAGACCATAGTGGAAGCTCACAACCTCGGGCTTGAGGTCCTCGACTGCAGCGCACATAGCCGCGTCGAATGGCATACGGGCTGCGGTCGCGGCTAGCGCTCCCGGATCAACGCCAAACTCGACAAAATATGGCTTGAGCTTTTCTCGCCATGCATGCTCGCGCGCGTTGTTGGGTGTCGGCATTTTATGCGCGAAAAAATTGAGATTGATCGGCTTGTTGCCGGTGGCGGCACGAAATTGTGCAATCTGCGCTCGCAGTTGTTCTTCGTTGAGCATCCCTGCCGGCAGAGCCGCGAGCCCGCCGGCGTTGGCGACCGCAATGGCAAGCTCGGCATCCATCACACCGGCCATCGGCGCCAGAAGGATCGGGTGATCGATCTTAAAGAGCTCCAGCAGTCGTCGGTTAGGCCACATCAGCATGATTCCGGCATCGGCAGCTATAAACTAGCGCGTTCGACGGCCTTGATAAATTCGCTACAGCTGAAGCGAGCTCCCCGCCGCCCACGAAGGCAGATTCGGCAACAACACGAAAAGAGGAAGAAAGAGAGCGCGGGACAGGTTACCATTCCTCGATGCCGATCCGGACTCATGATCGTTACCCCTATTCTCCCATCCGCGAACGCGCCGTTTACGACTGGCCAGGCGGTAAACGCCTTGCGATCTATATTGGTCTTAACCTCGAATGGTTTTCATTCGGAGAAGGGCTTGGCGCCGAACTTACCCCAGGCGGTCCGCAACCGGACGTCCTCAACTATGCGTGGCGTGACTACGGTAACCGCGTGGGTGTTTTCCGATTGGCGGAGCTGTTCGCCGAGCTCAAGCTCCCGGTATCGTTATTGGTCAATGCCGAAATGTATCGCCAGGCACCGCAAGCGATCGCGGCCTTCCCCGACGCCGAGATTGTCGGGCACGGCCGAAGCAACTCCGAGCGGCAAGGCACACTCAGCGAAGCCGAAGAAAAAACGCTCATCGCCGAGGCGACGGCAGCGATTGAAAATCATTCGGGCCAACGCCCGCGCGGCTGGCTTGGCCCCTGGATTTCACAATCGCCGCTGACGCCGGATCTATTGCAGGAGGCGGGCTACAGTTATCTTCTCGACTGGTGTCACGACGACCAGCCAGTCTGGATGAAAACGCGCAGCGGCCGAATACTCTCACTGCCCTATCCGCAGGAACTCAACGACATACCGCAGATCTTGGCGCGCAAGCGCGAGGGCGCCGAGTTTGCGGATATGATCGTGGACACTTTCGAGGTCATGCAGGAGGAATGCGCCAAGCACCCGCAGGTGATGGGAATCGCGCTGCATCCGTACATCGTCGGCTGGCCACACCGTTTCAAACATCTGGCACGTGCACTCAAACACATCCAGCGCCGCGCTGATAAACGCGTGTGGTTCACGACCGCGGGCGAGATTGCGAACCACGCGACCCAGCTACCAGCTGGAACCGTGCCCTAAGGCAGTCCCGATTGGCGACTTTTCGTCAGCATGGTAGCGCTTAGGCATGTCTCTCATCCTGCCGCTCATTGAAGCCGTCCCGCATCTGGGCGCTCGGGGCGCATTGATCGGACTCGATCTCGGGACCAAGACCATCGGCGTTGCAGTGAGTGACCCCGATCGAAAGCTTGCGACAGGCGTGGAAACCATCGCGCGGAAGGCCTTCACCGTCGACGCCCGCCGTGTTCTTGCGCTTGCTGAAGAGCGTTCTGCGGTCGGGTTCGTTTTGGGCTTGCCAATCAATATGGACGGCACCGAGGGTCCGCGCGCGCAGTCAACCCGCGCGTTCGCCCGCAACTTTACAAAGCTGACCAAACTGCCCATCGCGCTCTGGGACGAGCGCCTGTCGACAGCCGCGGTCGAGCGCGAATTAATCGCCGCCGACGTCAGCCGCAAAAAACGAGCGGCCGTCATTGACCAGCATGCTGCCGCTTACATCCTGCAAGGCGCCCTCGATCGGCTGGCCCGCCTGTAAAAAAAGAGGCCGCTCCGAAGAGCGGCCTTCAATCACGAACTTCGTGTCAGCTTAACGCTGTGAGTCGATGGAGAAGTTGTTCGTGTTGTGCTGAGTCGACCATCGGTCGTAATAGCGGTATCGCGGTGCCGGCTCATAAGCGTAGGAATCATCATAAGCCGGGACAGAGTCATACGCATAACCGGGAGCGTAGGCGTAACCTGGGTCGGCATAGTACCCGTAGTAGCCATTGTTGTAGGCCGAGCTCGCAACAGCCGCGCCCACGATGGCGCCCGCGCCAAACCCAATCGCCGCCGCCGCATTGCGCCCGTTGCGAGCCTCACTTGGCGTCACGGCAGCCATTGCAAGCGCGCCTGTCAATGCCATCGCAGTGGCGTATTTCATAATCGTCTTCATGTTGGCCTCCTTCAGTACCGCCGTTTTGAGTTGTCGGGGCTCAACACGGGAACACGCAGGCTTGTTCCGGTAGCAGCGGAACGAACGGTCACGATTGAAACGAGTTTGTTCACGAAGATTTGGGGGAACCCGGAGCGGCGATCAGACCGACAGCAGATGAAAAAGAGCGGGCCGCAGGCCCGCTCCCGATCGCATTGGCCCACGATGCGGCTATCACCATTCCGGATTGTATGTTGGGTCGAGCGCCGGATCTTGTACGAGCGGATTGGCGCAGGAGCCAAAGTACCCATAAGGGCGACTGGCGTCGGCCGCGATCCAGCACTGACCCGAACGAGATGTCGCGCCCACTTGCTGTGGTGCGGAGGCGTAAGAGGATGACGCCGACTGCAGCTGGTAGTTGTCCGTGTTCGTCATTTTTTGAGCTTGGCGCGCCAAGCCGGGAGTGACCGAGGTGGCCGCGACCAAGGCGACGATGCCTGCGTGAACCAAGAAAGACTTCATCTGCATAGTACTCTCCATTTGCCCAGCCCAATTGCCTGTATTGACGGGATTTCAGAACTTGCCGCGGACAGCGACCTAGCGTTTTCGCGAAAACTGGACCTCGCTAGGCGCCCCCGCAATCCGGGAAAACACCACCCGCGATGGTGCTGGCATGATGTTAAAGAACCACGGCTCCATCCCACCGCCGTCTCGCTAAATTTGACTCGAACCTGTCGCAAATCGACTGCGATCCACGTTCGCGAGAAACATTAACGATCTGAATCAGTGCCTTGTGGATCGACCGGTAATGCCCTTGCCGTGAGGCCGGGTTGTGCCTATAGGTTTCGCTTTAATGACCATTGCGCCGAAACCCTCGTTCGTCCTCAGCAGGCGTCATTTGTTGGGGATCGAAGGGCTTTCTCACACCGACATATCCGGACTGCTCGATCTCGCCGAAGAATTCGTCGAGCTCAACCGCCAGGTCGAGAAAAAGCGCGCGTCCCTGCGCGGCCGCACTCAGATCAATCTTTTCTTTGAAGTCTCGACACGGACCCAGGCCTCGTTCGAACTGGCGGGCAAACGCCTGGGGGCCGATGTGATGAACATGTCGACCAGTTCGTCCTCGATGCGAAAGGGCGAGACGCTGATCGACACCGCGATCACCCTGAACGCCATGCATCCGGATATTATCGTCGTCCGCCACCACGCCTCTGGCGCGGTCGAATTGCTGGCGCGCAAAGTCGATTGCTCGGTCATCAATGCCGGCGACGGCGCCCATGAGCATCCGACCCAGGCTTTGCTCGATGCGCTGACGATTCGTCGCAACAAAGGCCATATCGAGGGCCTGCTGGTCGCGATCTGTGGCGATATCCTGCATTCGCGCGTGGCGCGCTCGAACATCATCTTGCTCAATGCCATGGGCGCACGTGTACGCGTTGTCGCCCCCTCTACCCTTTTACCGCCGGGCATTGAACGCTTCGGCGTAGAGGTTGCGCGCGACATGCGCGAAGGCCTCGCCGACGCCGACATCGTCATGATGCTGCGGCTGCAGCGTGAGCGCATGAACGGCTCCTACGTGCCGTCGATGTCGGAATATTTCCACTACTACGGACTCGACGAAAAGAAGCTTGCCTACGCAAAGCCTGACGCAATGGTGATGCATCCGGGGCCGATGAACCGCGGCGTTGAAATCGACTCGATCGTCGCCGACGGCGCTCAGTCGTTAATTCGCGAACAGGTCGAGATGGGTGTCGCGGTGCGCATGGCTGTCCTGGAAGCGCTCTCTCGAAATTTACCGAACGCGTGACATGATGTTGTCAGATCGCCGCCCGATCCTGCTTGCCAATGCCCGGATCGTCGATCCGTCGCGCGACCTTGACATCGTCGGCGATCTGCTGATTGCCGAAGGCGTCATCCGCGAAGCAAAGAAAGGCATTGGCGCGGCTGGCGTGCCTGAAGGCACGGAGGTGATCGATTGCCGCGGCAAATTGATAGCTCCGGGCCTGATCGATATGCGCGCGTTCATCGGCGAGCCCGGAGAGGCCAATCGCGAAACACTCGCGTCCGCGAGCCAGGCCGCAGCCGCCGGTGGCGTCACCACGATCATCTGCCAGCCCGACACCTCGCCCACCATCGACAATCCGGCAACCGTCGACTTCGTCCTGCGCCGCGCACGCGACAACGCGATCGTGCACGTGCATCCGATGGCCGCGATTACCAAAGGGCTTGAAGGCAAAGAAATGACGGAAATCGGCCTGCTCAAGGCGGCAGGCGCGGTGGCGTTCACCGATGGCGCCAAAAGCGTCACCAACGCTCAGGTGATGCGACGTGCGCTAACTTACGCCAGCGATTTCGATGCAATGATCGTGCACCACACGGAAGATCCCACGTTGATCGGCGATGGGGTCATGAACGAAGGCGAATTCGCGGCACGCCTCGGCTTGCTCGGAATTCCGAAAGCTGCAGAAACTGTGATGCTGGAGCGGGACATCAGGCTCGTTGCACTCTCAGGCGGCCGCTATCACGCGGCCTCGGTGACTTGCGCGGACAGCCTCGAAGTATTGCGCCGCGCCAAAGATGCCGGCCTCAACGTGACTGCGTCGGCATCGATCAACCACGTCACGCTCAACGAAAATGACATCGGCCCATATCGTACCTTCCTGAAAGTGTCCCCTCCATTGCGCGCCGAGGACGATCGCAAGGCGCTCGTCGAAGCGCTGAGTGCCGGACTCGTCGACGTGGTAATGTCGGATCACAATCCGCAAGACGTCGAAACCAAACGTTTGCCTTTCGCTGAAGCGGCGGCTGGCGCGATCGGGCTCGAAACCATGCTCACGGCCGGCTTGCGCCTCGTGCATAGCGAGGAAATAGACGTGATAACCTTGTTGCGTGCCATGTCGACGCGCCCGGCGGAATTGCTTGGGCTTCCAGGCGGCACGCTCAAGAGCGGCGCACCCGCCGATGTGATTGTGGTCGATACCGAATTGCCGTGGATCCTCGATCCCGTTGAACTCAAGTCAAAGTGCAAAAACACGCCATTCGACGAAGCGCGGCTCACTGGCCGCGTGGTGCGCACCATCGTCTCCGGTCGAACAGTGTACGAGTACGTATGACGTCGGCTCTCGCCTTCGCCTTCGGCTATCTGCTTGGCTCAATACCTTTCGGGCTTTTGCTCACACGTGCCGCCGGCGGTCCGGACATTCGCGACATTGGTTCGGGCAATATCGGTGCAACCAATGTGCTGCGGACTGGACGCAAGGGGCTCGCGGCCGCCACGCTCCTATGCGATGTGCTCAAAGGGGCGCTCGCTGTATTCGTCGCGGCACGTTATGGCCCCAACGCCGCGCTCGCGGCCGGCCTTGGCGCCTTTTTAGGCCACCTGTTTCCGGTTTGGTTGAAATTCAAAGGCGGCAAAGGTGTCGCCACCTATATCGGTCTTCTCATCGGCCTCTACTGGCCTGCGGCGCTTCTTTTCTGCGCAATCTGGCTCGCAGTTGCCGCCGCCAGCCGCTATTCGTCGCTCGCGGCATTAATTGCTAGCGCGCTCACCCCCCTGGGCCTGTGGTTTCTTGACCGTCCCAACATTGCGGTGTTGTTTCTGCTTCTCACCGCGCTTTTGTGGTTCATGCATCGGGCGAACATCGCCCGCTTGCTCGATGGCAGTGAAGGCAAAATCGGCGCAAACGCCGTCGCCCCTCACTAAACTTATGGTTGTATTCATCCCAATTCGGTTGTAGTGCTCCAGCGTTTATTGCGGAGCGCGTTTCACGTTGAGTGCACATCAGCGATTGAATGACGAGCAGCGGCTCGATTGGTTGCGGCTCATTCGCAGCGAAAACATCGGGCCACGCACATTTCACGATCTGGTCAAATACTACGGTGGCGTGGGCCCGGCCCTCACCGCCCTGCCCGGTCTCGCGCGCCGCGGCGGCTCCGCACGTGCGCCTCGCATCTTCTCGCGCGAACAAGCTTTGGCCGAGTTGAAAGCGGCGCAAGCGGCCGGTGTCGAATACATCACGCTTGATGAGCCGGAATATCCGTCGCGATTGCAAGCGATTGACGATCCGCCCCCGGTGATCGCGATACGGGGCAAACGCGATGTCCTGGCGCGACCGCTCATTGCCATTGTCGGCTCGCGCAACGCCTCAGGAGCCGGCGTAAAATTTGCCGAACGGATTGCGCGCGATCTCGGCAATGCCGGCTTTGCCGTCGTGTCGGGACTCGCGCGCGGGATTGATGCTGCCGCACATCGCGCCAGCTTAAGTACGGGGACTATTGCCGTGCTTGCGGGCGGTCATGACTGCATCTATCCGGCAGAACACGTCACTTTGGTGGAAAAACTTGTCGTCGGTGGCGCGGCTATATCGGAAATGCCATTTGCCTGGGAACCGCGTGCCCATGATTTTCCCCGCCGCAATCGCCTGATCTCCGGCCTTTCACTCGGCGTCGTGATTGTGGAAGCGGCCCGGCGCTCCGGCTCGCTGATCACCGCGCGGCTTGCCGGCGAACAAGGACGCGAAGTCTTCGCGGTGCCAGGTTCGCCACTCGACCCACGCAGCGAAGGCACCAACGGGCTCCTCAAGCAAGGCGCGATCCCGGTGACCGAGGCAGGGGACGTCATCGCGGCGGTCGAGCCTATTCTCGGACGCGGGCTCAATCCGTTGTCGGCTGAAGAACCATCACAGGAGCCGCTCAGGCAATCCGTTTCCGAGCCCGATGCGGACGAGCGCACGCGTCTCATCGAATTGCTCGGGCCCGCGCCCGTGTCGATCGATGACCTGGTGCGGCTCTCGCATACCTCCACGACGATCGTGCGCAGTGTCCTGCTGGAACTTGAAATCGCCGGCCGCCTGGAACGTCATGGTGCCGGGTTGGTGTCGCTCTTGTAACGTGCGATACGAACGGCCCTATCGGATTCTTTTCATGCTCAGCAGATCTCTCATAGCCCTCGCGGTCCTTCTGGTATTTCAGGGCGGACCACCGCGGGCACAGGAACAGTCCTTCGCAGCTTTTGCTTCCGCGCTATGGCCGGATGCGCAGGCCAAGGGCGTCACCCGAACGACTTTTGATCTCGCGCTAAAAGGGGTTACGCCCGACCAGCGCGTGATCGCGGCCACGCAGCGGCAGCCGGAGTACGGCAAGCCCGTCGGTGATTATATAAACGCGATCGTTTCAAACCGCCGCATCGCGGACGCCCAACTCAAGGCGCGCGAGTGGACAAAAACCTTTGACGATGTCGAAAAGAAATTTCAGGTCGAGCGCTGGGTGCTGCTCGCATTGTGGGGCATGGAGTCCGACTTCGGCACCGAAAAAGATCGCTGGGATGTCTTTCGCTCGCTCGCGACACTTGCCTATGTGAAGTATCGCCATCCTTATTTCCGGAACGAATTGATCGTCGCGATGCTCATCATGCAGAACAACCACTTTACCCGCGACAAGATGGTCAGCTCATGGGCCGGCGCCATGGGTCAAAGCCAATTCATGCCGTCGAATTTCGTCGACTATGCGGTGGATTTTTCAGGCGATGGCCATATCGACATCTGGAGCAATGTGCCGGACGTGCTCGGCTCCACCGCCAATTATTTACACAAATGGAAATGGAATGCCGCGCTGCCTTGGGGCTTTGAGGTCATTGTACCGAACGGATTCGACTATATGCGCAGCCGGGCGACATTCGCTGATTGGCAAAAACTCGGCGTGCGCCGCGCCGACGGAAAGCCTTTTCCGTCCGCTGGCCAGGGAATCCTATTCTTCCCGAGCGGTGCGAAAGGTCCCGGATTTATCGTCACAGAAAATTTCGATGTGCTGAAGGAATACAACAACTCGGACGCCTATGCGATTGCAGTCGGCCACCTCGCCGACCGAATGCACGGCGGCGGCTTGATCAAGACCGCCTGGCCGAAAGACGACCATCAACTTTCTCGCGATGCGCGCATCGCGTTGCAGAAAAAACTATCGGAGCTCGGTTACAGGGTGAACGATTTCGAGGGTCACATCGATTTTGATTTGAGGGACAACATCCGGGTGGAGCAGAAAAAACTCGATCTGTTGCCCGATGGAACGCCAACGGCGGTCTTGCTGGAAAAACTCGGCGTTAAAGCCCAGTAGCCAACGCACCGGCGAATCTTGAAATCGGACGGCCCCCCACTAGCCAAAATAGCACAAATTAATTATAACTACTTTTGGTTGTATTTTCGTCGGGCTGGTCTCTTTCATGCCCCATTTCGCTGGTCTGACACGGCTTCTTAACCCGCTCATTTGACAGTAGGGGTCACCTTCCCCATGTTCCGGGCCAAAGATGCGGCTGATTCCGCCCTGATTCTCATTGGTTCTGGCGGATAACCCACTGGATTTTCATGGATATTGTCGTAGTCGAGTCGCCGTCCAAGGCGAAGACGATCAATAAATACCTCGGCTCCGGCTATGAGGTTCTGGCCTCGTTTGGCCATATCCGCGACCTGCCCCCCAAAGATGGCTCGGTCGATCCGGATAACGATTTCCGCATGCTCTGGGAGGTCGACGCCAGATCGAACCAGCGCATGAACGATATCGCTCGCGCGCTCAAGGGTGCCGACAAGCTGATCCTCGCCACCGACCCCGATCGTGAAGGCGAGGCGATCTCCTGGCACGTGCTTGAGGTGCTGAAGGAAAAGAAGGCGCTCACGGACCAGAAGATTGAGCGCGTCGTTTTCAATGCCATCACCAAGCAGGCCGTGAGCGAGGCAATGAAGCATCCGCGCCAGATCGATGGCGCACTGGTCGATGCCTATCTTGCCCGCCGCGCGCTCGACTATCTCGTCGGCTTCACGCTTTCTCCAGTGCTCTGGCGCAAGCTGCCGGGCGCCCGCTCCGCTGGCCGCGTGCAGTCGGTTGCGCTGCGGCTCGTCTGCGACCGCGAGCTGGAAATCGAAAAATTCGTTGCGAAGGAATATTGGTCGATCGTTGCCAAGCTGGCGACCCCGCGTAACGAAGTCTTCGAAGCGCGCCTGGTCGGCGCCGACGGTCAGAAGATTCAACGCCTCGACATCGGTTCCGGCGCCGAGGCTGAATCGTTCACCCGCGACCTCGAGGCCGCGACCTTCAAGATTGCCAGTGTTGAGGCCAAGCCCGCCCGCCGCAACCCGCCGCCGCCTTTCACCACATCGACAATGCAGCAGGAGGCCAGCCGCAAGCTCGGCTTCGCCCCCGCGATCGCCATGCGTCTCGCGCAGCGGCTCTACGAAGGTGTGGAGCTCGACGGCGAGACCACCGGTTTGATCACCTATATGCGCACCGACGGCATTGACATGGCGCCGGAGGCGATTGCCGACATCCGCACAATGCTGGGACGCAACTACGGCAAGGAGTACGTTCCCGCTTCGCCGCGCGAGTATCACAACAAGTCGAAGAATGCGCAGGAGGCGCACGAAGCGGTGCGCCCGACCAGTGCAAGCCGCACGCCCGCAGAAGTCGCAAAATATGTCGATCGCGACCAGGCGCGGCTGTACGAGCTGATCTGGAATCGCGCGATCGCAAGCCAGATGGAATCCGCGGAGCTCGAGCGCACCACGGTCGACATCGTTGCCACGGCAGGCTCGCGGAACATTGAGCTGCGCGCGTCCGGGCAAGTGGTGAAGTTCGATGGCTTCCTGACTCTTTACCAGGAAGGCCAGGACGAAACGGCCGATGACGATGAGTCACGCCGTCTGCCGGCGATGTCGGAAGGCGAGTTGCTCAACAAGCAGGCGATCGACTCGTCGCAGCATTTCACCGAGCCGCCGCCGCGCTTTTCAGAAGCCGCGTTGGTCAAGCGGATGGAGGAGCTCGGCATCGGCCGTCCTTCGACCTATGCCTCCATTCTGCAGGTGCTGCAGGACCGCGGTTATGTCCGCATCGACAAGAAGCGCCTCATTCCGGAAGACAAAGGCCGCGTCGTCGTCGCTTTCCTCGAAAGTTTCTTCACGCGCTACGTCGAATACGATTTCACAGCGAGTCTCGAAGAAAAGCTCGACGAAATTTCAGCAGGCAAGATCGAGTGGCGCGCCGTGCTCGCTGAGTTCTGGGAGCAGTTCGTCGGCTCCGTCAACGAGATCAAGGAAGTGCGCAATCGCGTCGTGCTCGACGCGCTCAACGATCTACTCGAGCCGCATATTTTCCCGGAACGCACCGATGGCGTGCCCCGACGGAAATGCCCGCAATGCGAAACCGGTCAGCTTTCGCTGAAGACCGGACGTTTCGGCGCCTTCGTCGGCTGCTCGAATTATCCGGAATGCAATTTCACGCGGCAGATCACGCCCAATGCCGACGGCGTTCAGGGCAAAAAGGTGTTGGGCGAAGACCCGGCCTCCGGCCTTGAGGTGACGCTGCGCGGCGGTCGTTTCGGTCCCTATTTGCAGCTCGGTGAGCAGATCAAGCCGCCGAAGCCAAAGAAGGGCGAGAAGAAACAGGAAGTCGAGAAGCCCAAGCGCGCCAGCGTTCCGAAAGGCGTTTTGCCCGACGACATCGATCTCGAAAAGGCGCTCGGTTTGCTCGCCCTGCCGCGCGAAGTCGGGCTGTCTCCCGAAGACGGCGAGCCAATTCTCGCCGGCATTGGACGGTTCGGTGCTTACGTCAAGCACGGTAAGACCTACGCGAATCTGGAAGACGGCGACGACGTGCTGACCATCGGCCTCAATCGTGCGGTCACCCTGGTCGCCGAGAAGAAAGCCAATCCGAAGAAAGGTCGCCGCTTCGGCGCCGATCCTGGCAAGGTTTTGGGAGAACACCCCGACCAAGGCGGGCCGGTTGTCGTCAAGAATGGCCGCTACGGGCCTTACGTGAGCCATAACGGCATCAACGCAACCATCACCGGCGATAAGACGCCGGAGACGATTACCTTGACCGAGGCGATCGTGCTGCTCGATGCCCGCGCCGATCAGCTCGGCTCACAGCCGCGGCGTGCGGCTGGCCGCAAGAAGGCCGGCGAGTCATCGGAAGCGCCAAAGGGCCGCAAGAAGAAAGCCGCCGAAACGGCGGATACGGCCGAGAAAGCCGCCAAGCCGCGCAAGAAGGCGGCGAAAAAGGCTGCCAAAATCTCGGCCGCCGAATAACTAGCGATGCCGAGTTCTAAACATTACATTGCGTTCAATCGCGCCGTTTTGGCGCAGGACTGTTATTTTGAAAAAACACGCTAATAAAGCACCCTCCCTTCCCTCAAAGGCCGACATCCTCGCCTTCATCGGCAACAATCCCGGCAAAGTCGGCACCCGCGAAATCGCTCGCGCATTCGGTTTGAAAAACGCGCTCCGCGCAGACCTCAAGCGTCTGCTGCGTGAACTCGCCGACGAAGGTTCGATCGAAAAGCGGCGCAAGAAGCTGCACCATGCCGGCGCCCTGCCCTCCACCGTCTTCGCAGACGTCACCGCGCGCGACAGTGACGGCGATCTCGTCGCCACGCCGGACGAATGGGACGAGGACGCCCGTGGCGCCGCTCCGAAAATCCGCATTCACACGCCGCGTAAGGCAGGGCCGGGCGAAGCCGCGGGAATCGGCGACCGCGTACTTCTGCGGGTGGAAGAAATCGAGACGGAAGACGACGTCCATTATCGCGGCCGCATCATCAAGATTATCGATCATCCCAAACATCGGGTGCTCGGAATCTTCCATAAAGTTGCGCATGGCGGCGGACGGCTCGAACCGGTCGACAAGAAAATGATCGGCAAACAACTCGTAATTCCCGCCGGCGCGACCGCTGACGCCGAGGATGGCGATCTCATCGCGGTCGAAACATCACGGGCACCGCGATTGGGTCTGCCAACCGGCCGCGTCGTCGAGCGTCTTGGCTCCCTCAAAAGCGAACGCGCAGTCAGCCTGATCGCGATTCACGCGCATAGCATCCCCTCCGTGTTCCGCCGTGAGACGCAACTCGAAGCTGACGCCGCCAAACCCGCGACACCCCACGGCCGCGAAGACTGGCGCCACGTTCCTTTTGTCACCATCGATCCCGTCGACGCCAAAGACCATGATGACGCCGTCCAGGCCGAGCGGGATACGACCTCGAACAACCACGGCGGTTTTATCGTCAATGTCGCCATCGCCGACGTTTCCCACTACGTAACCCCGGGCTCTGCGCTCGACCGCGAAGCGCTCATACGTGGCAACTCGGTCTATTTCCCGGACCGCGTGGTGCCGATGCTGCCGGAGCGCATTTCGAACGATCTCTGCTCGTTGCGACCGCACGAGGACCGTGCCGCCCTCGCCGTGCGGATGGTGATCGGCGCCGATGGCCGCAAGCGGTCGCACACTTTTCACCGCATCCTTATGCGTTCGGCCGCAAAACTTTCCTATCAGCAGGCGCAATTGGCGATCAGCGGACGTCCTGATGAGGATACCGAAAGATTGGTCGAGCCAATGCTCACGCCACTTTATGCGGCCTACGAGACGGTGGCGCGGGCGCGTGTCGAGCGACAACCTCTCGATCTCGATCTGCCAGAGCGGAAGATTGTTCTTAAGGGCGACAGCACCGTCGACCGCGTGATGACCGTCGAGCGGCTGGAAGCGCACCGGCTGATCGAGGAATTCATGATCCTCGCGAATGTCGCGGCCGCCGAAACGCTCGAACGTGCGCGCTGCCCCCTCATCTATCGCGTGCACGACGAACCCGCGATCGAAAAGGTGCAGGCGCTGCGCGAGTTTTTGGCGACCCTCGACATCCCTTTCGCCAAAGGCGGCGCGCTCAAGCCCGAAGCGTTCAATCGTATCCTGGCGCGCGTGAAGGGCCGGGATGCCGAGCAACTCATCAATGAGATTGTTTTGCGCACGCAGGCGCAGGCAGAGTATTCAGCCGAAAACTACGGTCACTTCGGCCTCAATCTTCGCCGCTATGCGCACTTCACCTCACCGATCCGCCGCTATGCCGATCTGATCGTGCATCGTGGCCTGATCCGTGCGTTGAAGCTTGGATCCGACGGCCTGCCCGAAAGCACCGACCAGAAAGCCCTGGCCGAAGTCAGCGCACAGATTTCCGCTACCGAGCGTCGCGCGATGTTGGCCGAACGCGAGACAAACGACCGCCTGATTGCGCATTTCCTTGCCGATCGCATCGGCGCGCAATTCGACGGCCGCATTTCCGGCGTTACCCGAGCAGGACTGTTCGTAAAATTGCGCGAGACTGGCGCGGATGGATTCGTGCCCGCGCGAACCATTGGCGACGAATATTTCCGCTACGAGGAAAAAGGGCACGCCATGGTCGGCTCGCGCTCTGGCGAGACCTACCGCCTCGGCGACCCGGTGACGGTTAAGCTGGTAGAAGCCGCGCCGGTTGCCGGGGCACTCCGCTTCGAACTGTTGTCGGAAGGGCGGGCTGGGCGCCCGAGCCGGCGCGCGCGCCAAGAAATGCGGCCGAACGATCGCTTCGTGCCAAACCGCCATCGCGGCAAGCGACGGAAGGGACGATGACGAAAGACCTCGGAAAAATTTGGGCTGAGCGCATGACAAAGTCAGAGCGCGACACGTCATTTCCTGACAGCGAACCGCGCGACGCCGCGACGTTGATGCTGATCGACCGCTCCGGGACCAAGCCGAAGGTGCTGCTTGGGCGCCGCCACGCCGGGCACAAGTTTATGCCGGGGAAATTCGTCTTTCCGGGCGGCCGCATCGAACCCATGGACCGGCTGATGACCGCATTGAGCGAGCTGCATCCGGACACCCAGAAGAAACTCATGGTGCAGGTTTCAGAACCTAATGCCGAATTTGCGCGCGCCTTTGCGCTGGCGGCAGTGCGCGAAACCGCGGAAGAAACCGGCCTTCTGCTCGGCGTGAAACGCGACCAGCCTCCGGCGGTGCCCGGCGAAATCTGGACCGAGTTTGCAAAGGCCAAGGTGCACCCCGACCTCGGTCAGATCCATTTCGTCGCGCGTGCTGTTACGCCGCCGCGGCGGCCGCGCCGGTTCGACACGCGCTTTCTGACTGCAGACGCATCGGCAATAGCCCACACCATCGAGGGTGTGGTTGGGCCGGATTCAGAACTGGTCGAACTCACCTGGGTGCCGATCGAAGAAGCAACCCATCTCGATATGCCGACGATCACAGGCATTGTTTTGGAGGAGTTGCTGGCGCGGGTGGAATCCGGCATGGGCCACCAACTTCCGGTGCCCTATTACTTCATGGTCGACCAGCAATTCTTCCGGGAACTGCTGTAAACATTCGAAAACAGTGCTTTTCTTGACATTTGCCGCTTCGGCGCTAGTTTCCGCGCCAAAGGCATCCCCGCCACCGCACGAGACGACTTAAGGAAAACTCCATGGCCAAAGCCGCCAGTCTCAAGATCAAGCTGGTCTCCAGCGCCGGCACCGGTCACTACTATGTGACCCGGAAAAATTCGCGTACGCAAACCGACAAGATGAAAAAGAAAAAATACGATCCGATCGCGAAAAAACACGTCGAGTATAGCGAATCCAAAATCAAGTGATTGCGGAGGCATCTACGATGCTTCGCACGCTCTTTATCGCCTTGTTACTTTTGCCGCTCGCCTGCGCGCAGGCCGGCGCCGCCGAAAAGCACAAGCTCGCGCTCCAGATCAGCGACAATGACCCGGCCAAGATGAACGCCGTTCTCAACGTCGCCACGAACGTGTCAAAATATTACTCCGACAAAGGCGAAGAGATCGATATCCAGATTGTCGCCTTCAATGCCGGGCTCCACATGCTGCGTGAGGATACCTCCCCTGTAAAGCCGCGGCTGAAATCGTTCAAGCAAGGCATGCCTAACGTTTCTTTCATGGCCTGCGAAAACACGCTCGAGGCGATGACCCGCACGGAGGGCAAAGAGCCGCCGCTGGTCGAAAATGCCGAGCGTGTGAAGGCAGGTGTGGTCACGCTGGTCGAACTCAGCGAAAAGGGCTGGGCGATCGTCCGGCCTTAGCAGACGCAATCACCCAATTGGTGGCCGGCCGGAAGCGGCAGCATGAGGAGGCCACTCGCACCGCTCCCGGGCCGGCCGAAACCCTACAGACCCAGGAGATGCGGCGGACCTGGCACCGGCAGGGTTTTCAAGGGCCAGCGTAGGGCGAGTCGGCGACAGTGTCACCGGTGCCATCCCCTGTTTGTCCCTCACCCGACAACTGCACCAAGTTCGCTAAGCCTTTAGGCACTCAAGCGATTTGCCTGGCCGGGTCAGGTTCGGC
>DATFVF010000165.1:0-10183 GCA_035260465.1 Pseudolabrys sp. | reverse complement strand
GGAGGGGAGCGCGATCCTTCGCGTGGCCGAGGCCGCGCAAGAGCGGTTGCGAAGCGTGCAGGACGTTTGGTTGGGATTGGCTCAGGAGGTACCCAGTCGCGCGGGGCCCGGACGGAATTAGATTGTTGGCAAGAGCAGCGGTGTCCCTCACGAGTCTCGCACGCGATCATTGCCGTTGTGTGTAATTTACAACTTTACAACCCACTAGGCGCATCGCTAGGGGGTATAGCGATAACTGCCAAAGTAGGCCCACCTTGGTAAAAGGCGAGCTGGAGGAATTCATGGTGGAGGATTGTTGTGGCGAATGGTGATGGGTCATCTCTCAACGAGGTTGAGAGTCGCGTGTGTGACGCGCTTAAGGG
This sequence comes from Pseudolabrys sp., assembly GCA_035260465.1. Lineage (GTDB taxonomy): Bacteria > Pseudomonadota > Alphaproteobacteria > Rhizobiales > Xanthobacteraceae > Pseudolabrys. The sequence continues at coordinate 9,821 of DATFVF010000165.1, read as the reverse complement.
AAACCTTGGGACGCGGGCAACCGTGACGAAAGTGAAGCAAATGCACAATCGAGTCATCGTTGAAATAGTCTCGCCCAACGATTTTCAATGGGCCGCAGATACTCTTGGAAAAATTGGACCGGAATTAGCTAAATCGATACCTGGTGGTCTCGATATAAATCTGACGACTTGGTGGAAAGGTAATAGTTAGGTTTCGACTATCAGAGCTTCGACCACCTGACGAGATCATATTGATCATCGTGTCGCAGCACGTGAAATGGCGCACCACCGTAATTTTGTCCGTCGGTGATTAAGACACGACCTTGGCCTATCACCTGCATCGTATTGCCTCTGACAAAAATTGCCGTTTCGTCGTCAATACCCACGCCGAGTAAATGAGGATATCTCTGCACCACCGCAGAGAGATGGGAGTCACGATTGCGTGAGCCCACGTGTTGATCGACTGCGACATTGGAGAGAAAGCCGAATGCCTCTTCTCTCCCAGGGTACATCACGATCGAATTATCATCGGATGGCGCCCCGCGCACGAGATAAGAGCCTTGGATCGTTGCGCCAGCGGATGTACCAGCAATCAGCCCTCCTCGATCTAAAACTTTCCGTAACTCTGTAATTGTACGTGTGCCATCATACGCATCCATTAAACGATATTGGCGGCCTCCTTGGATCCAAACTGCGGTAGCGTCGTGAAGCGGGGCCACAAATTTTTCGGTGTTAGCTTCCTCTCTGTTTCGCGTATGGAGAATTTTGGATGGCTGTCCAATAATATTCACTAGGTTATTTGGATTCGCCGCGACATCCAGTTGGGAGTCTCCGGCAGCAGTTGGAATAATCACCCACCGCGATGGATTTCCAGCAAGCGACGCTGCCACTTCGTGAATTATGCGGCTGCCAGTAAGGCTTCCTCCAATAAGAAGTAGGCTGCCATTTTGTGGACCATGAGATTTCGGCGGATTACCCAAAACCATCTTCGGTGCCATGCTGACCGTATAAGGTCGTTACTAGCCGCTAAGATGCGGGTGGGGCCAGCACGACACGGCTATCGCCACTAAGATCTGTATAATCGAGAAGAATCTTGTGGTCGACTTCCCACGCCAAAATATACACTCGCACAATAGCAGGAACAGTATCGGGCTTCGAAAAGCAATGTAGCGTAACCGAATGATCTTTTTTCAGTCTGACCCTGCCGCTGGGCGCAAACCGCGTCGATCGCACTATTTCCTGCACGGGGCTGAAGTAGTAAGCGCCCAAAATCAAACAATTCAATCGGGACGCGGGCCCATCGATGTCGATTCGATAATCTACCAATGCATCGGATTCAACGTCAGGGATAACGATCGTCTGGTACGTGCCGTTGTCGGCAGGCGACCATTCAGTGGTAAAGACCCTACGTGCCTCGTTAAAGACAAAACGATTCCCTTGCCAAGTGCCGATGGATTTTTCCTCTTTTTGGATTCGCATTGGGGCAAGAAATGCTTGGATAGCCGTCCAGCACACCATTGCCCCGGCAAATCCAGCAAAGGCAGCCGCCGCGCCAGTCGTCATTTCGGTTAGCTTTTTTGGGCCGAAAAGAATGAACAGCGCCCAAAACCCAATGGCTTGTGCAATAAATTGAAACAGCGCCGCAGCATTAAAAATTGGTGAGATAAATCCATTCCAGAACAGGTGAAAGCACAGCCGGGTGCGGAATCGAAGCTTTGCGGTGGACGGGTTACTTTTTTTGGCCATGTCCTTTGGCAAAGGACCCAATGCCTGCCGCCCAGAGGGAAAGACTGGTACGGCTTTCTGTCGTGGATGCCTTGCCATGGCTAGGCAATTACCACGATTCTACACGACATAGGGTCGCATTGTTATTTCAGAGGCGAGCGCAGGGGCCTACATGACAAATTTTTCAAATGAGCTCAGAAAAATTCACGCTTCGAATAAATTAGTCGGTATTGAGCGAATTTTCGACCTGGGACTTTTTTATTCGAAGCACATTTTATCAGAGTGGATTATAACTTACATACGTCGGCGGGTTGACACCTACTGGGCAACGGACTTGTACGTTGTCGGGATGACTATTCTGTTAGCGGCTGTCCTCAACTTTTCGGATTGCGCACCGTTACTAAGTGCGTGTTTTGCGAGTTTTATTCTTGCTGGCACAATTATTAATATGGCGAATGTCGTCTTCCTCTCCAAGGTATTCGGGCCGCCTATTTCAGCCGAGCGAACGCTGTTGCTCTTCATTTTTAACGTCGCTCAAGTGGTTTTTACCTTTGCGATTTGGTACCGTTGGATGCTCGACAAACAGCCCGGCGAAGCTCTCTTTAAGGCCATATTGGTATTTGGAACGATTGGTTACCCGCAGGGCGCCGACATGATCGTGGGCATCCAGATCGCAACTGATATTTTCTTACTAGCGATCTTTCTGGCTTTCATACTCGGCAATTTTGGTACGGCTCGACGACTCAACCGCAAAAATTCTTGATCACGTACGCATCCAAGTCGTCAGCGCCTGGTAAGCCGCTATCATAATAAGAAGTCCTATCGGCTAAGAAATATGCGAACGGACGAACACCTACCTTTCCGCTAGACAAACTTTGTATTTTAATTTCTCCACAAACGACTTCTATGGGTTCACCATTCAAATTTGGTGTCATGAGGTGTTCAAATTTCTGAAACTGCAAAATGTTCTGACTTTTGACGATTCCGATGATTGCATCCCTGACTCTCGAAAATAGAATCTCGTTCTCTGTTTTACTAGCTATCGGCGCGGTATTTCCATTTCTCTTCGCATAAAACGGCAGCATCGTATTGGCAGCGATAGTCCAACCTGAAATAAGCTGCCCTCTTTTGTCTTGGTCATCCTTTAATTCTTTCAGAGCCTTATTAACGCGGGTGAGTGTTTTCTCAATTTTTGTGAAATCAGATTGCGGTACATTCGTTCTCGTTGCAGCCAATTCATCGAAAGTGCTAGTTGAATAATCAAGTGAAAAACAAAATGCGATTGCTTCTTGTGTTTTTCTAATTTCAATATTTGCCCAGCACTTTTTGATTTCTGTAACAAATCCGTCAAAATCTCCGCTATTTTTGATTTTAAAAAATTCTATTACGCCTCTATTCACTACCGGAAAATTCTCGCGGAGGGGGGCTGGGTTCTGTGCGCCCGCGTTTCCGGTCGCACACGCTATCGCCAAACCAAAATAAAGCATTCGCAAACTGGTTTGATGTCGTTTCATTTTTGCGAATTAATCTCACTCGAAATAGTTACGTTAATCCCGAGTAACATCGCATGTCTGATTGAAAGCCATTGCACATCGGAAGGCGACGGCCTGGTAATGTATTCAATTGCCTCTGTAGTGAGGCCGAGTCGGTCTAAGTAGGCACCCACCAAGGCATTGGCAAACCCACTCTCCACAGCGGCGTTCCCTTTCATTACAGACGCTGCGTGAAAGCCAATTTTTGAGGACGGCTCCATATATCTAGTGTCACCAGCCAACCAGACGAGAGCGCAGGCTGAAGCGCATGTATCTCTCGCTTTTACGACTGTGGAGTAACCTCTAAGCTTTATCTCTTTTCCTATCGCGAGCGCACTAGATAACTCGCCTCCGGGACTATCGAGTATTACTATCCCGAAAAGCGGGAGCAGCTTGCTAACCGCATCACTGAATTTTTGATTATCATTTTTTTTAAGCTCTCCAGTTATCTGAATGCGGTATACGTCAGGGTAGTTGCGATACTCGCCTTCATTTTTCGAACGTGGCATTTTCTCTACATTTATGTCTGCCGCTTTTACGGCGATGCTCTGCATCGCTAATAACAGCGCAAATAACGTCACCGGATGCCAAAGCCGTCTCATAATATTCCCCGCCCCGGCTGCATTTTCAATAATTGCGATACTCGCTCAACATATCGATCGATGCGCTGCAGTAGCCCGTTAGGTGGTTATGCGCCTTTACCAGCCCATCAAAGCTGACGCGGGTATACGCGAACGTTCGGCCTTGCATATTGTGCGGGTACCGGAAAGCCTCGCCGGTCGGATCTATTTCGTGAATATGACCAATGAGCTTGGCGCAGTGTACGCCCCAACTATCCTCTTCAGGCATTCCCGCAAGCCTAAATTGTCGGTTTAGCTCAATCCAAAGCCGCGACAAGTTATGGCCAAGGTCGGCCGAAGGATCGCCGGTGTAGCTCGCAAAATCCTCTATCGCATTTTTTAGGCTCAGCTCGATCGAGTGCCGCGCCAGATAAAACAGCGGAAACTGCAAATAATCGCCGTTTCGCCACTTCTGCTTAAACACAGTCGCGATTATGTCGAACGCCCTTTCGTACCCGTAAGCATAGAAACCAAGTGTCTGATCGGCTGTAGATGGGGGGCGTTCACGGACGAGGAATTTTTCCATCCGCGATGGAATGGAGAACCTATCGATTTCCTCGATAATCCCTGCAAACGTTTCTGCCATAAGCCTGGCTTCAATTCGCTGGTGTAATAGACATGATCATGCACCCGGCGCAGAGACTACGCTTGCAAGATTGCATCGACTTATTTCTATGCGCCTCGCAGGAAACTTAAGTACAAATTTTGACTTATTTATTTTCACCGCAACATTTCCGTAGTGCATCTCGCGATGGTGGTTTGCGCACACCGTCAAAATATTCGATGCGGCGAGTGACCCGATTTGACCTTTTGATACTGGCATCACGTGATGAGCTTCCACATATGGATCGCCTGTGCGCTTTAAGAAACCTATCGGTGATAATCCAAGAGCTTCACAGACTTGGCATTTAAATTTGTTGAAGCGCTTAACGATCGCACCAACTGGCCCGCGCTCGATTGTACGGCTGACGCGCTCTTTGCGCTTCGGACTTGCTGTCCGAAATTTTTTTTCCAAGTCCGCAACCTGATCCGCTGTATTTGGAACTACCGGAACCTCCATATCTGATAAATCGTGCAAATTTTCTTTCAGCAATACCAGGACGGCTTCAAAGTCCTGTTTTGAAATTGGGAATGAGGAGGCCTGAAAACCCTTAAGTAACTGCGGTGAGGTCTTCGGCCTTTTGGCGGTCAGTTTTTTTATAGTTAGTGGCCGATCTTGGTAGCTGTTGAGATACCTGATATTTACAGTTGGCCAACCCGGCTTTCGACCGGCGCCACGCGCCCAAAATAGATCGTTTGCGCCGGTACCGGGAAAGGCCTCGCTAATAATCTCGCATAAGGCGTAAATGCCTGGCGCAAGTTTTGGTCTACCCTCGCGCGCGCGTTCGCTTCGTCTGTCGACGCCCACTCTGACAATCGCAAATTGACCAGGCGCAAAGTGCTCCCGGTCGAATGGTCTAATTCCCCAAGTATCGAATTCGATTCCGGCCTCAAAAAAACGATCTATAGCCCACTTTTTCGGATTACATACTAAGACCCAACAGCGGTCCGATTGCGTGCGGAATCCCCGATTGTTTTGTGCATCGGATTGGATTTTCGCCAACAGCTTTCCCGATATTTTTACATCATAGAATGAGCTTGGGTGCTTGGCTTTGTATGCAAGTATTTGCTTACTTATTTTTCGCGGAATGTACATCTCTCGTCCGCTGGTTATTTTAAAATCCATTAGGGGCAAGGCGCTGCCATCCTCGAACGAAATAGCCATACGCCTCAACTGCATATCCTCGATGCGACAATGTTCACAGACATCATGTGGTATGCTGCAGAGGTTGAACGTTCGTCGTTTCAACGACTGGCGCCAGCTGGATTTTGTCAGTACTTTGAGCTCGGCCATATCGCGTGGCGCCTAAATCGATGATTGCAAGTCTAATGTACTCGGATCGCGCAAACAATCTTTTCAACAATATGATTCCGTACGTTCCTGCCTTGCATAAAGCGGGATATTGTCCGCCGCGAAATGCCGCTCGCTCTGGCAATCTTCCGTTGGCCGGCTCCTTTAATGCTCGTCCGTAGGCTATGAAGAAATAATTTCGACTGCGTCGGTGCCAATCCGTAGTCAATCTGTTCGCCCTCATCGATACCAAGATAGAATTGCTCCTCCCCCCGATTTGCCTCTTTTCCGATATGATGGAGGAAATTGTCGCGAGTGACAATTTAGAGTCAATTATCAAATCGCAGCTGAGTCGGAAACAATTGGAAAAATTTGAAAAAGACTGGCCAAAAAAAGAGACGGTCTTGGACCTTGGAAAGAATACGGAGAGATTAAAAAGGCATATGAAAAATTGATCGCGTCACTGAAGTAATAGAATGCTCATTTCGCCCTCACACCCTATCCACAAAACTATCCACCACGCGCTTTTCGCCCGCTCTGTCGAAGGCGATGGTGAGCTTGTTGCCGTCGACGGCCACCACGTTGCCGTTGCCGAATTTCTGGTGAAACACGCGCTCGCCGATTGTGAAGGATGACGTTGTGCCGGTGGATTTCGCCACCAGCTCGCCTTCGATGATGAGAGGCTTGTTGCGGCGGGAAGAAGCTCGCGCCCCCTCACCCGCGCCTGCGGCGCGACCTCTCCCCCGAGGGGAGAGGTGATCGGAGTCCGGCTCGCCGCTCTCATCATAAACGCCATCCGGTACAAAGCGGGGCTGGCCGTTGTCAGAGAAACCGCCCTTTCCCTTGCGCGCCTGTGCGCGCTGCCAGCCGGGCGTGGTGTAGCTGGAGCCGAATGAGTTCATCTCGTCGAAGCGCGAGGCGCCGTAGCCCGACATGCCGAAGCCGCCGGTGCCGCCCGCGGCCTCCTTCACCTCCACATGCGCCTCCGGCAGCTCGTCGAGGAAGCGCGAGGGCACGGTTGAGGTCCACAGGCCGTGGATGCGCCGGTTGGTGGCGAAATAAATCCTAGCGCTCTTGCGCGCGCGCGTGAGCCCGACATGGGCGAGGCGGCGCTCTTCCTCGAGGCCCGCGCGGCCGGTCTCGTCGAGCGAGCGCTGATGCGGGAACAGGCCTTCCTCCCAGCCGGGCAGGAACACGGTGTCGAATTCCAGCCCCTTGGCGGAATGCAGCGTCATGATGTTGACGGCCTGCTCGGCCTCCGCGCCTTCGCGGTCCATCACCAGCGAGATGTGCTCGAGGAAACCTTGCAGGTTCTCGAATTCCTCCATGGAGCGCACCAGCTCCTTGAGGTTTTCCAGGCGGCCGGCGGCGTCGGCGGAGCGGTCCTTCTGCCACATGTCGGTGTAGCCGGATTCATCGAGCACGATTTCGGCCAGCTCCGTGTGCGGCATCGAGTCTTTTTTGGCGCGCCAGCGCTCGAAGCTCGCCATCAAATCGCGGAGCGCCATGCGCGGCTTCGGCTTCATCTCGTCGGTGGCGGAGAGGGCGCTGGCGGATTCGCTGAGCGGGATGCGTTTCTTGCGCGCGTAATCGTGCAGCATCTGCACCGTGGCGTCGCCGAGGCCGCGCTTGGGCACGTTGACGATGCGCTCGAAGGCGAGATCGTCGGCCGGCTGCGCGATCACCCGCAGATAGGCGAGGGCGTCGCGGATTTCGGCGCGCTCGTAGAATCGAGGGCCGCCGATGACGCGATAGGGCAGGCCGAGCTGGATGAAGCGGTCTTCGAATTCGCGCATCTGGAACGAGGCGCGCACGAGGATGGCGATTTCGTCGAGCGGGTGGTCGAGGCCTTGTTCGCGCGCCACACGTTGCAGCTGCTCGATCTCCTCGCCGATGGTGCGGGCTTCTTCTTCGCTATCCCAGCCGCCGGTGACCTGCACCTTCTCGCCCAGCACGTCTTCGGTGCGCAGCGTCTTGCCGAGGCGGCCTTCATTGTGCGCGATGAGGTGCGAGGCGGCGGCGAGAATATGGCCGGTGCTGCGGTAGTTTCTCTCGAGGCGGATGACCTTGGCGCCGGGGAAGTCGTGGTCGAAACGCAGGATGTTATCGACCTCCGCGCCGCGCCAGCCGTAGATCGACTGGTCGTCATCGCCGACGCAGCAGATGTTTTTCGGGTGGCGTTGCTGAATTGCGGATTGCGATGTCGCAGGCGGCAAACTCGGCGGGACTCCCTCTCCCCATTGGGGAGAGGGTTGGGGTGAGGGGGTAAGTGACTCTCGATCATCACCTTCCCCCTCACCCGACGCGCTCCGCGCGTCGACCTCTCCCCGCTGGGGAGAGGTGACTGCGGCGCTGGGAGAAATCGCCGGCCCACTCGTCGTCTGCGCCAGCAGTTTGAGCCACAAATACTGCGCGACGTTCGTGTCCTGATACTCGTCCACCAGGATGAATTTGAACCGCTCCTGAAACGAGCGCAGCACGTCCGGGTGCGTGCGGAACAGCCGGATGTTCTCCAGCAGCAAATCGCCGAAGTCGGCCGCGTTGAGCGTCTTGAGCCGCTCCTGGTACGCGATGTAGAGCTTCTTGCCCTTGCCATTGGCGAAGGTGGCGGCCTCGCCGGAGGGAACCTGCTCGGGCGTGAGCCCGCGGTTCTTCCAGCCGTCGAGCAACATGGCGAGCACCCGAGCAGGCCATCTTTTGTCGTCGAGCTTCTCGGCTTCTAAGAGCATTTTGATCAGCCGAATCTGGTCGTCGACGTCGAGGATCGTGAAGTTGCTCTTCAGGCCGACCATCTCGGCGTGGCGGCGGAGCACCTTCACGCCGATCGAGTGGAAGGTGCCAAGCCACGGCATTCCCTCGACAATTTGCCCGACCATCTGGCCGACGCGGTTTTTCATCTCGCGCGCGGCCTTGTTGGTGAAGGTGACGGCGAGGATTTCCGCTGGCCGCGCCCGCCCGAGATTGAGGATGTGCGCGATGCGCGTGGTCAGCACGCGCGTCTTTCCGGTTCCCGCGCCCGCCAGCACCAGGACAGGACCATCAAGGGTTTCAACGGCTTGGCGCTGTTCGGGGTTCAGGTCCGCGAGATAGGCCGCGCTGCGTGCGCCCAGCGCGCGCGCGGCAATGCCGCCCGCAACAGGTTGCGGGTTCAACGGCGCAGGGTCGTTACGTTTGGGCTCGGCCATGTTGTCCGGTAAAGGGCGGCTTCGGCCGCCGGATCGATTCTCTCGATAGCAAAGATGGCATCCGCAGGCGCCATTTTCGAGGCCCGCCGTGCGCTTGTCGGGTTCTCCCCACCGCTTTAGCGTGATTTTTCCGGTTTATTTCAAACAACTTATGGGGGAATCTTGTGAGATTGAAGGACAAGGTGGCGCTGGTCACCGGCGGCGGCCGCGGCATTGGCCGGGATATCGTGCTCGCATACGCGCGCGAGGGCGCCCATGTCGTCGTCAATGACGTCGACCCGGCCACCGCGGAGGCGACCGCCAAAGAAGCCGCGGCGCTCGGCAGCAAGAGTCTTCCCGTCGTTGCCGACGTCGCCAAATCGGCCGACATCCACCGGCTGGTCGAGACGATCATCAAGGAACGCGGGCGCATCGACATCGTCGTGAACAACGCGATGAAGATTGTGCCGGGAAAGCTCGAAGCGCTGCCGGAAGCGGCGTGGGATACGACGGTGAACATCGGCCTCAAGGGCGCGTTTCTCGTCAGCCAGGCCGCCGCCAAGCACATGATCGCGCAGAAATCCGGCATCATCGTCAACATCGCCTCGATCGCCGGCCTGTTCCCGTACAACTGGGCCGGCGCCTATAGCGTGGTGAAGGCGGGGCTCATCATGCTCACGAAATTGCAGGCGATGGAGTGGGCGCCCTACGGCATCCGCGCCAATGCGATCACGCCCGGCTATATCCGCACGCCCGGCACCGAAGCGATGTACGCCGATCCGGAAATCTACGAAGGCCGCCGCAAGGGCGTGCCGATGGGCCGCGTCGGCTCAGGCGAAGACATTGCGGGGCCTGCGATTTTCCTCGCCTGCGAGGAGTCGCGCTATACGACCGGGAGCGTGCTGGGCGC